>JAOJYB010000002.1 GCA_028242535.1 Candidatus Nitrosopelagicus sp. | reverse complement strand
TAGGAAAAACAGTCACTCAATCGCTAACAGAGACAATTTTGTTAGATGATAGTGTTTCAAAGGCAGTTGATAAGAAATTATTAGAATCTGTATCATTAACGGATGATAGTTCTACAATAAAATCAAGAATAATTTCACTCTCAGAAACAATTTCATTTACAGATAGTGCTGTCAAAGAAATAGTTACTAATCTATCAGAGTCTATTGCACTGACAGATGGCATTACAAAGAAAGTTACCGTTGATCTATCAGAGACAATATCGTTAGCAGATAGTATATCTGCAGGCATAGCAATCACTCAATCACTATCAGAGTCTATTGCACTGACAGATAGTTTCACCAAGACTGTAGGTGTTTCATTATCAGAGTCAATAACAATGGCAGATAGTAATTTGATAGGTAAAACAGTCACTCAATCGCTAACAGAGACAATTTTGTTAGATGATAGTGTTTCAAAGGCAGTTGAAGAGAAATTATCAGAATCTGTATCATTAACGGATGATAGTTCTACAATAAAATCAAGAATAGTTTCACTCTCAGAAACAACATCACTAACTGATAGTCTCTCCAAAGATACTATTATCAAACTATCAGAAATAATATCGTTAGATGATAATATTTCAAAGGCAGTTGATAAGAAATTATCAGAATCTGTACAGCTGATTGGTTTTAGCCCACCTGTACCTGAAGGAGACATCACTGCAGTAAGAGCACAATCTGAAGGAAACAATTTTGAGTATGATGATGATAAGGGTCAATACAACTCCCTAGTGCAAGTTGATTCAGATACATACGCATTAGCGTATCGAGGTACTGGTTCTGCTGGTTTCATTTCTACATTTAACATCTCGTCTGATGGCACTACCATTACAGAAGTAGATAGTATAGAACATGATGATGACTTTGGTTGGGATAATTCTCTAATCAAGGTAGATTCAGATACATTTGCGTTAGCGTATGGTGGTGAACAAGGTGGGTCTGCAGGCAGACCCCAAGGTATGATCTCTACATTTACAATTGATAGTGATGGTATTATTACTCCAATAAGAATACAAAATCATTCAGCCTTTGAGTCAGCTTCTGCAAACTTGATTCACGATAGAAATGAGGGTTCGGTTAACTCTCTAGTTCATGTAAATGACGACACATACGCATTATCTTATGAACGTAATGGACGTAGTCTAGGAATTACCACTTTTACGATTTCATCAGATGGTGCCACCATAACAGAATTAGATAGTTTGCATAGAGATGCTGATAACAGTAACGACAGAGTACTTCAATCTCTAGTTAAAGTTGATTCAGACACAGTTGCAAGAGCATACAGTGGTTCAGGCGGAGATGGTTATCTCAGGACATATTCAATTGCAGAGAATGGAGACATTACTAAAAAGAGTACTTACGAGTTTGACACAACAGCTGGTTCAGATCATTTTCTAGTGCAAGTAGATTCAGATACAGTTGCGTTAGCGTATCAAAGCTACGAGGAAGATCCTGGCGTGATAACTGCAAGAAATGGTGTCATCAAGACATTTACAATTAATTCGTCAGATGAAATATCAGAGGCAGGTAGTTTAGAGCATTTTTCAGGGGATAATGCATTTGATGGCTATAGTAAAGATAACTCTCTAGTCAAAGTTGATTCAGATACATTTGCGTTAGCGTATGAGGGTGGCGGCGGTATGGGTGCCAATAATGGTTTCATCTCTACATTTACAATTGATAGTGACGGTACTATTACAGGATTAAGGACAGCAAATCAGGGAAATAATTTAGAGCATGATACGTCATTAAGTAAACACAGATCCCTAATCAAAGTTGATTCTAACACAGTTGCGTTAGCATATGCTGGTACGGATGGTGATGGCTTCATCTCTACATTTACCATCTCGCCTGATTACACTTCTGGTGAGTGGATTGTTGTAGGTAAAACAGTCACCAAATCACTTTCAGAGTCTATTGCACTAACAGACAGTGTTGGAGTGAGTAGAGCAATCACTCAATCACTATCAGAATCATTATCACTTACTGATGAATCCGAACTTAAGTATCCACCAAAACTTTCAGAATCGATATCATTTAGCGATACAGTTTCGATAGGAAGAAATCCAACTGCACCAACACTTGCTGCAGCACCTGGAAACGATGAAGTTGTCTTATCATGGACAAAGCCAGTTGATCCACGAGTAAACACAATCACAGATTATGTAATTCAACACAGCATGGATGACGGTTCAACATGGGTTACAATTAATGATGGTAATAATGCCATAAACGCATACACAGTATTAGCTAACTACAACGGATGTCCTCTGATGCCTGCGCCATGTATTGCAAATGGTGATGAAGCACAATTTAGAGTACAAGCAGTTAACAATCTTGGTAGCGGACAATTCTCTGCACCCGTAGAGATGACTCCTGGAATTTCAACTGCAAATGTACCAACAATTACAGTAACACAAAAACCAGAAAAATTAACTGTGGAATGGACACCATCTAATCCAACGATTGTTTCGGATTATCTGGTTTATTATGGAACTAGTGTACTAGGTCCATGGACTTTGTATGATGACGGATTGTCAACTATCACGACAATTAACGTTGAAGGATTTACAGCCTTTGAACCTACATTTGTAAAGGTGCAGCCAATTAGTTCTGAAACAGCATGTCCAACAGAAGAATCACAAATTAGATGGGCAAAACCTGGAGAAACTACACCAAAACAGATCAAAGTCTTATTCGCAATACCTCAAGAAAACAAGGTTCTACTTGAATGGAAAGCACCAAAAGATGGCGGCTCAGACATAATGGAATATCAGGTAAGAATGAGAACTTCTGCAGACCCATCCATATCCCCAGCACAACCCGCAGGACCATGGCAACAGTATCCAGGAATAGAAATCACATCAGTAAGAGGAGGCGAAGTCTGGCATGAAATACAAGTTATGGCATTGCCATCAGATTCCAAATTTGATTTCCAAGTTCGTGCGAAAAATATGGTAGGACCAAATGATGATATTGGAACCAATCCAGGACTTGGATGGTCAGTTTCCAAATCCATTCAAACACAAGAAGTGAAAATGCCTGATCCGGATGTATGGTGGGGAAGTGACTTTGTGGACAATGATTATGATGGATACATCGATGAAGAAGATGAACAGAAAATGGGTCCTCCACCATTTGAACAGAACTTTGACTATGATGCAGAAGGAACACAATATGCCGATGATATGAAGTTTGATGGTACAAAAGACTTTGGAGCAGGTCAGACGTTTGGGGACAATACAGAATTTGTAGATGGACAAGAATTCGATGATGACGTAAACTTTACCGGTGAAGGAATCAAGTTCGGTGGATCAACATTCAAGAATGAAGAGACCTTTGGAGTAGGAGCAGAGTTTGTGGGTACACAAGAATTTACTGGACAAAATACATTCAGCGCTAATACTAAATTTAATGGAGATCAAAACTTTGGTACCAATGTACAAACATTTGGTGCAGGAACACATTTCATAGGAACTGCTGATTTTGCAGGTGGACAAGAATTTGCTGCAGATACAAAGTTTGCAAGAGGACAAACATTTGATGATAATGAAGACTATGATTTCGGAGGATTAGGAATTGACTTTGGTCACGATACAAACTTTGGCAAGGCACGAATGTTTGGAGCATCGGCTAACTTTACTGCAGGTACACAAACATTTGTTGGACAAAATACATTTGCTAAAGGAACAGAATTTGCAGAAGGGCAAGAATTTAGTTCTGCACAAGTGTTTGGAGAAGGACAAAAGTTTGGAGACCGCATGAAATTTGGAACAGGTCAAACATTTTCACTTGACTTTGACTTTAACAAAAAAGATTTAGAATTTGGCAACAATACCATCTTTTGTGATGGTGAAGAGATAGGAGCTGGTGCAGAATTCAAAGGAGCAGTGAAACTGGGCGGCGTCACTAAATTCCAAGGTGAAGTAGGAAAACCAATAAAATTCGCTGCAGGTCAGGACTTTGAAGATCACATTCATGACTTTATGGGTGAGGTAGAGTTTGCTGGAACAATGGATTTCAGAGTAGGCCAGGACTTTGAGGGTGACGTAGAATTTCAGGGACTATTTGATTACCACGACATGAAAGATAAAGCACTCGAGTTTAAGGGAGATGTAGATTTCTTTATGCCACCGCCTGTTGTGATAGATGGCGAGGTCTATCTTCCACCACTTGCAATTCCTCCTGGCACCATATTTGGTGATGCGTTTGACTACGATGACATGTTCTCAGACGCAGATAATGATGGCGTGAACGATGAACACTACTTGTTTGAGCCAGGTGTAAAATTCCATGCAGATACCAGATTCCCACCAATGATAGAATTTGCAGATGGTTTTTCCAAAACTGACATGCTAGGAAAGACATTCACATTTGACGAAGGTGTCTTCTTTGCTGGAGACCCAGTTTTCCCATCAGGACAGAAGATTAAGCCAGGAATAATGTGGGATGAACCACCAACATTTGAAGAAGGTGTGGACATGGACCCAGGACTTGCATTACCAACAGGTACAATATTTAGTCCAGATCTAGAATTACCAGCATTTGTAGCAGCACCATATGGAATGTTGCTAACACCAATTACATGCACAGACGCAGATTGTATACCAGACTCATCTGCATACTTAGCGCCAGGTGAGTTGTTACTTCCAGGTGTAGACCCAGCTCCTGTCATAAACTACATCACTGCATCCAACAGTACATTTGCAAACCCAGGTCTTGGATTTGAGATGGCCTTTGATACTGTAGCAAAGGATGGCAAAGTTAGCGTTGACCTACAAGATCCTGTAACAGTTCCAGGAACGTCCCCAGGCTCTGCTGAAGGAAAACGGGCTATGACATCAGGTACAGGTATTTTTGAAAACGTTGGCTCTATAATTGATGTATCAGTATCAACAGCAGAAGCAACAGGTCAGATGACCGTCACTTTACCATATGATGAAACAGCACTTGCCGGAATACCTGAAGATAATGTAGTTTTACTGCATTATACAGCAGGGCAATGGGTTACAGTTGAGAACATAACAATTGATCAGATAAACAACAAAGTGTCAGGAATAGTTACATCACTTTCACCATTTACAGTTGGAACACAAACCGGTACGGTTTCAACTGGCGGATCTAGTACTGGTGGCAGCGGTGGGGGGGGTGGTGGTGGTGGAAGTGGTGGTGTAGTAGTTAGTAGTGAAGGAGGCGACAAGTCAGGATATCCACCATTTAAGATCATGGAAGTTAGATATGATACTAATGCAGATATTGTAAGAGTTGTAGTAGCTCCAGAATACGAGGTGATGGATGTAGTAATTAAAACATCAACAGGATTTGGAACAGCAACAAAGATTGCATCACATCCAATACTAAATCAGGCAACATATGAAGTGCAATTATTGGCAGACAGAGGTCCACTGCAAGTATCTGCTACAGCATTCATAAAATCAATAGTAATAGAAGCCGCCCCAGTGATTACTACAATTTCGGCAGGCACTACAATTATTCGGCCAGATGAAGATGTAAAACAACCAGTAATAACCACATCTCCGAAAGAATTCCAAAAGCCAGATGACTTCATTACAGACAAACAATGCCCAATTGGAACAAGTTTAGTTGATGGTAAATGTACTTCACAGACATTACAAGAACAACCACTCACAATACAATTCGCAGTAATCCTATTGTTGTTATTATTGGCAATTGGATTACTACTAGCAGTAAGTGTTAGAAGACGTCTACGTAAAGAGATTGTTTCATCACAATTACTATTTGAGACTAAAGATGAGTTAATCAGACCACCATCAATACCAGAGGCACTACCACCATCAATTAAACTGCCAGAACTAGTTGAAGAAAAGTCTGAACTAATCGAACTATTACAGACATTGCAAACTCAAGAAGTAATACAGAAAAAATTGCATTTGTTAGATTCCAAATTATTAGAGCATGTAAAAGAGGAAGCACAAATTAGAGAGAATTTGACAATACTACTACAATTAGTAGAGATCAGAGTACATTTAGTTGAGCCATTATCACCGCAACAACTCAAAGCACTACCAGCACCAAGACGTACATACAAGAAAAAGAGAAAAGTACTATCAGAAGAACATAAGATAAAGATTGCAGCTGCAAGAAGAGGTAAGACACAGACAGAAGAGACTAAGCAGAAGATTGCAGAGTCAAGAACAGGCAGGAAGATGTCGGAATCAACTAAACAAAGAATATCCAAATCCAAAAAGACAAGAAAGAATGAAGCAGGGGAGAAAAATGTGGAACTAGATGAATCAATAAGACGTTACAATGTAATATCAGATGAGGAGTATTCAGATGAAATATAATTTCCCAAATAGTGACATAAATTTTATCTACAAAAAGAAATTTGTTTTTCCACATTTCAATCATATGAGAGGGCTCCTTGCAGTACTTTGTTGCATTATGATTATCCCGTGTGTGACATATGCACAAGCTGTACAGAGTGAAGCTGGAACATTAGAGATTGAAGAAGAACAGTATATTCTAAAAAGAACAGGAGATGTACTAGTAAAAATTTTTGGGAATGTAGAACTTGAGTGGAATTCATCAACAAGAGTATTATTAACTCATGTCACCCCAGAAGGAGACTCACTTACTCATAATGTCATGACAAATGACCTAGGATATTATGAATTTTATTTTTCACATAACTGGAAGTCCATACGAGGAAATTATGATGTGTTTACAAGTATAAACGCCATACCTATTGGCAATGTATCATATGAATTGGTGCAAGACCCATCATACAAAACAGTTCAAGAAGCAAAAGAAGAATTTTTGCTGAAGGATGATACAAAAAATGATTTGTCAACTGCAGATTACAAAACAGGTTTGATAATTGAAGCAGATGCAGTTGAGGGTTCAACGACAATTACCATCACAGGATCTGCCACATCAATCACTATTCCCGTAACAATCATGGTACTTGCACCAAATGGGAATATTGTTTCTATTGATCAAATAAACATTGATTCAGATGGTTCATTTACTTCAACAATCGGTACGGGTGGACCAATGTGGAAACAAGATGGAATTTATTTAATTACAGCACAACAAGGTTCAAACACATTAAACAAATCAACTGTTGAAATAGAGATTGCCGGAGGGGCAGTCATTCCAGAATTTGGCATAGTTGCATCTCTAATACTGGTTATTGCAATTTCTTCAATTGTATTACTATCTACAAAAAGTAAACTTAAATTTCAAATTAGGTGAAAAATGAATTTATCAAACATTGCTTTCATAGTATGACTGAAGACAAAAAATTGATGTTATGAAAATCGACTAATTCCTGTGTTGTTTAATCATTTTAGATATAATCTCACGTTCTTTTTGGTGTTCTTCTTCTAAGAGATTCATCTGAGATTTAATTTCCAGTTCCAACATTGAACGATCAGATGTAATCTGATCCAAACGATTACGATATTGCAGTATTTGTTCTTGTATTTTTTGTGTATCTTTATTTTTATTTACAATATTTAGGCGCTCAAGACGTAATTCTTCCAGTTCCTTTTCTTGTGATGCTCGTAATTTTTGCTCATGATAGATTTTTTCTACAAGTTCATTCTCTTCGGCTGTTAAATGTGATAATTGTTCATTAGCGTGTAGCATTTCATTTGTTTTTAAATCAGTTTCATCTTTAATCTCTTTTACTACATGAATTATTTCTTTTTGTAAAATTTGTTGTTTTAATTTTAATTCTTTGATGTTGTGTTTTTTAGATGTAATAGTATTATCTAGATGTTGTTTCTTTTCATTCAAATCAACAAGTAAATTCTTTGACTGAATTTCTTTTAGAGTAACTTGTTTCTGATCTAGTTGTTTTTGTAGTGAATTAACTATATCAGAGAGAGATTCAGACTCAATTTGTTTTTCATTTAATGATGATTTTGGTTTTTCTTGATGCGTGGATTTTATTGGTGATGGAGTAGACCATTTTAATTTGAGATCTTTCCATTTTTGAGCTTTCTCATCGACATATTCATCCATACCATACAAGGACTGTCACGCCACTTATAATTTTCTAATACTATATGAGATGCATAATGAAGTGGCAAAAGATTTGGTAAAAAAAGCAATAAAAAAAATTAAATCAATAAACAGTTAACTAAATCCTGCACCAAATTCATCACCTTTGGTTAAAGGATCAATATCTTTAGCATTTTTCATTGCAATATATAAAAATGATTCATTTACCACTTCTTCAGTATTTGAAATATCTACACCTAAACTGATTGCAAATTTCTGTAAATATTCCATGACATCAGAAGATGGATCATCATAAGGAATTTTTTCATCTGTGATTTTTGATGCAATCTTTTCTACACATTGATTGCGGAAGGCATCATCCAATAATTTTTGATAAATCACTGTGTATTAAACAGTCAGGTTTCATTTTCATCATGTCCAACAACATGTTTTTCACAATAATAGAGATCATTCATGTTACAATAATAAGAACTGTCATCATCACATAATGCACATTTAGGTTTGTGATCGTCAGTAGATAATTTGTAATGATAATTTTTACTTTTCAATTTTTTTCAAGTTGGTTTTTGAGGGAAATTAAACTACGAAGTATTAATCCAGATAGTCCTAAATTTTGTATTAACATATTTGCAGATTCATTTAGTGCATCATCTCCACGATATCCCTCATCATATAAAATTTCTATTGTACCTTGAGTGGTATCAATTAATGCAGTAATAATTGAATATTGACCTAATTTTTCATCATTTTTGATCTTATATTGTAACAATTCAATTTGTTTTATCATTACATCTTCTTGCATAATTTTTCCATCTGCAAGAATTACAATACGATTGTCAGGTTCACGGTTAATTCGTTGTGAATCAGGGACATCAACAAATTTCATATCGTTGATTATGACCCACCATATTAAAATAAATGAATAACCTTATAACGCATTTACTGATGAACCTGTTTTGTTATGGATTATGGAAAACTTTGTAATGAACTGTTAGAATCAAATGATAAGATCCGTTACGTAGGAGTGTACAATTCGTATAGCGGGGATGTGTATGAGAAAATGCAGGGGGGAATTCAGAGACACTTTGACAAGGATCAAACAAAAAAATCAATGACTCAAGCAATCATGAGATGGAAAACTAGAAAGCAATTTTCAGCAGAGATTGGTCAACCAGAATATGCCATGACCAGATATGAAAAAGTAAACAGAATCACCATGGCATGCGGAACGGATGGATTGTTAATGTTTAGTACAGAAATCGAGGTACACCTATGTGACATAATCGATGAGGTGTTAAAAATAGTAAAACAATATGTTGTTCAAGATGAAGGCGATGATGGTTCACGTAATATTAGATCCTAAAAGCTTATTTTACTTATAATACAAGTTTTTGTGTGGATCATCATCATTTTGAGGGAAAGGATATACCACATATCAAACTCGATTCTAAGACAACAGTTAAAGAATTAGTAGAGATTTATGCAAATTCGGGATTCAACGCAAGGCAATTAGGTGAAGCCGCAAAACTATACCAAAAAATGATTGCAGAAGATGCAACAATCTGTTTAACAGTAGCAGGAGCAATGACACCTGTAGGATTTGGAGGAATAATCAAAACACTCCTAGAGAAAGGATTTGTGGATTGGATTGTAGCAACTGGGGCAAATGTATACCATGAAGATCATTTTGCATGGGGATTACCTGTAAAACAGGGACATTTTCAAGTTGATGACAATATTTTATATGAAAAAGAAATTGTACGGATTAGAGATGTCTATGTGAAATTTTATGAGACATTAGAATTGCAAGACAATATTATTCAAAATATCTTCAAAGATAAATTATCACAAGAGCCATTTACAACAGCAGAATTTTGCAATGTTTTAGGAAGAATTAGTAAAGAGAAATCAAAATTTCCTGAGAAAAGTTTTCTTACGACAGCTTATGATTTAGATGTTCCAGTGTACGTATCGACTCTTAAAGATTCATCTCTTGCACTAAATTTAGCGGTTCACAGATTAAAAAATCAGGCATTTAACTTGGATTTTGTTAGAGAAATTATTGAACAAGCCGCCATAGTTTATAATTCAAAAAAATCTGGAGTCCTAGAATTAGGAGGAGGGGTTCCAAAAAATACAGCACAGCAGACAGGGCCGTTGTTAGACCAGATTCTAAGAAAAGAACACGGAGGACAGAATTACATTGTACAAATTACTGATGCACGACCAGATACAGGAGGACTTTCAGGTGCAACCTTACAAGAAGGAAAGAGTTGGGGAAAAGTACAAGACTCTCATGAAAATTTAATCACGGTATATGCAGATGCAACAATCGCATTTCCAATTTTAGCACTTTATGCACTTGCAAATGAAGAACCAAGAGAGCCAAAGAGAATTTACAAAAATCTAGGTAAGTATTATGAAACACTTCAAGAATCAGCCATAAAAATTCCTGAGAAATTTGCCGAAATTCTAAAAAAATCAGATATCAATGTAGACTAGGATTTTTTATTGGCTTTTCTTCGTGCAGCCTTTTGATCTGCAAATCGTGCATGTTTTCCATCTTTTCTTTTACCCATAAATAATGCGAAAAATCTTTTTCAATGTAAATGATTCGGTATGTAAAAAATTAAAAAGCGTTATTTTTGAGATTACATATGGAGAAAATATTTCCGATAATAATTGTCGTAGTAGCAATTATTGGGTTTTCATCTTCAGCATATTTTTTTAACCAAACAGAGATTTCCATAGACATTCCAATTTCAATTGAAACTCAAAGTGATAATTCAGTATTGCAGGAAATTGAGGCATGTCTAGAACAGAATCTAGCAGGAGAGTCTGTTTCATTAAATTCATTTAACACGAATATGCTGCTAACACTAAAAGAATCTGCAAGTAAAGCTCAAACCGATAAAGAATTAGATGAAATTAGTGAAAGACTACACAGATTAACTGACTGTAAACCCAACAATCAAGGATTCACACCGTAAACTAATCACGGTCATATCTGGCACGTTCTAAAGAGCGGTCATCTTTTGTTGCTTTTTTCCATTCTTTATAATGTTCTTTACATAAAGCAGATTTTTTGCCAGTAGAATCAAGACGTAATCCTGCATCCTGAACTTTTTTTGTGTTAAGAGAACGAACGGCATCATTATCACATCCGTCTACATTACAGGATGAGCCTTTTGAAACAATACCCATGTATTAGTGACGATTCAACTGTTAATAAAGTTGAAAAAAAGAATTTTTTTTGTTCGTTTATAAATAGGAATTAAAGTTCAACAATTATGGGAAGTAAAAACAAATCAGTCTCATCAAGTGAAAAATCACAAGGTGGAAAAGATAAGGTAAAAAAAGACAAGAAAGATCATAGTGAGAAAAAAGATGTTGACGTGTTCATAAATGAGGATCAAGCAAGTAAAATTATTAAATCATCAAAAGTAATTACAATTCAGGATCTAGCAAGACAAGCAAATGTAAAGATTTCAACTGCAAATGCATTTCTTAAAAGAGCATTAGTACAAGGAACTGTGAAAAAAGTTGGCGGATTTAGTGGGCACTATATTTATCAACCAATATCACAATAAATAGAAACTTCATCCCCAGATTCTGTTTTCAGTAAATCTTCAGGATTATCTAAGATCTTTCCGATTGGAATTAGATCTTTACCAACTTTGGCATCGTTATGAAAAAAACAAAACGCGTGACCTATAGATAAAAATGCAATGTCACCTTTTTTGAATTCTTTTCTAGTTCGTTCTCCTCCAGATTCGATATGAGATTCTACATATACACCACTAGTACCAAACATGTGAATAGTTCCGGTTATAGGTAATGAGCGATTAATTGTTCCAACTAATGATGGAGAAAGATGACGTTTTAATTCACATTTAATTTTGAATTTGCCAGTTATTTCCAAAATTATATACAATTTTGAGACAGATCCTCCATCCATATCAACAAGAAAATGTTTGGATTATATAATGGCATTTTTCAATTAAGTTACTTGTCAGAACCTGAAGAAACACCTAATGTAGTTGAAGAAAAAGAGGAACCAGCTCCATTAGTACCAGAGGCAAAATTAGAAGAAATCATCACACCTGAAACCGAGGAGATTGATCCAGATGCCGAAATTAGCGTTCATGCAACAATGGAAAAGGCAATTGATAATTATAGAAAAATTAAAGAAACCAAATATGAGATTGATTCTACTGGCAAAAAATCTACAATAGAATTAACAGACAAAGAAATGGAACAATTAGATAAAGAATGTGAGATAATCAGACAACGTGCGATTATCGATATAGATGAAAAACACGAGGCAGTAGAACTGAGTGTTGATGGTAAAATATTGATGGGTCCTCCAACACTAACAAGATTTGAAAAAGCAAGAATCATGGGTGCGCGAGCATTACAATTATCATTGGGTGCACCACCATTCATAGATATACCAGTAAGTGCTGTAACCTCACTTGACATTTCAATGAAGGAATTAGAAAAACGAGTAATACCAATTACAATAAGACGTGTTTTACCTAATGGAAATTATCAAAATATACCATTATTGGATTTCAAACAATAGATCAATCGTCTATAAAATTTAAAAGAAGTTCAACGAGGTTATAGTTAAGATGGAATTACAAGAAATTAAACGATCAGAAAGCATACCAGATAAAGATAGTTTTTGGATCAAAAATGAATCAGTGATGAAAAGTGCAGTGGATGTTATAACAGAAATATCATCTAACAACAGAATTGTGTTGAAGGCGAATGGGGATTTAATTCCAAATGCAGTTGCAGTGGCAAATATTGTTACAGAGAATATGTTAAAAGGAAATTCTTCGATTCAAGATATCAAACTAGATAGTGTAATTTCAGAAGAAGATGGACAGATGACCTCGAATATAGAAATCACGATACTAAAAGATTAGTATACACTACCAGGGCCTTTTAGAAGCATATTTTCACATTCTTTACAGATTGCTTCATCTATATCGGATTCTAGATTATGATGAATATCACAGATTAAAAGACTAGTTTTGATGTAGTTACAAAGACCAATAAATTTTGATAGGCTAGAAGGAGAGTATGCCATGTCAGAAGAAAGATCAACAGCAATCTCATCAATCATTTCAGATACTTGTTTTTCAGCAATTAGTTTTTTAATTAATTCAGGATCACCACGAGTTCCACGGATATAATTACTAATTGCAGCTTGTGTTACACCCAACATTTTTGAGATCTCATCTTCGCGAACATCATGATTTTCAGATAAATTTTTTGCAAGTATTGCACGAAGAGCAGGGATTAATGTTTTTGATTCAATTTCAGCTGGTAGTAACATGAGGGTTCTTAATGTAATTACCTTATAAGTTCCGCTGAAATTAGCTAAAACTATCTATGAATGAATTAACAAATTTTATTTAAAATCACATTATAAACAAATCATGCAATCATTAATAGATCAATGTAGAGTAGTTTTACAAAATTCAGTTGCAGAATGTGAATCAAAATGGATTGCATTATCGGGGGGATTAGATAGCAGCATACTTGCACATCTGCTAAAAGATCAAAAACCACAAGCGATGACCATCATTACAAAGGATTTTTTGGGAACAGATCTCACTTATGCACAGATCATTGCCAAACACATGGGATTGTCTCTTTCATTAATGCAAGTAAGTATGGAAGAAGTGTTAGATTCCATTAATGAGACCATTAAGATTTTAGGAAATTTTAACGATATAGAAATACGTAATTCTATTGTACCATACATGTATCTAAGTTCATTAAAAGAGAAAGGAGTGAATTCGGTCATCACAGGAGATGGAGCTGACGAAGTTTTTGCAGGTTATAATTTTCTTTTAAAAAAAACAGATCAAGAACTTGAAGAAGAATTAAGAAGAATTAAAAAAATTATGCACTTTCCATCAAAAGATATTGCCACATCACTAGACATGGTAGTTGAGACACCATTTTTAGATGAAGAAGTCATAAATTTTTCTGATGGAGTTCCAATATCAGAGAAAATTAATCTAAAAGAAGATAAGAGATTTGGAAAATGGATTCTTAGAAAGACATTTGAAAATAATCTTCCAAAAAATATTATTTGGAGAGAAAAATCTCCCATGCAGGATGGATCAGGAACTGCAAACCTCACAAACTTATTCAATACAATAATTACAGACGACATATTTTCACGAAAAAGAACAGAAATTTTAGAAAAAGATGGCGTATATATCAGGAGCAAAGAATCACTGCACTACTATGAATGCTTCAGGAAATCAAATTCAGTTATTGACTCAAATTCAGATAAAAAATGCCCAGATTGTAATTATGAGATAAAATTAGATTCAAAATTTTGTAGAATGTGTGGAAAATTTCCTATTATCTAGATTTTTTTGACCATTTTTTTGGTTTTTTGATAAATATTTTTTTGCAGCCATCACAGCAAAAGTGATATTTTTTAGAATTATGTTCATGTGTGACTGACAATTCCTCATCAAATTCAAGACCGCAAACAGGATCAGTAACTTTCATAATTTTTTTCAAGTGGAGATGTATTTCTATTTATCTGAAGAGGTAGAACTGATAAATCATAAGACTATCTTATATGGAAAAAAATTAATCCAATGCATGAAAAAACTTTTGGGCATATGTCATAATTGTGGAAAAGAAGAGTTATTCATGACAGAATATGACTGTCTCAAAATTCTATTGAAAACAAAAAATTGGATTGTGTGTAAAAATTGTGATTATATCATACAAATTGAGAAATTAAAAAATGGTTTATGTTGTGTGTGATTAAGAAACTAATTTTTTAACAAATTCATCATATTCAGATTTACTCAGGGATTTGGTTTTCATTACTTCTAAATTTTCATCTACATGTTGGCTAGATTTTTGCCCAATTAATGGAGAAAGAACACCGGGAGTTGAACGAATGAATTGTAAGAGTCCAACCGAAGGAGATACATCTGCAAAGATAGGTTTTGATTTTGCCCATTCCAGCAATTTACCTTGCATTAAAGGAACACTTGTGAAAACACCAATTCCCAATTCTAGAGCCGAATCTAAAATTGATTTTTGTTTATCATTTACTGTTTGATTTTTTAGCATCATTGCTTGATCAAAATGTAAATTAAAAGGAAGTTGTATGAACCTAAAGCCATGATCATTACCACCCACATCTTGTGCAATTTTTACAACATCTTCTAATGATAAGAACATTGCATTATCAGAAGTTGCTCTAAAACATTCCCAAGTCGCCATCCCGTAGAATCTAATTTTACCTTCTTTTCTTTTGCTTTCGTAAAATTCAAAAACCTTTTTCAAGTTTTCCAGAAAATCAGCTTTAGACATTTCAGGGTGACCTTCTACAGCATTATGAAGATACATCAAATCAATACATTCCAAACCAAGATTTTTCAAACTCCTTTCAAGTTGATCCTCCAAGTATGGGATAGTCATGCAATGATATCCAGATGAAATATCACCCTCTTTGACAATTCCAGATTGACCAAATTCCCTCATTACATATTGCATAAAATCTTCTTGAATATCCCCATCATTAGTCACATAACCATTTTTTGTGCAGATGAATACCTGTTCTCTTTTTATCAGATTTTCACTAATTAATTCAGATAATGCCTTTCCAATACTTCGCTCAGATTTTTGTGCGCGATAATTTATTGCAGTATCAATTACATTTACACCAGATAAAATTGATTTTTTTACTGCTTCAGTTACCATTTCATCAGTTTGAGAATCGGGTTCACCGAGATATGTTCCAATACCCACATTTGACAGATGTAAATTTTGAACTGAATTGTAATTTTCGATAAGAAACTTTTCAGAGAAGGTTTTGGTTCCAGTAGATGTTGCAAAGCCGGAAATCATTATAAATTATATCAGAAATCATTACTTAAAATCCTATCAAAAATGAAATAATGAAAAGCGCACCGGCAATTCTACTAAAGTAAAGAGTATTGGTCATTGAACTAATTAGAATATTTTCAGATTTTTCTAAATCTTTCAAATGCAATATAGCTAAAATGAGAAATGGCTTAGCTAGAAGAACAATTAGACTGTAAATGGGGAATAATCCGGATACCACCCCATAAATTATAATTCCATATACCAGTATTGGAAAAATTAAGAAAGTTTTGACTGCATTTGATTTACCGAAAATAATTATCAATGTTCTTCGTCCTTTTTCTTTATCTACATCATGATCAGGAATTGAAGTTACAAACAAAACTAATGAAGAAAGTATTCCTACTACAATACCTGCAAGAATTGTAAAATCATCGATATTTTGAGTTTGAATAAAATAAGTTCCAATTATAATCAATGTGCCCTTAATTGTAACAAATACTTCTGCAAGTCCCCAGTTAACAATCTTTGTTGAATAGAAATAAACAGAAAGAATAGCAAAGCCTAAGATCAATCCAATTGTAATTCCAAATATTGTAACAAAATAGATGCCAATGATTGCACCTAAAATTAAAAATCCAATACCAACAAGATATACTGATTTTGGTTTGAGTAATCCTTCAGGTAAAACTCCTGTGCCCCCACTCATCTTAGTTCGTTTTGTTTTTGTATCAATTCCACGCTTAAAATCCCAATAATCATTTAGTAGATCTACACTAGCATGAAGAGAAATAACACCTGCAAATGTCAGTATTGCATGAAAAACATCAATTGAATATCCTGCATACCATGAAAGAGAAAGTCCAAGTGAAACAGCAATTACAGATGCTAGTAGAAATTTTATTCGAATTGCACGTAACCAAACAGAGAGCATTAGATTAGTGACTCAGCATCAACACTTACAGGTTTTCTTCCATTGAATCCAGAATCCTTTTCATGCCAAAATTTTATTTCTGTTTCACCATCTTTCCAACAAAGCCACACCTCTTCATCAAATCTTTTTGAAGGAAAATCTAAAAGACCCTGATCCAATCCTTTCATAACAACACCAGTTTCTTCTAATTCTTCAATAGTTTTATAAAATTTTGATAATTCTTCATTCAATTTCTGCTTTAAAACAACATAATTTTCAAATGTATTATTATCAGATAATGTAACTTGTAGTTCTTGTTCGGCTTTAATTATTTCATTTTTTTGTTTTTTGATATTATCATATTTTTGTATAACAAGAGGTAAAACTTCATTTGCAGTTTGTACCGTGAAATATTTGAACAATAATCAGATGATTGAATTGTTTAATTAAAAGATATCTTGATGCAATTACTTATTTATCCAAAAATATTGAGAAACATATGAGCGCTGAAGAGAAATTACAGGCAATTGTTGATAAAACTATTGAAAATGCAATAGTGAATTTAGATAATTATCAAAATGAGGTGAATGCTAGTAATGATGTTTTAAAAGTTAAAGACACGAAAGAATATGTTTTCGGATTAATAATGGGTCAAGTACTGTTAGGAGGAATATCAGCACTTGCACAAATGAAAGGCGGAAAGGAAATGCCAACACCACAAGAGCAAACAAAAATTAGAGATATGGTGTATAAACGGGTACCACAAATTAGAGAAAGGGTTTTTGAGAAATAATGGCACAGAAAGTAAAATGCTCACATATTTTAGTTGAGAAACAAAGTCAGGCTTTACAAATATTTGAAGAGATTAAGAAAGGGAAAAAATTTGGTGCCGCTGCTAGAGAAATTTCTACATGCCCCAGTAAAAAGAAAGATGGAGATTTAGGATATTTCACGAAAGGAATGATGGTGAAAGAGTTTGAAGACGTTGCATTCAACTTAGAGGTAGGAGAAATGTCAGCCCCAGTAAAAACTCAATTCGGATATCACATCATTAAACGACTAGGATAACAGATCTTCTATTCCACCAAATTCTTTACAAAATAGATTTTTAGCAACACTGATCGAGATAATTTTTTACTAAAATTATGAAATACAAGTTAGATTATACGTCATTATGCCAGAAATGACAGTTTTCACTACAAAAGACATCGAGAATATAATTTCATGGTTTGAGAGGATCTATAGTAGTGATGAAGAGATATCTGATTTTGAGCGTGAGACATATCTCAAACTTGCAAAATATTTCATTTTAGAAGAAAAAGCAATGTGTTAAAACTTGCAAATTCTCTTTTTAATTTACGGAAATGTTTTGATCGTTTTTGCATAGCTGGCAAATCGATGGTTTTGTGGGCGAACCATTTTTTGATAATATTTTGAGCAAGTTTTTCCTAATGCACCCCTATACCCAATAGGAGATTCAACCCATTTTTCATCATGCGCTGCTTTTAAAACATCATCATAAGGACTGAAATAGTTTGTAATTCGATTATTTACAACTTTTTGAAAGTCGTTTCCGTGTATTCTAATGGCTAAAGAGTTTGCAGGAATAGAAGCACCAAAGAAATGTACGGATTCAATTATTCCTTTGTTTTTTGGATTTTTTGCTAGAGACTGAACAGTAGATAGTATAACCTGGGTTCCAAGTGAATGGCCCATTAATCGAATTTTTATCAAATGGTTTTTTGATTTTAGATCTTTTATGAATTTTGAGAGATTTCTTCCATTCTTTTTTGCAATCAATACACCAACCTTTAAGGCAGAAAGTGCAGTTGATTTGTATTGTACACCTGCAGTGTTTGAATCATAGCTGTATCCAACTACATTATACTTGTAATTCAATGATTTTAGACGTTTTTCTGCAATTACATATTTTGCAAGAGCTCCAGATTTATTATTTCTTAAACCATGGATCATTATTACAATTTCAGATTTTTGAGAAATCTCTTCAAAGATTTTCTTTGGATATGTATCATAAGGAGTATTTTTGATAGTTTTTCCAGTTTTTAAATCATAATATCCTCGAGTAGATATTTTTGGGAATATCTTTCCAATCATTCTAATTTCCTAACTTGGATTGCTCTTTTTCAATGTCAGAAGATTCTATTTTGGAAAATAAAGGTTCAACTGTTCCAATTTTATGTCCCGCTTTTAGTTTCAACTCAGACATTTCATTCCAAGATATATCAGAAATATTTCCTTCAAGTCCTAACTGTGACCAAATTTTCTGAGATGATTTTGGCAGAAATGAATGTAAACAGATTGCAATAGAACGTACAGCATTAACTGATAGATAGATACAGGCATTTGTCCCAGGTTCTTTTTTCCAAGGTTCTTTATGTTGGAAATACTGATTATAATGAGCTGAAAATTCCATCAACTTTTTTAATGCACGATCCAAATGATTTTCTTGCATTAATTTTCCAACATCATCAGCAAGAGATTTAATTTTTTTCTCAGATTCGGAATCTTTTTCATCAAAAGATTCAGGTTCAGGCACAACACCATCAAAAGCTTTGGTTGTAAATCCAAGTACACGGTTAACTAGATTTCCCAAATTACCAATTAATTCAGAATTAATTTTTGTTGAAAATTGTTCCCAGTCAAAATTAAGATCATCTTGCGAGTAAGGATTTATCGAAACAAGATAAAATCTCAAATAATCAGCAGGGAATTTTTCTAGAAAATCTTTTAGACCGATATACCAATTCCTGCTTTTTGATATTTTTTTACCTTCAAGTGTAAGGTGGCCACGAGTTGGAATGTAATCAGGTAATTTGAATTCATTATTAATTCCCAATCTCATTGCAGGTAAAAACAGATAGTGGTGATAAACAATGTCTTTTCCAATAAAATGATAAATGTCAGCTTCATTCCAGAAAGTTTTTCCATCTATTTTTTTCTCATTTAAAAATTTTAATGTGGATGAGATGTATGCCAGATGATTATCAAACCATCCATAGAATACTTTGTCTGTTAATCCTTCAATAGGGATTGGTACACCCCATGAGATATCTCGAGTTATATCCCAATCAATCAATCCTTCTTTAATCCAATTTTCAACATATTTTTTTACATCTTTTTGAAGGTGTGGTGCATTAGACAAATATTCTAAAAGTGAATCAGAGAAATTTTTTAGTTTAAAGAAATAATGATTTGTAGATTTTTTTACAGGAGTTTGACCACAGATTGAACAATGAGGATTGTTGATTTCCTCAGGTACGCGGCCACATTTTTCACATAAATCAGAATATTGATCTTCAGCATTACAGTGTGGGCAAGTTCCTTTTACAAATCTATCTGGAAGAAATTTTTGATCATTTTCACAGAAGAATTGTATGATTTCTTTTTGATAAATATGGCCATTTTCTTGTAGTTTTTTGAATACGTCTTGTACAAAAGATATGTTTTCAGATGAACTGGTCTTATAGAAAAAATCAAATGCAATATCGAAAGCAGTAAAATCTTCATAGTCACGCTTATTCCAATGTTCAACATATTCTTGTGGAGTTTGACCAAGTTTTTCAGATTGTATTAGAATAGGAGTTCCAAAATCATCAGATGCACAGACATAATACGCTTCAACACCATTTTGTTTTAAAAAGCGAGTCGTAACATCTGCAGGCAGATATGTTGATGCAACATGACCTAGATGAATCTCACCATTGGAATATGGTAAGGCACTTGTGATTATTGCTTTTTTATTCATTTGTGATGGTTTGGATTTTTTAACTATTAAGGTATGGTTTTTAAAGAGATTTGGAAGATTGTAAAATATGAGTAAAGTGAAAAACCCAAAATTAGCAAAACAAGGAAAGATCTCATACGAATGGGCTCGTACTCATATGGATATTTTAGATAACACATTAACCAGATTAAAAAAATCAAAGCCACTCAAAGGAGTGACAATTGCATTTTGTCTCCACATTACAAAAGAAACATCAGTTTTGTTAATGGGTGCTAAAGAATTAGGAGCAAATGTTGCAGTATGCGGAGGAAATCCATTAACAACACAAGACGATATTGCAGCATATCTTGCAACGCAAGGAATTCACACTTACGCATGGAATGGTCAAACCAACAAAGAATACGATTGGTGTCTCGATCAAGTACTAAACCACAAACCAAGTTTAATTTGTGATGACGGTGCAGACATGAATGTAAAGGTACATTTTGATAAAAAATTCAAATCATTAGAAATTCTTGGCTCTACAGAAGAAACCACTGCAGGAGTTACAAGAGTACAAGCCATGGAGAAACAAGGGAAATTAAAATATCCAGTAGTTATTGTCAACGATGCCGACACAAAACACATGTTTGATAATAGATACGGCACAGGTCAAAGCACAATAGATGGTTATCTAAGAGCAATGGGATTACTATTCACATCAAAGAAAATTGTTGTCGTAGGATACGGCTGGGTAGGAAGAGGAGTTGCTGAAAGATCCAGAGGAATGGGCGGCAAAGTAATTGTGACAGAAATTGATCCGGTTAAAGCACTAGAAGCACATATGGATGGATTTGATGTAATGCCAATGTCACAAGCTGCAAAAATTGGACAAATTTTCATTACAACTACAGGAATGACTAGCGTAATTAGAAAAGAACATCTTCTTTCTATGAAAGATGGCGCGGTAGTTGGAAATGTGGGACATTTTGATGTAGAAATTGATACTAAATTCCTATTAGAAAAATCAAAATCAGTTAGAGAGGTAAGACCATCATTAGACGAATGTATCTTAAGAAATGGAAGAAAAATCTATTTAATCGGTAAAGGACGATTGGCAAATCTTGTTGCAGCAGAAGGACACCCGCCAGAAGTCATGGCACAGTCATTTTCAAACCAAATATTATCATTATTGTACATCTTGAAAAATCATAAAAAGATGGGTAAAAAGACTATGATTGTCCCAAAAGAAATCGATAGACAAATTGCAGTTGACGCATTAAGAGCAATGAATGTTAAGATAGACAGTTTAACAAAAGAACAAAAGAAATATGCCGAAAGCTGGTAACAAGAATAAGTAAATAAAGAACATTATTTCAAAATCATTTAGATGACATGGACTAAAGTTGCTGAAAAAGGCGATATTCAATCTGGTTCAAGTAAAGAAGTTGAAGTAGATGGGAAAAAAATTGCAGTTTTTAATCAAGATGGATTTCATGCATTAGATGGAATTTGCCAACACCAAGATGGTTCAATTGCACCAAAAGGAAAAATTGAAGGAGACATAGTAGAATGTCCACTACATTTTTGGCATTACAATATCAAGACAGGTGAATTAATGGATTATCTAAAAGGTGTTAAATTACAAAAATATGAAGTAGATGTCCGAGACGATGGCATTTACGTCGATGCATAATCTGGTAGACTTTTTATGAGATTGTTTTAAGAAGAATCTGTGAATCAAGACATTCTTGAAGACATAGTTAATGGCGTCAAATATGAAGATGAAATTAACAGAATTCAAAATAAAATCGAAAAAAAAATTTTGGAAACTAAGACTGATGGAGTAATCTTTGGCTTAAGCGGAGGAATTGATTCTGCGGTGATAGCATATCTTTGTAATAATGCAATAAAAGATAAGACACTTACAATAATAATGCCTGACTCAAAGATTTCACCAGAATCTGAAACAAATGATGCAATACAAATTGTAGATAAATTGGGAATTAATTACAAATTATTAGATATTAATTTAATTCATAAAGAGTACAGTAAAGTTTTAGAGCCAAACGACAAAGCGTTAGGAAACCTACGAGCACGAATCAGAATGAATATTTTGTATTATTATGGAAATGCAAAGAATTTACTAGTTTTGGGGTCTAGTGACAAAAGTGAATTCAGTATTGGATACTTCACAAAATTTGGAGATGGAGCGGCAGATGTGTTACCAATTGCGTCACTATACAAAACACAAATTCGAGAGATGGCACGGCATCTAGATATTTCTAACTCAATTATAGAGAAAAAAAGTAGCCCTCACTTATGGCCAAATCATGAAGCAGAACATGAGATTGGTGCAACGTATGAAGAAATTGATATTATACTGTATTCTATTTTGGAGTTGAAGTTTCCTATTGATGAAATAAGCAAGTCAACAAAAATTAGTGAGGAAAAAGTGCAGAAAATCTACCAACTGTACAAAAAAAGCAAACACAAACGAATAACATCAGAGATACTTTAGAAAAACATATGAGTCAAATTAGAATTCTTGATACTCTAACAAACACAAAAAAAGAATTGGAATTTTCAGACAAAGTTAGAATTTACCTTTGTGGTGTAACAGTATATGATCAATCACATATAGGACATGCAAGAACTATCATAATTTTTGATACACTCAGAAAATTTCTTGAAGCAAACAGCATACTAGTTGAATTTATTCAAAATTTTACAGATGTTGATGATAAAATTATCAGCAGAGCAAAAGAACAAGGAGAGTCTGCAAACGGACTATCAAGTAAATACATTCAGACATATTTTGAAGATTCAGATAGATTAAACATCAAAAGAGCGACAAATTATCCTAAAGCTACAGAACATATTGAAGATATGATAGATTTAATCCAAAAATTGGTAGATAAAGAATCTGCATACACATCAAAAAATGGAGTATATTTTCGGGTATCAAGATTTTTAGATTATGGCAAACTATCAAAGAAAAAAACAGATGAACTTGAAAGTGGAGCAAGAATTCAAGTCGACGAATCAAAAGAAAGCCCACTTGATTTTGCATTATGGAAATTTTCTGATGAACAGCCATGTTGGGAAAGCCCATGGGGCAAAGGCAGACCGGGATGGCACATAGAATGTTCAGCAATGAGTATCAAGTATCTTGGCAAAAACTTTGAGATACATGGCGGAGGTCGTGATCTAATTTTTCCACATCATGAGAATGAAATCGCACAATCAGAATCATTCACCAATGAAAAATTTGTAAAAATCTGGATGCATGCAGGAATGATTACCATAAATGGTGAAAAGATGTCAAAATCAGTAGGCAATGTAAAAACAATTAGTCATGTACTAGACTCATGGGGACCAAATGTTGCAAGACTGTTTTGTGTTTCAGGACATTATTCAAAGCCAATTGATTATACAGAAGACCTTCTGAAAGAAAATCTAATCAAATTACGACAAATTGAAACATGTTATTATGAATTAAGACTATCAGAATATACAAATGATTCAGAAGATATTTCTGAATTAGTACGAGATTCAAGAGTGAAATTTGATGCTGCATTAAATGATGATTTTAATACTCCACTTGCATTATCCGTGTTTTTTAATATGATAAAAAGTATCAATAGTTTAGCTGCTGAAGAAAAAATTACTAAGAATATGTCTGAAAAAGTGCTACCAGTTTTAGAATATATGCTCGACATATTAGGATTAAAAATTCAAACTGTGTCAGATGAAGAAATAAAATCGGTGTTTACTCTAATTAAGAAAAGAGAAAATCTCAGAGAACAAAAACAATTTGAAGAGGCAGATAAAATTAGAGATGAGATTGCAAGTATGGGAATTTCATTAATTGATCATAAAAATAGAACTGTTTGGATGAAAAAAGAAATAATCAAAGCTGAAAAATAGCCAAAAATAATTTATCGACAATATTTAATAATGATTTTGACATAGACTAAGTCCATCAGTGAAAGTGCCGTTTTTTGGCAAAAAATGAGATGGACCTTTTTTTCCTCTCTTTTCCACTAGTGGATTATTTTATCACTAAGACAGGAGGTTTTGATTTGTGCAGAACAAATTGAGACGTACTTCCAAAAAATAGTTCTTTTGCAGAACTTCTTCCTCGAGAACCAATTACAACCAGATCAATTTTATTTTTTGATGAGTTTGCAAATTTTGCAAGTTCATAACCAGGATTTCCATATATAATTTTTTGAACAAATTCAACTCCAGCCTTTTCACATTGTTTTTCTGCAATTTTCATCATAGATTTGACTTGTTTTTTATGATCTTTGTTGAAATGACCAGAAGTGTCAAAATCACCTTTTGGAGGGGCATATACAGCATGTACTGCAATTATTTTGGCATTGCACATTTTTGCAAAGTAAATTGCAGATGATAATCCTCTAAAGGAATTTTTAGAATTATCAAGAGGGACCAAGATTTTGTTAACGGATATAGCCATGTTACAATGTATTTCAGCGGTATTTAAAAAAGAGGCGCCGGGAGAGGGATTTGAACCCCCGTGTGCAATGCACAGACGCTATCCTGTTTTGAGATTTCGAGGCGTCCGCCTTGGACCAAGCTTGGCTATCCCGACATGCAAAGTAGGAATTTCTAGTATAATAATCGAATCAGTAAACAAAAAAACCAGTAAGTATTGAATGATTGTATGGGATTAGATCTTAAACCATTACTTGTTAGAGATAAAACACAGCTTGAATCTTTTACAAATAGAATTGTTGCAATTGATGCGTATAATGCAATCTATCAGTTTTTAGCAATAATAAGAGGTCCAGAGGGACTTCATCTGACAGACTCTCAAGGAAGAGTTACAAGTCATATCACAGGACTCTTGTTTAGAAACATAAATTTTCTTTCAATTGGAATTAAACCAGTCTATGTGTTTGATGGGAAACCACCTTCTCTAAAATCGGCAGAGATTGAAAAAAGAAAGCAAATCAAAAAAGAAGCTACAGTGAAATATGAAAAAGCGATTCATTCAGGAAATATGGAAGACGCAAGAAAGTTTGCACAACAAACTACATCGATGAGAGATGGAATGGTAGAAGATTCAAAGAAATTACTTGATTTATTTGGTATACCACATATCCAAGCACCGTCTGAAGGAGAAGCGACAGCTGCAAGTCTAACAACAACAGGACATGCATATGCATCTGCAAGTCAGGACTTTGACTCTATTTTATTTGGCGCTAAAAGATTAGTTAGGAATTTCACAAATAGTGGTAGAAGAAAACTACCAAATAGAAATTCATACATCGAGGTTTTGCCGGAAATAATTGAATATCAAAAAAATTTAGACAACATGGGATTAAACAGGGAGGAACTTGTCGATGTCGGGATTTTGATTGGTACAGATTTTAATCCAGATGGATTTGAGCGAGTTGGACCAAAGACTGCAATGAAGATGATTAAACAGCATAAAAGACTAGAAGATATTCCTCAGATCCAAGAACAATTAAATAAAATTCCATTTGATCAGATAAGAAAAATTTTCTTAGAGCCAGATGTATCTAAAATAGATAAAATTGAATTTGGAGAAACAGACTATGAAGGGATTGTCAAATATCTATCAGAAGAACGTGACTTTTCAAAAGACAGGGTCGAAACGTCGTTAAATCGATTAAAAAAGAGTCTTGAGAAGAAAAGTCAGACATTAGAACAATGGTTTACATAAATTTCAGATATTATATTGAGAAGGATAATCGAAGCCGATACAAACACTGATGTGTTCGTCAAACACTGGGATTCTAGATATTATCCCCCTCAACTATCCTGTAGAATACAAAAATAAAAACTAAACTAAAGATAAGATTCTAAAGAGGATCATTTCTTCTTGATTAGTTTTATTACATAGGATAATTTACAGGGATTAGTTGGCCAGTTTGGGAATATATTGAATACCAAACATTCCATCTCGTGTTGATGGACTTGCTGAGTGCCAATTTCTAAACTATAAATCAACTAACATTAAACAAAATCTATGGCAGAAAATGAGCAAATCAAGCATGATTTGTTATTGAATATCAAGAGATTAGAAGGCATACTAGAAAGAATTGATAAGTTTTGCCATAGTTATGATCAAGAAAAAACTAATGCATCAGTCACAGTCTTGAAAATAAAAAGTGCAATGGAAAACCTTCGAGATGTAATTCCTCAAATGAGTAATGATGTAGAATCCATAGATAAGGAAATAAATGATGAAAAAGATTAACTACCCTTGCCATTGTGAAAATTTATGAGTTTCGAAGAAGAGGTGGATGTTTATGGTGAATGTAGAAATTTCATTAATTTTTGTAAAGAACAAGGAATATCAGTAAATTCTGAAGCAATTGCAATAGTCTGGGCAGGATTCCAAACAAATGTTGCATTAGATGAAGATGAAGAAGCAACATTAGATGATTTCTAATTAGTTCTTTTGATTTTGTATGTTTTTTTGTAATTCATTAAATGTCGATTGAATTTCACTCACCACAGTACCATCTTCAAGAGTACTAACATCACCAATGGTTTCATTGTTCGCAATCGATTTGAGAAGACGTCTCATAATTTTTCCACTGCGAGTTTTTGGTAATTTACTAACTACGTAAAATTGACTTGGGGTTGCAATAGGACCAATTTGAGTTCTAATTGTATCACGTAGTTCAGAACGAAGAGTGTCATCAGAGGTATGAACATTTTCTTTCAAGACAACAAAGGCAATTATTGATTCACCTTTCACATCATCAGGGATTCCACACACTGCAGATTCTGCCACATCATTATGTGATATAATACTGCTTTCTAATTCTGCAGTACCAATTCTATGACCGGCGACTTTCAATACATCATCAGAACGACCTAGAAGCCACAAATATCCATCAGAATCTTTGATTGCATAATCTCCAGGATAATATAGTGATTCAAATTTTGACCAATAGACGTTTTTGTATTTTTCCATATTCTTCCATAATCCAAGAAGCATTCCAGGCCAAGGATTTTTAATTATTAGTGAGCCTTTTGTTTCTGCTTCTACTTCATTTCCAGATTCATCAACAACAGAAATATCAAGACCAGGAATAGGTAATGTTGCAGAACCAGGTTTTAATGGAATAGTTTCAATGCCAGGAAGAGGACTGATTAGTATGCCACCAGTTTCTGTTTGCCACCATGTATCAATGATTGGACATTTCTTTTTTCCAATCACATCAAAATACCATTTCCAAACTTGAGGGTTTATTGGTTCACCAACAGTTCCAAGCAAACGTAAAGTTGAAAGATCAAATGAGTTTGGAATGTCATCTCCAAATTTCATTAACATGCGGAGTGCAGTAGGGGTTGTGTAGAAAATTGTGACATTGTATTTTTGGATTATATCCCACATTCTAGAAGAGTTTGGATGATCAGGTGCACCTTCATACATTACCTGTGTTGCTCCATGTAACAATGGACCATAAACTACATAGCTGTGACCAGTAACCCATCCAATATCAGCGGTACAAAAATAAACATCATGGTCTTTTATGTCAAATGCCCATTTGTATGTTGAATAAACATGAGTCAGATAACCACCAATTCCATGTAACACACCTTTTGGTTTTCCAGTAGTTCCAGAAGTATACAAGATATACAACGAATCATTACTGTCGAGTTTTTCGGCATCACAAACATCTGAAGAAGTATCCATTACATCAGACCACATCAAATCTTTTTCGTTAATTTGGATCTCTTGACCAGTTCTTTGATAAACAATTACATTTTTTACAAATTGAATAGAAGATGCAGATTCATCAACAATTTCTTTGAGATTGATAATTTTTCCTTTTCTGTATCCACCATCAGCAGTAATTATGATCTTTGATTGTGAATCTTCAACTCGATCTGAAAGAGAATTTGCACTAAATCCAGAGAATACAACCGTATGAACTGCTCCAATTCGTGCACATGCAAGCATGGAAATTGGTAGTTCAGGAATCATAGGAAGATAGATTGTTACACGATCTCCCTTTTTGACGCCTAATGATTTCAAAACATTGGCAAGTTTTTTGACTTGTTCGAACATTTCTCCGTATGTAATTTTTCTATCAGTCCCATCTTCACCTTCCCATAAAATAGCAGTTTTATCAGATTTTGATTTTTGGTGTACGTCTAAGGCATTGTATGATGCATTGAGTTTTCCACCAACAAACCATTTTGCAAAAGGAGGATTCCATTGTAGAGTTTTGCTCCACGGTTCAAACCAAGACAATGATTTTGCACATTCATCCCAAAATGACAGATAGTCTTTCTTTGCAGATTCCCTTATTGAAGAATCATTATTTCCTAATCCAATCTCAAATTTCTCAGAGTGCAATAATACTTGTTATATTATGATTTTAAAAAGTTAAACGAATTATTGTGAATTCATTCTTTTAATCCAGTCAGATTCAAGTGCTGCTGGAGCATCGTTTTGTGAAGGAATTGTCATCATCTGAGTTTTAGATGACTCTTCTGATGAAGGTTCAGAGCAAGGAGGCTCCGGTAAGCGAGTTTCATTTGAACTGTATTCAGAAGGTTCTTTTAGATAGGTTCCTGGCATCACCGAAGATTGTGATACCTTTGGAATCATATCTTCGAGTGAGAGATTTGCTAGTCTGGATTTAACTTTAGCAATCTCATCTTTCTCATGTTTCATGTGCTGAAGCATTTCGTCTGTTTCTTTTTGTACATGATCGAAGGTCTCCTGAGAAATTTCGTTACTTTTGAATTGAACTTTTGCGTCAAACAAAAGAACTTTGACAGATTTTTCCTGTTCTTCAATTTCGACGACTCTATTATCTAACTCAGAGTTAATTTCATATTCAGTACGTTGGAGTGTCATTAATTTTGTGTTGTACTTTTCATGAATTATTTCTGCATCAGACTTCATGCTGTCGTTGTCAGAGACAATTTCCATCAATGCGTTAAGACGTCGGATTACAAGTTCTTTTTGTTTTAGTAAACGTTGTGAATCCAATCTCCACTTAGGGATGAAAATTACTACTTCAGATTGAACTACGAGTTGATCAAAAGCAATTTGTTTTAGTCCTTCAGAACCACAATTGATGCCGACTGTCTGTATAGAACCATCAACATCTGTGGAGGTACCTAAAATTTTGCCCATTGGTGCACCGTACATGTCTTTTACGGGTTTACCAATAATCTCAACTTCAGAGTTGTTCATGACTGGAATTGACAGATCGATATAACCGACCAAGTGTTAACAAGGTTGACAATTTTGGTAGAAAGAAATTAACTAAATTAGAGATTCATGACTAAGAGCAATTTTATTATTAGAATTTAACGAGAAAGTATTATGATTGATAAAGAAGAATTAGGTCAGATTCTAAAATTTGTGTCAGAATATTGGGAAAAATTAAGAGATGAACCAAATAATGATTCATTGAAAGTTCTTCCATCTAAATTTTGGATGAAGTCACTTGGTGGACCGGTTGGAAATGAAAAGAGCGTTAAAGGGAGATGGGTGACAACTTTGATGTATATTGAAGATGAAGATATGGAAAAAGCATTCCGTGAAGTTTTAACAAGATGGCAAGCAAAAGGTCAACAAAATGGAACTGATCTTCCAACAAAGTCACCCGATCTAATTCAGATTGGCAGAAGATAAAGATAAAACCAATCACAGGAAATAATATTATTGCCAGAATTTTCAGCCAACGAGAGAAGAATTTTAGAAAAACATTTTTCGAATTCAGATAAAAATGTCTTTGCAGTAATCACACCAAGGCAAGTTGATCGTGGGGCATTGATGTCACGATATAGTAGAACAAACAAAAGTATGAGAAAAATTTTCTTAGATGAATTTCTAAAAAATAAAAATCGTGGGGAAGAGTTTTACGATAAAGTTTTGTTAGAATATGGTGATGATTCAGTTGCAGAGTTAGGTATTGCACAAATTGCAGTGGAAGGACTTTCAAATATTGCAGTTAAAAAAATTGAAGATAGAAGAATTGGATTTTCATATTTAGAAAAATCATCAAGATATGTATCATGGGATAAAAAAATTAGAGGAAAATACAAATTTCTCTATGAACCAACAATAATGAAATCAAGATTTGCTGATGAATATATTGATTCATGTAATTTAGATTTTAAGATATATTCTAACAATATAGAACCTATGCTAAAACTAATTAGAGAAAGGGATTCAATTAATAATTATAAATTTAGAGATAGAGATGGTAAAGAAAAAAAATTCAATGCAATTAATGATGATGTGATTATAAAATCTTCAATTAGAATATACAATGCTGCAACAAAAGCAAAAGCACTTGATGCATTAAGAAGTTTACTTCCTGCATCAACACTAACAAATGTCGGAATTACTGGAAATGGAAGGGCATTTGAATATCTATTATCAATATTGTTTGCATCCAAATTAAAAGAAGAGAATAATTTATCATCTCAAATAAAAAATGAACTTGATACCACAATCAAATCATTTGTAAGAAGATCAGATGACAAATACGGTAAAATCTTACAGAATTATCTAAATCAGATAAAAAAATCTGCACAAAATGTAGCAAAATCTTCTATTTCAGGCACATCAAGTAGAGGAAAAGTAGTAAAATTAGTAGAAATTGGAAGTGAAGAAAGAGCAATCAACAGTGTAATATCTGCAATAATTTATGAACAATCACCAGGAATTTCATTTGAGAAAATTTTACAACAAATAAGAAAAATGGGCATGGCCAAGAAAAAGAAAATTATTTCTGAAATGTCAAATATTCGAAAAAATAGAAGACATAGACCATCACGTGCATTTGAAATGACAGAGTATACGTTTGATTTAGTCACAAATTTTGGAATGTTTAGAGACTTTCATAGACATAGGGCATTAACATTAGAGAGACAATTACTTACAACATTTCATGGGTTTGATGTTCCTCAAGAAATAAAGGATCTTGGGATTCAAAAAGAATTCAAAGAATGTATGAATAATACAAACATCATATTCAACAAGATTAGAAAAAAATTTCCAGAGGAAGCACAATATGTTGTTAATTTTGCATATAACTATCCATATATGATGAAAATGAATTTAAGAGAAGCAGTTCACATGATTGAGTTACGTACTGTGCCACAAGGGCATCAAGATTACAGAATTGTAGCACAGAAAATGTATCAAGCAATTAATAAAAAACATCCAACGTTAAGCAAGATAATCAAATTTGTTGACATGAATAAATACGAATTAGAAAGATTTGAGTCTGAAAAAAGGACAGAGGCAAAGAGGAATAGATGATGAGTAAGGAAAATATTAAGACAGATGAGGAATGGAAAAAAGAACTTAATTCAGATGAATACGAAGTTTGCAGAATGAAAGGAACAGAACGTGCATTTACAGGAATGTATTGGGATTGTAAAGAAAATGGAGTTTACAAATGCAGAGGATGTGGAATTAAATTATTCTCATCAAATACAAAATTTGATTCAGGTACAGGTTGGCCTAGTTTTTTTAAACCTGAAAATGATGATTACATAGAATACATAGAAGACAGAAGTTTTGGGATGGTAAGAGTTGAAGTTAACTGTAAGAAATGTGGAACACATTTGGGACATGTTTTTGATGATGGACCCAATCCAACTAAACTTAGATATTGTATAAACTCATTATCTCTCAAATTAGACACAGATTAAATAATCCATCCTATTTTACGATACTATGAGAATAATACTATGTGGATTTGGGGTTGTAGCGCAAAGCTTTTCACAGCTTTTAGAGTCACGTACACATGATCTTTATTCAAAATTTGGACTCAAACCAAGAATTGTGGGAGTTTTTGATAGCAAAGGATGCGCATATAATGAAGCAGGATTGGATCTGAAAAAACTAAACAAAATAAAAAAACAGTCAGGAACAGTTAGAGAGTATGATAAATCAATTAAACAGATTCCAGGTAAAGAAATTATTCAGAATGTTGATGCAGATGTTTTAATTGAAACTACTGCAAGTAATTACAAAGATGCAGAACCTGGAATGAGTCACATAATTTCTGCAATGAAAAGAAAAATGCATGTTATATCAGTAAATAAAGGACCGTTAGCACTTGCATTTCCTTCATTGATGGAATTAGCAACATACAATCAAGTGATGCTCAGATTTAGCGGAACAGTTGGAGGAGGCACGCCAATCTTAGATTATGCAAAAAATAGTTTAAGCGGAGAAAGGATATTATCATTTCAAGGAATTCTTAATGGTACAACTAACTATATACTGACAAATATGGCAGATGGAATGTCATTTGATGATGCATTGAATGATGCAAAATCAAAAGGTTATGTTGAAGCTGATGAATCCCTTGATTTAGATGGATTAGATGCAGCTGCGAAACTTGTCATTCTAGCAAATTGGATAATGGGCATGAAAGTTACAATGCCAGATATAATTAAAAAGGGAATTCGTAAAGTTAATACAAATGACATCAAAAATGCACAAAAAAAAGATTGTGCAGTGAAACTAATTGCCTCATGTGACAAAGAATTAACGGTGTCTCCTATAGAGATAAAAATTAATGATCCATTATGTGTAAATGGAACATTAAATGCCATTTCATTCACATCTGAACATTCAGGTACTCAGACAATTATTGGAAGAGGTGCAGGAGGAATTGAAACTGCCAGTGCAATATTACGGGACCTAATAGACATTAGAAAAGAGATCACAAAGGCTTGAAGACAAATTTAATTTCAAAAAGTGAAACAGTGCAATTACTGAAAATTGTGTCAAAAAAATGGAAAATAGATGTACCTAAAGTGAAAAATCTCAAGGTCTATGAGATTGACAATGAGATACAATTGATCACAGGTAATGAGATTAAAATTTTAAAAATTAAAGATGAATATCTTCCGTTTCTCAGTGAAATTTCAACATTACAAAAATTTCCATATGTTCAAGTGGATATGGGAGCTGTTAGATTCATGTGTAAAGGAGCTAATCTCATGAGACCTGGAATCAAAAAATTTTCAGAATTTGCAAAAAATGACATTGTGTGTATTGTCGAAGAGTCACAAAATAAATTTCTTGCAGTTGGAAAATCAGAGGTTGATAGTAGTGAATTAGAAAATATGGAGAAAGGAGAAGTTTTGAAAAATTTACATTATATTTCCGACAAAGCGTGGGAAATTTCTAAAACCCTATAGATTACTTTACGTCTTCGGTGAATTCAGTAATTCCATCTTTGTTTACAACTAAGATATCAATTCCATCACCACTGAAAGAATCTCTCATGGTTGCAGAACGAACTGCTTTAACAGCCAAGTCCACGGCATCTTTTTCATTCATGTTTTCTTTGAATTGAGGATCTAAGACTCCCAATGCCATTTCAGCACCAGTACCAACAGCAGCGTAGTCATCAGGTAAGACCGAACCTAAAGGATCAAGGGTATAGATTACAGGTTTGTCAGTCATTCCACCAACAATCACTTGAGTTAACAAAGGAAAGTATCGTCTCTCATACATCATATTTGACATCATTTTTGCAATTGTGTTTGGTGGAACATCACGTTTTAAATCCATTCTTCTAATTTTTGCTAATGCCGAAATTTGTAAGGATAATAATTGCATGTCAGCAACCAACCCTGCACAAGTTGCTCCAACTTTAGGAGTTATTGGGAAAGTTTTTTTTGTAGATTTACTAACAAGAAAATTTCCGTATGCAATTCTTTTTTCACTTGCAAATACTACACCTTGATCAAATGTAATACCTACAGCAGTTGCACCTGGCATGTACATGCTCATACAATGAGTCTAAAAACAGACAATAAAAGTCATTACTAGAAATTTGTGAATACCCTTAGTTAGGTGATATCTAAAAAAATGTAGATCGTCAATTGCCGAGAACGCATCAGCGTGTTACCGCGGTCAACGTTACTGACATATTTTCGATCAGTTTAACGACGACGTCGTTTTGGAGCTGCTTTCCGCTTTGCTGCCTTACGTTTTGGAGCTGCTTTACGTTTTGCTGCCTTACGTTTTGGAGCTGCTTTACGTTTTGCACCACCTTTTTTATTTGCTGGTGCTTTACGTTTTGCTGCTGCTTTACGTTTTGGGGCTGCTTTACGTTTTGCTCCACCTTTTTTTTTTGCTGGTGCTCTACGTTTTGCTGCTGCCTTACGTTTTGGAGCTGCTTTACGTTTTGCTCCGCCTTTCTTTGCGACGGTTCGCTTACGTTTGCGTGCTGCAGAAGCTCTTTTCTTTGTAGCTGCTGTAGCTGCGGCTGTTGCTCTTCTTTTACGAGTGCGTGCTGCTTTTTTAGCTGCTGCGCTTCTCTTAGCTTTAGACATAGCCATAACATTCTGCCGGATCTTTTCCGTGTTATATTGTACAAGTTACTTGTTTTTACATACATTGTGTAATTAAATCAAGTAAATTTCACAAATTATGATCGTGAAAAATTTTCTATCAACAAACAAATATTCTTAGTAGTTTTATTTAGTAGATCGATTTTTGCAAATTCATTTGGAGAATGCATTCTACAAAAAATGTATGACGCACCTACAGAGATACAAGGAACCGATAAAATGTTTGTAAATGCATGCATTGGTCCAGTTCCCGCGTTAGAAATGTTCAAAACATAGTCACCAAAAATTTTTTTTGTGCTTTCACAAACAGTTGTAACAATTTTTTCATTTGGATTTGTTCTTGCAGCTGCTTCTGCATTTAAAACATTGATCGATATATCGTTAAACCCATTTACACGTAGATGTTTTGCTAAAAGTTTTATTAATTTTTTTGGATCCATGTTTGGAACTAATCTAAAGTCAATCTTCACTTTTGCACTTCCTGGAAGAACTGTCTTTGCACCATCACCAATATAACCAGAGGTTATACCTGCAATGTTACATGTTACCCCAGATACCAAAGCTTTCTTTGCAGCAAAGGCATTTTTGTTACCAACAAAACTTTTCACACCATATTCTTTTTTGAAACCTTTAGCATCAAAGGGTTCTTTTTGGATCAGATTAATATCATTTTTTGATAATGGCATGATGTCATCATACCAGCCTTTGATCAACACCTTTCCGTTTTCATCACGCATTGTATTTAGTGCCCGAACTAATTTCCATGCAGGATTTTTGATAATTACTGCAAAACTAGAATGAACATCTCTTACAGATTCTTTTGCAATTAATTCTACGTATAGTAGACCTTTCATTCCTAACCCAATAATTGGTCTATTTTTTTGATCAACATAACCAAACTCCCATACAACGCCATCACATACAAATTTCTTTTTGTATTTTTTTAAGTAACGTTCAATGTTTTCACTTCCATTTTCTTCTTCGCCTTCAATTACAAATTTTATGTTACATGGAACATCACCATATGTTTTCAGATACGATTCAACAGCTTTGATTCTAGTGATTAATTCACCTTTGTCATCTGATGCCCCACGACCAAAAATTTTGTTTCCAATTATTTTACCACTAAAAGGAGGATCATCCCATAAGTCTAATGGTTCAACAGGTTGTACATCATAATGATTATAAAATAACAATGTAGTGTTTGGATTGTTTTTTGATTTTACTTCCCCATATACAAGAGGTGCTGCATTCTTTCCTAATCGTAAAATTTCGGATTTTATGCCAGATTTTTTTAAAATTTTAGATACAAGAATACTACATTCTTCAATTCCTTCGTTTTTTGCAGAAATACTTGGTTGATGGATTAATGTTTGTAGATCTTTAAGAAGAGAATCTTTATTTTTATCTATGAATTTTAATGCTTTTTCATAGTTCATTTTTTTAATTATTAAATGAGTTTAACACTTTAGGTAATGTGGATATAAGATCACTTGCAAGAATATGGTTACCAAATTCTTTTTGAAGTATTTGTCCGGCCATACCATTAACAAAGATTGCAGCACTTGCAGATTCAATCATATTTTTATTTCTAGATAAAAATCCAGCAGTTAATCCAGATAGAACATCACCTGTACCTCCAACGGTCATACATGGAGTTAATGTAGGATTTGTGTAGGTAACATCACCATTTGTGATTATATCTTCTTGTCCTTTTAGTAATATTGTGATTGAATGTTTTTTCGCAAATTTTTCACATGAAGAAATTCGAGGATTGATTTCATTTTCAACAGGTTCACCAAAAATTCTTTTAAATTCACCTGAATGAGGTGTGACAATAACATTTTGTCCTTCAATTATTGGAAGTATTTCTTTTACTAAAGAACTAGCATCTAATAAAACACGTACATTTCTATCAAGTAGAGATTTTACAAGTAGCTTTATCGCCTCAATATCTTGTATTGCAAGTCCCATTCCAATAGCAGTTGAATCAATATCAACAGGAACTTGTCCTAACATTTTGTTAACAGTTCCACGAGTAAGTTTTGAATCGGCCATCGGGATAACTATCAAATCAGGTGAAATTGAACGTGTTGAAAATGCATTAATTTTTGGAACACATGTATACACAAGATCACTTCCAGAACGTAATGCAGCAAGTGATGAAAGTGCTGGCGCACCGTGATAGATGTAACTTCCACCAACTATCAAGACTTTACCATTATCACCTTTTCTAGAATTATTTTCACGGGAAGGAATGAATTTTTCTACAATTTCTTTAGTTAGTTTATCTAGAGTCAATTAATTCACTTTTTCTTTGTTCTTTTCTTATTAAAGTGGACTTTTCTTGCTATTGCAAGATATGTTGTATGACCGATTCCTCTATACGAATGTCTAGTTTTTCCTTCTCTAGCTTCAATATGACGAAGTATGTGTTCAGTACATTCTATATCAGTAAACTCATTTTCTACAAAAGCGACAGATAATTTTTCAAGTTGATTCATCGTTGGGCAAATTGCAACTACACTTCCACTACTTTTGAGCATTTTTCTAACTTGGGGTAATACCTCCCAAGGATCACCAAGATCAATTATAGCTAAATCCATTTCTTCTAAAGGCATTTTTTTAGATTTTTTTAGATTCATTTCATGCATGGTAACATATTTTGACATTCCAGCCTTTTTGATATTTTTTTCTGCAATTTCCATGAATTTTGGTTCAACATCAAAAGTGTAAACATGTCCACGAGGGTTTACAATACTAGCAAGAAAAGTAGTTAATGAGCCACTTCCAGTTCCAATTTCAAGTATTTTTTGACCAGATTGAACGCCCATTCTTGCTGCAATATATCCAAAATCTTTTGGGTAAACAATTTGTGTACTATGTTGCATTTTCATTACATGATCATGGATTGTAGGTTTTAACAAGTAAACGTATTTGTCCTTGTTTGTAACTAATCTGCTTCCAAATTCTTTTCCTATCGCATCAGCATGTTTGATAACTCCAATGTGTGAGTGAAATTGTTCTTTTTTAGTAATTTTCAGTAGCCACTTTTTTGAATCGTTATAAAAAAACATTACAAGGTCTCCTGTTTTTATTTTTGCCATGTTCAAAATTCTAATTTTCTCAGGTTATAATCATTTTCCACGTTGTGACCCCCACATTGCAACATGAAGTCTTGGGGAGAACGCAAAATTGTTAGATTTTGCTAGTTCAGAAATTGATTTTTCTCGTATACGTATTTCTTCTTTTGTTGATGCCTGAGTCATCAATTGTACTCTTTTTTCAGGAATTTTGTACTTTGTGACAAATTTTTTGATTTCAGGAATATCGGCTTCGCTTTCTACAACGTATTTAAAAAAACAATTTTCCTGATTTGCAAAAAAGTAATAGCATTCGTTATTTTCATAAAGTTCCAACGGATTTCCAGAGTTTTCAGTTTTGGGAGATACATTCCATTGATCAACTAGATCTGTTAACATTTTGTTTGGCAAGATTGTACAATTAGTTTCAATTTCCACATAGAAATCAGGTTTTAGAAAAGATAGTAAATCAGCCAGATCATCTTGTTGAAGCAATGGTTCACCACCAGTAATTACCAGATGGTTAATTTCAAGATCTAATATAGCACCTTTAATCTCATCAATTGTCATTTCATTTACTTCTTTTTGAAAATCATAATTTTCCCAATCCCAAGTATATTTTGTATCACACCAAGTACATTTCAAATTACACTGAGCAGTTCTTAGAAAAATTGCAGGCTTACCAAAATTTGGCCCCTCTCCTTGAATTGATTTAAAAATTTCATTTACTTGCATAGTACTCATTATTTCATATACCTTATATCCTAAACTCCCAATTTAGTCAGTGTGATAAAGGAATTAATCATTAGTTTTGATTACCACAGCGGAAAGACTGTTAAAAAATTAAGAAAACTAGAATTAGAAAAAAAGACTACAACGGATAAAGAAATAACAAACAGACTCAAAGAAGAAATTGAAATTTTACAGCAAGATTATGAAGCAAAATTAAAACCAGTTGCACTAGAAATTGCATTTAACATTAATTCTCAGATGAAAAATATGTCAGATGATGAAATTTTTGAAAAATATGAAGTTAGAGATGTGACCTCATCAATGATAGGAGATTGTGTCTATAAAATTTGTCAGAAATTAGAAAGGCAGCCATCCCATAAAATAATTTTAGAAATGATGCCAGAGATATTCAAACCAAATTAATTTTCAGGACTATAACTCACAATTTTTTTCCAACCTTCAGTATCAGTGCATTGTTCATTAATCATTTTTAAGAACAATAAGTCGTTTATTTTTGCAAATTTTTCAGTGTCAAAATTGGATTCTTCCATATTTTCAATCATTTGATTTGCAAGACTCATGCATGCTTGCTCATGTAAATTTAGGGTATTTGAAGGAAAAAACATGTTTGTTATTGCAATAATGCCAATTATTGAGATTCCAGATATTATTCCAATTTTTACTACCTTGCTTAGATCCATATTTGTTTTCATATTATACATAAAATAAACAACATTATCATACTCCTAATGGAAAAAAGGAAAATCATTTTAACATCTAATGACTATAATGTGCGTTGAAACTTTTTGCAAAAACAGAAGATAGTACCACAAAATGTAAGAAATGTGGGTCAGATTTGCATGACGCAGAGAGATTAAAAAGACATGAAAAAGTTGCACATGGAAGAAGAATTGATGTAAAATGTCGTAATTGTGATGAAGAGTTTAGAGACCCAAATGACTTGAGAAAGCATAGGAAAAAATGTAAATAATCAGATATGTGAATCCAAATTTTCTTTAGAAGTAGGTTTTAATTTTACACGGCGACGTCTGATTAAAACATAATATTTTATGATTTCATGTATTTGCTCTACAGCCGTATTGTTATGCTCATTACTTTCAAGTAAAAAATCCAGATAATCTTTTTCGTTTAGCCTAATAGTAATTTTTCTCAAAATTACATTAGGGTGATGAATGATATTATAGATTCATTATGCAACCCATTAAGTAGTGGTCAATCAAAAGTACATGTGAAAAGTTGAAAAAGTGTATGATTTGCGGATGTAAAGACCATAAACTAATCGGATGTATACACCACAAGTCAAAACAGTGCAGTTGTTATAAACAGGATTAATTATTAAAAAATATGGGATTATTTGGAAAAAAGGAAGACCCAGAAGACTTGATGTATCAGGCAATGACATTTTTAGAGAAAAATCAACCAAAAGCTGCAGTGTCATTATTTAAAAAAGTCACAAAAATTGATCCTGAAAATGTTAATGCATGGTACAATCAGGGTTTGGCATTAAATCAATTGAAAAAGTATCCGGATGCAATAACGTGTTTTGATATGATAGTACAAATGAACCCAAATGATGCGCCAGCATTGAATAATCGTGCAATTGCAATGGCAGAACTTGGAGACCCGGAAGGAGCAATGGAATATTATGAAAAAGCAATCAAGGCAGACACAAGCTATGCGCCGGCATATTACAATAAAGGAGTCTTACTTGACAAGAAACTTGAACATGATGAAGCATTGAAAGTATTAGATGAAGCAATTAAAATTGACCCAAAAAAATCAAACCCGAGATTTTACAAAGGAATTGTATTAGGCAAAACAGGGAAACATGAACTTGCACTGAATTGTTTTGAAAATGTATATAGAGCAAATCCAAAACATCTTGATTCTTTATTTCATAAAGGAATAGAATTGGCAGAATTAGATAGACATGAAAAAGCTATTGATGTTTTTGATAAAATTTTAGATAGACACAAAGGAAACATCAATGTGGTTTATGCAAAAGCCAGAAGTAAAGCTGCGTTAAATGAGGTTAACGAAGCATTTGATTTGCTAAATGTTGCAATTAAACACTCAAAGACAATTAAGTTATGGGCACGAAAAGAGAAAGTTTTTGAAAAATTCCATGATGACCCGGAATTTCAGAGAATGATAAAATAATTATAGAATTTTTTTTCTAACTGCATCAATTCGTAATATTTTGATTCTTTTCTTAGGACCAATTAATCTCGCCTCATAAATTGGAACATATATTTCCAAAATATCTCTAAATTCAATACGTTCCTCAGACGATTTTATTCCAGCATCTGCTGGTTTTTTAAGTTTTGACATAAGTTTTGAAATTGCAGCATCAGTTGTGATTTCAGGTCGACGTATAGAATCCTTATCAGCATTTATTGTTTTTTTAGGATGTTTTTCTAATAGTTTTAGCGTGTCATTGTATGAGAGATTCAACTCTTTCCCATGATGATCAAATGATATATCATCTGTGTTCTGAAGCATGACACGTTCCTGCATTTCAATTTTTACTTTATTTTTGAAAGATGGTTCCAATTTACTGAGAACCCCTTTCTTTTTTTTGACAGGAAAAACCTCATCAGAAATAATCACTTCCTGGACATTTTTATCAACAGATAAAGAATGTTCAGCATCACGAATAAAGTCTACACAGTATTTACCAGATAGTATAAGAATTGCTTCAAAATGTAATGTGAGAGAATGTAGATGTATCTCACTTTTTTTAGGTTTATGAAGTAATGTCTGGAAAAGTTTTACTTTTCTTGAATCAACCATTTCTTCAGCGGCATCAGAATCAAGACCGGGTTTTAATGAAATTACTTTTGTTTTTGCATCAATTTTTGTCATATTAACTAAATATCATATGTCCATGTATTTTTAAATCCTGTTAAACTAAGAGACATTCACGTATTTCAGCATATAGAATAAGACTATTCTAGAAAATTCTTAATTGAGATTAACATCCTGTATTATTGTTGAAAATTCTACTCTTTTCTATTCTAGTAATTTTTGCTATTGGACTTTATGCATTACCTGATGCTTTTGCCGAACTTTCCATAACTGACGATGCCACAGGTGGTGATTGTTCAACAGTTGGAACATGGGATGCTGGAACTCGGACCTGTACTTTCACAAGCGATGTTTCAGAAAATATTGTTATCTCAGCAAATAACATCATTCTAGATGGGAACGGTGTAAATATTACTGGAAGTCCAAATACAAACTATGATCAAAATTATGGAAGTGGGGATTACAACTGGCAATATTATTGTCAAGGTCTGACTGAGGATAATCGTGCATTTTCCTTTAATGCCAAAACAAATTTGGTGATTAAAAACTTTACAGTAAAAGATTTTTGTGGATTTGTCATTGGTGATAACTCAATAAATAATTCATTTCAGGGAAATACAATTACTGAAACTCAGTACGGAATAACACTTTCAAATTCTGTAGGGGATTCAATTACAAATAATGTATTTACTGATATACGAGAAACAGCAATACAGCTTGAAGGTAAAAATTTCATAATTACTGGAAATACTATAACTGATCCATCAAACCAATATTTTGATCCTAATAATTACACGGGATGGAGATTAGAAACAGTAGGTGGAATAAATGTAAGTATTCATTACGGTTCTGATACTAATGTTATCGAAAATAATACAATTTCAGGTGTTCGATATGGTATTTTTGTGTCCAACGGTAATTATTACAACAATGAACCAGTAACGGTCAAAAATAATTCTATAGGTCCTATTATTGAAATAGGAATACAAAATTGTCAAAGATGTCACATCTTTGATAATACTTTAACTTACAATGGAGAATTTACATATTTTTCTGATAATACTGTTGGTACAGGTATAAATGTAGGTTATGCAGAAATTCATGATAATACCATTTCTGGTTTTCAAACTGGCATTGGATTGTCAAATTTTAATCTAGTTTACCACAATACAATTTCAAATAATAATTATGGTATCCAATCATGGGCTTCTTCCCAAGTTGTTCACAACAATTTTGTAAATAATGAACAAAATCAAGGTAACGGTTCTGATTTTGATAAACTAGACACGTATGATTGGACAGAAAATTCTGAGGTAATCAATAGTGGAAATTATTGGAGTGATTATAGTGGTATATGTACTGACAGTGACAGTGATAGTATTTGTGATGATCCTTATCCATTTAGTGGAGGAACCGTTAACATTGAGGATAATTATGTCTGGACCGTTCAGGATGGCTGGCTAACACAAATCAACACGCCTGGAAACATAACTTTAGGGGCTCCTGATAACTCAGGTGTTGTTGGAACCTATTCTGCAGTTTCAGCTACACATGACGGAAGTGCAATGTCTGTAACATGTGATACCTCATCTGGAGCAACATTCCCAATTGGGACAACTAATGTAATCTGTACTGCCCAAAATGGCATAAAATCTACATTTGATGTGACTGTAAATCTTGAAACAACTTCTCCCGTCATTAACGTCCCTTCAGATATGACAATTAATCTCCCACAAGGCTCTACAAATTCTACTGCCACATTTTCTGTTACTGCAACTGATAACTATGCAGTAACTGTGGGTCCAACATGTTCTCCCGAATCTGGTGCAACATTACAAATTGGTAATAATGAGATATATTGTACTGCAGCTGATGCAGCTGGAAATGTTGGAACTGCCGTCTTTTTTATTTCAGTAATAGAATATGATACAACGCCACCAACAGTAAGTGTTCCCTCAGATATGACACTTGATGAGATTGCAAGCAATGTTGGTGCGGTAGGTGTATTTTCTGTTAGTGCAACTGATAATGTTGATGGTTCGATAACTCCTACATGTAGTCATTCATCTGGTACTCAATTTTTTGTTGGTAGTACCACCGTAACATGTACAGCTCAAGATGCAAATGGTAATACTGGAACTGCAAGCTTTACTATAACAATAGTTGAATACACCCCGCCATACCTTAACATCAGTAATGCTGGAATCTTTACAAACTCACTTGCTGATCCAGTATCTGAAGTATCTATAGGTCAACAAACACAAATTAAAGTAGATCTGGTAAATAATCAAAATTCTTATCAGGAGTTTGGTTTTATGATATCTCATACAGGTCCTGAATCTGGTGTAACGTGGGTTACAAGTCAATTGGATCCTGGACAATCATTTTCTCCAAGTTTATCTTGGACCCCACAACTAGTAGGTGATTATACATTTACAATCAGAGTTGTAGAGGCATTATACGACGACATGTCTTTTTGTACATCATATGATTCTAGTCTAGGAAGAAATGTAGTTGATATCTCATCTCAATGTGTTCTCCTCGCAGATGCAATTACACTTCAACTGAGTGTTCCACTCCCACCACAAACTACAACAATACAATATGCACAAGGTTCAAGCATGCCTGGATGTGAACCAAACTGCTTCATTCCTAGTCAGGCATCAGCTGCAGTTGGAGATACTGTTACCTTTGTTAACTCTGATATGGCTCCACATACAACAACATCTGGAACTCCATCTGGTGAAGGATATGGTATTTGGGACAGTGGAATAATGACATCAGGAAGTAGTTATTCTGTAACTCTGAACAATTCTGGTACTTATCCGTACTTTTGTATGGTGCATCCATGGATGACAGGAACAATCTATGTTGGAACTGGCATTCCAGAAGCCCCACAACCAGATGCTGAACTAAACCTTTCTTTAAGTAAAAGTGAGTTTGATCTTGACGAATTAATCACCGTAGGTGCAAGTATTAGTGATAATTCTGGCACTTCAAATGTAACAATTGATGTAATTGATCCAAACGGAACTCCAATAATTACAAGAACATTACAAGTTGGTAGCTCTTCTGAACAATTAGACTTTAGAATTTCTGATAGATTCCTTGTCGGATATTATAAAATTTCAGCTTCTAGTAATGTGAATGGTAATATCATAACAGACAATGTATTTTTTAATATAAAATCACAATATGATAAATTCCAAATTCAAACAGTCCAAGTAACTGATCAGCAAGGTAATGCATCAACTCTACAAAGAGGAGAGATGGCTCACATCAAAGTTACACTAACATCTAATATTAACATCGAACCACTTGTTACAGTAAACCTCTTTGACACCTCTTTAACAACACTTGGAGTAGGATCAATTAGAACTCCGATTAATGAGGGAGAATCTGAGATCATTTTATCATTTTTGATACCTGATGATGCAGCATTAGGTAGCGGAGTAATTTATGTAAATGCATTTACTGATTGGATTAGTAATGGTGGAGTTTCTCTTACTGGTGAAGTTTCTAAAACGGAGAACATTTCATGATGAAAGTAATTTTGCTTTTTGCACTCTTGGTACTAGTTCCATTTGTTTATACTGCATCAGCTTCAGAAATAATCTCATTCAGTCTTGATAAATATTCAGTTAAACAAGGTGAAATTGCTGAACTAAATGGAAAAATTCAACAAAATAACGCTGGAAAACCAGTTGGAATAGAGATTAAAGATGCAGATGGGGACATAATTCTCATCAGAACAGTTACGGCTGACTCGTCTGGTAATTTTTCTCTGGAGTTCAAAGTTCCCACATCTGCAGCAGTAGGTACTCTTAGTATAATAGCTATAGTTGAGATTGACGGTTTGGCATATTCTGAATCTGGTTCTGCATCAGTGAAAAAAGCTGTAATACCAAGTACGCCAGCAGTTGAAGAAGAACCAATACCAGCTGCAGATGCACCAGAACCAGAAGTTGTCGCTGAACCAGAAACAAAAGAACGACTAAGCTTTGTTGATGAAACAAAAGATCCTAGTCATTATGTGAAAAGATATCTAAATGAAGAAACTTACAAGGATTGGTTTCATGAAAACTTTCCAGATTATACAATCTATGAGGGAATTGGAATAACTCAGGAAGAATATAGAACTATTGTAAATGAATTAACAAAACCTGCTGAACCTATACCAGAACCAGTAATCGAAGAAACAATAGTTGCAGAACCAGTAATCGAAGAAACAATAGTTGCAGAACCAGAACCAGAACCTGCAACTACTCAATCATCAAAAGGAGGTGGTTGCCTAATTGCAACTGCGGCATTTGGTTCTGAGATGGCACCACAAGTACAATTTTTAAGAGAACTTCGTGATAATACCGTTCTACAAACACAATCTGGTACAACATTCATGACAGGTTTCAACCAATTCTACTATTCATTTTCGCCATATGTAGCAGATTATGAAAGAGAGAATCCAATCTTCAAAGAAGCAGTCAAAGTAACTCTCACACCATTACTTACCTCATTGACACTACTCAATTACGTTGAGGTTGACACTGAAGAAGAAATGCTAGGCTATGGAATTGGAATCATTCTGCTAAATGTTGGAATGTACTTTGTAGCACCAGCAGTATTGATTATTTCCCTAAAGAAACGATTTTTGTAGTGACCATTTAGAACAAATTCTATATGCTGAAATACAAGTAGAGACATATACGACATCCTAAGCACAAAAATTATGAATAAAGAGAATCTTTTTACAAAAACTGGCATTCCAAGTAAGAAAGCTAAGATAAATTATTTCACAGGAAAGATTGCTGCAAAAGATATTTCGGCTAAGATCAAACCATCTACTGAAAAGATCTATCATGTAACATTCAAAGGAGGAGCAAGAACAAAATTACATTTTCATAATGCAGGTCAAACACTGATAGTTACTAAAGGTAAAGGAAGTTTAGTAATGTACAAAAAAATAGGTGCAGAAGTTAAAAGTTTTAAAATTAAAAAATTAGAAAGTGTAACTCTCAATAAAGGAGATTGTGTACATATACCTGCAAAAAGACTCCATACACATGGATCGATAAATAAAAAAGAGGATTTTGCACATGTTGCAATAAACTCATTTCCAAAAAAGAATACAGAGCCAAAAACAGTTTGGTTTGAGTCAGATTTTAAGTCAAAAGTGACAGAAAAATTATCATAAAATGATTACAAAAAAAATTGAAGAAATTGAAGCATTTACAGGACAAGAAGGCACTCAGATAAAACAAATTTTTTCCCCTATTGAAACAAACAATGCAATTCGATACAGCATTGCACATTGTACAATTAATCCAGGAAATAATTCAAAACTGCATACAATGAAAACAAGTGAAATGTACTACATCTTACAAGGAAATGGAATTATGCACATAGGAGAAGAGCAAAAACAGGTGAAGCAAAATGAAACGATTTTTGTCCCGCCAATGTCAAAACAATTTTTAGAAAACAATGGAAAAATAGATCTAATTCTACTCTGTATAGTGGATCCTGCATGGAGACAAGAAGACGAAATATCCGAATAGAGCATGTTTTTATGATATTGTAACTAAAGAGAGACATTGAATTCTGGTCAAGCATACAAAACATTACAAATACAAAACGATGCAGAATTTGAGGAAGTAAAATATGCTTACCGAAAATTAGCTCTTCAGTATCATCCAGATAAAAATAATGATTCAGATAGTGAAAAAAAATTCAAAATAATCACAAATGCATACCATTTTTTGAAAAATCAAAATAAACACACTGCACGACAAAAACCAGAAAAAACTCAAGAAAAATCAGACTTTACAAAAACTAATCAGAGATTCTACAAGAGAACAAAATGGGGAAAAGATGGAAAACAGAAAACACCAGAAGCTGATTGGGGACGATACACAAAAGATTTCGAGGCAAATGAAGAATGGTGGAAAAGATATGAAAATGAATTTTGGGAAAAATATGAAAAAACAGTAAACGAACAAACAGACAAACAACCAGAAGATAGGGGATTTCCAAAAAAGCGTAAAGAATTTGAATTAAAAGTAGATGTTGATCAAAGTCTCTGTATTGGGTGCTGTAGTTGTGAGACGATTGCACCAGGAGTGTTTACAATTGACAAAAATACAAAATCAAATCCAAAATCAAGAGTATACAATAAAAATGGCGCAAAAAATCAAAAAATTATCAGTGCAGCAGAAACATGTCCTACTAAAGCAATCATTGTAGATAATTTAGACGAAAATCAAAGAATTTATCCATACTAGTTAATTTTTAAATTATTATAAAGAGAATTAATTTCAGAATCAGATAATTCAATTTTATCTTTGAACATTGAATGTACAGGACCTGCAGAATCATCATTACTTCTAGGTATCAAATGTACATGAACATGTGGGACTTCTTGTCCACTCTCTTTTCCATTATGAATTGCTACAAGAGTTGACCCTTGCAATGAATCAACCTTTTCAATCATTTTATGAACAGTATCAAATAATTTTTGGTTTTCATTTGACGATAAATCTTGAATTTTTGTGTGATGTTCTTTCGGTATTACTAATGTATGACCTTTTGCAACGGGAAATGCATCAAGAAATGAAATAGTGTCTTCATCTTCATATAAGATTTTTGCAGGAATCTCTTTTGAGATTATTTTACAAAATATGCAATCCATAATTATTCACCAGGGATAAGCTTTTTTAAATTTTGACTGTTACGCCAGGGTTATGTCATGAAGTAAATAATTTTACCACATGCCGCCTTGTTCGACGCCACCTTTAGTACTAAATTCTTGTTTTTTCTCAGGGACATTACCATGTGCTTTTTTCATGTGTCGTTCTAACCTTTCAGGTTGATGTAATTCCAGATCACAAACTTTGCATTTGGTATTAGTTTTGTTATCTTCTTTTTTCTTACCAAATAATCCCATGCATGTAATCCAAATTAGATTGATATAATGGTTTTTCAAACAGGGTGCGTGACAGTAAAAAATATCACAGTTTTAGGTTCAGGAGTCATGGGGCATGGAATTGCACAGGTTTCAGCAACTGCAGGATATAATGTAGTATTACGAGACATCAAACAAGAATTTCTAGATAAAGCGATGGAGAAAATAAAATGGAGTTTAGATAAAATGGTCACTAAAGAAAAGATTTCAAAAGAAGAAGGGGACGCGATTTATTCAAGAATCACACCAATAGTAGATTTGAGCGAAGCAGTGAAAGATGCAGAAATGATAATAGAAGTCGTTCCAGAAATAATGGATTTAAAAAAGCAGGTTTATGCAGAATTAGATAAAGTTGCAAAACCAGAGGTAGTATTTGCATCAAATACAAGTACATTACCAATTACAGAGATTGCAAACACAACAAGTAGACCTGAGAAATTTATTGGTATTCATTTTTTCAATCCGCCACAATTAATGAAATTAGTAGAAATTATTCCAGGTGAAAAAACATCTCAAGAAATAACAGATATGACACAGGAATTTGTAAAATCAGTGAATAAACAAGCAGTACTATGTAGAAAAGATGTACCAGGATTCATTATAAACCGATTATTCATTCCAATGGTACATGAAGCATGTTATTTAAAAGATAGAACAAATGCAACGTTAGAGGAAATAGATTCTGCAGTAAAATTCAAACTTGGATTTCCAATGGGAATTTTTGAATTGGCAGATTTTACAGGCATGGATGTTATTCATAAGGCAACAGTCGAGATGCATTTACGAGATAAAAAAGTAATCAATCCACATAGTACAGTTGAGAAAATGTTTGATGAAAAGAAATTAGGTCAAAAGTCAGGAGAAGGTTATTACAAATATTCAGATGACAAATACGAAAGAGTTGAACTATCTGAAGATCTGGCACAAAAATGTAATCCAATACAATTAGTTGCAAATATTCTAAATAATGCTGCGTGGTTAATCTCAAATGGTGCAAGCGATATTGAAGAAATTGAGAAAGCATGTAAGCTTGGATTAGGTTTGAGAAAACCATTATTTGAAACAGCAAAAGAAATTGGAATTAAAAATATTGTAGAGGAATTAAACAAACTTGCAAAAGAACACGGTGAGTTTTACAAACCAGACCCACTTTTGGAATCTATGATTTAATCTGCTCTAGGATATAGTTAACTGCGTCTTTAGGAGAATCAAATCCAATTATTTTCACATTTTCTCTGTGATCCAAATACTGGTCAGCATATTTTGTAGCCATTCCACCAGAATTTTTGAGAGTAGCAATTGGTTTTTTGTACATATATGCAGCACATATTTCAGATAAGGTTCCAGAACCACCACCTACAACAATTACACCATCTGCAGATAATGCATTAAGAAAATCTCTAGATAATCCCATTCCCGATGGAATTACAATATCACAATATTCATTTGCTAACGATGAATCATCTTGTGGAATTATACCAATAGTTAGTCCATTAGCATCTTTTGCACCATGTGATGCAGCCTTCATAACACCACCTAACCCACCAGTGATTAAAACTGAATTAGATTTTGCAACTTCTTTACCTGCTTCATATGCAGCAGATTCTATTTCAGGAGTACACCCATTATCATTATTTCCAATAATCAGGATCTGACGCATTTTTGTCATACATAATGAATAACTGATCTCAATATAATTTTTAAAAAGAGTTATAAAAAAAGGAAAAGTCAGGATTGCATGGATAAACGTTCAATGCCAGTTTGCTTCACTAATGAACAATTCAAAAAGATCGAAGAAATTGCAAAGAAGAAAGGCATGTTAAATTCAAGTCAAGGTTTAGAGAAACTTCTATCAGATCTCTAAATCAAAAAATTCTTTTTATGATTTTATAATTTATTTAGATCCCTATTTCATTAATCAATATGGGGTTATTTAGTAAAAAACCGGCAATTTGTACCGTTTGTAAAAAGGAGACAAAACACAAGCATAATGCAAAAAAAGAATGGTATGTGGAATCACCACTTTGTGGAGATTGTTATATGGATAAAATGCAAGAATCTTACGATTCAAATATTAAAGCAAAATGTGCGGTATGTGAAACTCAAAAAAAGATTACAGATTTGTGGGAACCAAGATGGCAATGGGATATGAAAGGATTACTTTGTAAAACCTGTTTTGATAACAAAGAAGGCGATTTCAAAACAAAAAAAGAATTTTGTGTTTTATGTAATAAGAAAATGGGATTCGTTAGATATAATCCAAAACCAGATTGGAAAATAAAAGGTCAATTATGTAGAAGATGCTGGGATGAACAAAAAGCAAAAAATAGCTAAGATGAGATTTTTTACAAAAATTCCGTGTGAAAAATGTGACTTGAAATTTAAGAGTCAAGAAGAATTAATGCAACATCTTCAAATTACACATTACAAAGATTTACCATACGACTGTAAAGAATGTGGAGAAAACTTCTCAAATATGGAAGATATGCGAACTCATTTACAGAGACAGCACAGTTACAAAAAAGATCGAATTTAGATAGCTTTTACGTTTCTTACAAGACCTGGTCTTTTCTTTGTAAATACTCTGAAACCACATATACATTTGATTTCAGGAAGTCTTGACAATTCCTCTAGTGGAGTTTCATGACCACAACGCATGCATTTGTAAAAAACATTGAATTTTTCCTCAGAAAATGATTCTTCAAAATTCTCTTCAGACATAGTTGATAATCACAATTTCCATAATAAAAGGCTAAGTTATTTTAGAGATAACTCAATATAGACATCATCAGGGATTTTCAGACGCATTAATTGTCTTATTGCTTTATCATCTGCATTAAGATCAATAATTCTTCGGTGCATCCGCATCTCCCATTTTTCATATGTTTCAGTTCCACTTCCACATGGAGATTTACGAGTAACGACATTGAGACGTTTAACAGGAAGTGGAGTTGGACCTTTTACTTTAACACCAGTTTTTTTACCAATGCCCATGATTTCATCACATACACCGCCTAGCTTCAAAAGACTGGTACTAGTTAATTTGATGCGAGCATTTTGAGCCATAATGACTCAATCTCTAAGGTTTGTGTTCTTCGGTAATTTCTTTTACAACACCGGCAGCAATTGTTGCGCCCATGTCTCTTAATGCAAATCTACCCATTTCAGGGAATTCACTAAATGTTTCAATACATGTTGGTCTTACAGGTCTGATTTTAACAATAGCAGAATCACCAACTTTTAGGAACTTTGGATTTTCCTCATCCATTGCACCGGTTTGTGGGTTAATTTTTCCAAGGAATTCAGTGATTGTTGCTGCAACTTGTGCGGTGTGGCAGTGCATAACAGGCGTGTAACCTGGTGCAATTGCTGTTGGATGATGAATAACTATAATTTGGGCTTTGAATTCTTTTGCAACCATTGGTGGTGCATCAGGAGTACCTAAAACATCTCCACGTTTGATATCTTTCTTTTCAATTCCTCTCAAGTTAAAACCAATGTTGTCACCGGCTTCAGCACTTGGAAGTTCTGCATGATGGGATTCAATTGATTTAACCTCACCTTGTGCGCCAGATGGCATTACAATTATTTTTTGATTTGGTTTCATTAATCCAGTCTCAACACGTCCTACAGGAACAGTTCCGACACCAGTGATTGAGTATACATCTTGAATTGGAAGTCTTAATGGTTTACCAGTTGGTTTTTCAGGAGCAACGAAATCATCAAATGCTTCTAAAAGTGTTTTACCGGAATACCATGCCATGTTCTCAGATTTTTTTACCAAGTTATCGCCTTTCCATCCAGAAACTGGGATGAATGCTACTTCATCTGCTTTGTAACCACATGATTTGATTAATCCTTTACCTTTCTCAACTGCTGCTTTGTATGCATCTTCTGTATAGTTACTATCATCCATTTTATTAATTGCAACTATAATTTGACCTACACCGAGTGTTTTTAGTAAGAAAGCGTGTTCACGTGCTTGTCCACCAGGTGCAATTGCAGTGTCAGTTTCACCAGGTTTTGCAGACAAAACAAGAACTGCACAGTCTGCTTCAGAAGCACCTGTAATCATATTTTTGATAAAGTCTCTGTGTCCTGGAGCATCGATTAATGTATAATTAAATTTTGGAGTTTCGAATTTTTGGAAAGCAAGATCAATTGTAATACCTCTTTCTCTCTCATCTTTGATGTTATCCATAACCCAAGCATACTTGAAGGTATCACCCTTTCCAGTCTTCTCAGATTCGGCAGCATGAGCATCAATTGTTCTCTGGTCAACTATACCAAGATCCATTAAGAAATGACCCATTGTGGTTGATTTACCATTATCAATATGTCCTGTGATAATCATGTTCAGGTGTGGTTTGTCTGCCATAGAAAATTCGTATCAAGTCCGCTTTATAATCATTTTGATTTTTTGCAATTTTTTGTATGATTTTTTGAAATTTTTAGATCATAGAAATTTTGATAATTTAACATATAGTATAAATCAAAGAAGAAAAAATCGTTAATATGAAAATTACAGTGTCAGTTATCAAAGCAGATGTCGGAGGAATAGGAGGACACACACGACCTAGCGATAATTTGATTCAAGCCGTCAGAGATACTGTAAAATCTGCAGGAGATTTACTGATTGATCATTATATTGGATATTGTGGAGACGACGTTCACATAGTTATGAGCCACACACAAGGGGTCGACAGCGAAAAAATTCACAAATTAGCATATGATGCATTTGTAGCAGGAACTGCTGTTGCAAAAAAAGAAGGATTATACGGTGCAGGTCAAGATTTGCTTAAAGACTCATTTTCAGGTAATGTAAAAGGAATGGGGCCAGGAGTTGCAGAATTGGAATTTGAAGAAAGACCAAATGAAGCATTTACAGTATTTGCAGCAGACAAGACAGAGCCAGGTTGTTTCAACTATCCAATGTATAGATTGTTTGTAGATGCACTAAGTAATACAGGATTAATTGTGAATAAATCACTTGCAAAAGGCGTGATATTTTACGTCATGGATGTTGAAGAAGCAACAATTGCAAAATTATCACTATGGGAGGATAAGCCAACTTTAGAGGCTGCACTAATGTATCCTGGAAGATATGTTATTTCATCAATTACAACTAAAGATGGAGAACCAATCATGGATGCATCAACAGATAGATTACATAACATTGCAGGAACATATGTTGGAAAAGATGATCCAGTATGTCTAGTTAGAACACAAAAAAATTTCCCAGCAACTGAAGAAGCAGGAAGTGTTTTCAATAATCCACACTATGTTGCAGGAAATACAAGAGGAAGCCACAATATGCCATTAATGCCTGTGAAATTAAATTCTGCAGCAACAATCAATTTCTGTATTCCAATTGTTGAATCACTTGTTTTCAGCATGCATGATGGAAAATTTACGGGTCCATTTGATGGATTCTCAACTCCAGATTGGGATTACATAAGGGAGCAAGCAACAATAAAGGCATTAGCAATTAGAAGTCAAGGATTTATTCATCCAGCAACACTTGTTCCAGATGAATTAGAATATGCAGAAGGATACAAAGATAGAATGAATGTAGTCAAAGAAAAAATGGCCCCAATGGACTCAAAGTCAGATTCCAGTGAAAGAAAAGAAAATTATGAAGATCCAGACTAAAATCATAATTTTTTAGGAAAAGATTAAATCAATTGTAGTTCTATATACACACATGATTTCAAGATATGAATTTCAATTTTCATTCTTTTCGCATAGTGTAACAAAGATTGCAATGACAATTGCTGCAGTATTGACGTTTTCACATATTGTTGTTCAGTTATTTAGTCAGACTATTCCAGAAATTTTCTGGCCAGTTTTCAAAGATATTGGAGCAGGCTTCGTTTTAGTGGCAGCGTTTGGTTTTGCATTGGCATGGTTTATGAGAGCACGACCACATAACAGACCTAAACACTACTCAGTAGTAGCATTCGATATTGATGGAAAAGAGACAGTTCTACCAGGACTACGGACTGAATTCAGAAATCATGATGTAGCATGGAGTTTTATGAAACAATACAAAGAGGCATATCCGTTAAACAACTTTGCGCTAGTCTCAGACGTTAAAAAAGACCGAAAAAAAGTTATGTTCAGATACATCTAGAACAAAAGTTAATCAAATAAAACATCAAAACTAGAATAATACATGAAATTTTCAATTATTTCAGACGCATTTCAAAAGATGGAAGTAACAAGTAAACGACTCGAGCTAACAGACATCCTAGTAGAATTAATAAAAGAGATTCCAGAAGACGTAATTTCAAAAGCTGTTTATCTCATTCAGGGAAAACTAAGACCAAATTTTGAAGGGGTGGAACTGGGGATTGCAGAAAAGCTTGTAATGAAAGCAATGTCAAAATCATCAGGCATACCATTAAAAAAAATCGAGGAAGATTATAACAAAGGAGGAGATTTAGGACAGACCGCTGAAAATATTTTAAAGCGAAAGATTCAGACAACTTTTTCATCAGAAACAATTACGCTGGAAAGAGTTTACGAGACATTACTCAAAATTGCAAATCTAGAAGGAAAAGGTTCACAAGAGATGAAGATGAGATATGTTTCAAGCATACTAAATGATGCAACACCACAAGAAGCAAAATTTATTTTAAAAATTTTACTCGGAACATTACGATTAGGTATTGCAGAAAATACAGTCATGGATGCATTAGCAATAGCATTTACGGGGGAAAAAGAGAATAGAGAAGTTATTGAAAATGCATATAATGTTTCAAGTGATTTGGGAAAAGTTGCCCAAGTTGTTTCAACAGGAGGAATAGAGCAGATACGAAAATTTCAGATTCAATTGTTCAATCCAATTCGCCCAATGTTAGCAGATAGAATTAAGAGTGGAGAGGATGCAGTAAAGAAATTTCAGAATGACTTTGCTGCAGAATACAAGTTAGATGGAGAACGTGCACAGATACATAAACAAAAAGATACAATAATGATTTTTTCTCGAAGCTTGGAAAACATTACATCATACTATCCAGACATCGTTGAAAAAATTTCAAAATTAATTATTTCTGATGATATTATTTTAGAGGCAGAAATAGTAGCTATGAATACTAACTCTGGGGATTTTTTACCATTTCAAGAATTAATGCATAGAAGAAGAAAGTATGAGATTGATGAGGCAGTGACGAAATATCCTATCACTGTAAATTTCTTTGATGTGTTATTTTCAAATGGAAAAAATTGCATGGAGATGGAATATATGGAAAGACGAAAATTGTTGGAGAAAATTATCAAAGAAGATGACTTTGCAAGACTAATTCCAATGTCAATTATAAACAACGAAGAACAAATTTTAGAGGTTTTGGAAAATTCAATTAATTCAGGATGTGAAGGATTGATGATAAAGCATTTGAATTCAACATATAGAGCAGGAATTAGAGGAAGTAACTGGCTTAAGCTAAAAAGAGAATATCAAAATGATCTTGGAGATAGTCTTGACCTTGTAGTCATTGGAGCATTTTTTGGGAAAGGAAGACGTACTGGAAAGTATGGAACACTATTACTTGCGACATATAATGACGAAGAGGATATTTTTCCAAGCATATGTAAAGTTGGCACAGGTTTTTCAGATGATAGTTTAGATCAATTATACCAAATTCTTTCACCTAAAGTTACACTGAAAAAAAATCCAAGAATTATTAGCGATATGGCGGCAGATATGTGGTTTGAACCAGAATTAGTTATTGAAATTGTTGCATCAGAGATCACTCAAAGCCCAATTCATAAGACAGCATCAGATAAAATTAAAGAGAATACAGGGCTTGCATTAAGATTCCCAAAATTCACAGGAAAGATTAGGACTGAGAAGAATGCGGAAGATGCATCTACAGATGAAGAAGTTATTGCACTCTACAAAGTGCAAAAAAAGACAGTGAACCAGAAATAGGTTAAATTCAATTAACAAAGCCTTAATATTCCGTATGAATTGAAGAAAAACTCGTTATGTATAGCGGGGAATTAGAAGTACAGGCAAAGCGTAAGGCAGTTGCCGTTTTACAAGATGAAATTAATAGAATTTTGAATGCAGGAAGAAGCCTTTCACTGTTACCTGAATTAATTGTAAAAAAAGATAAAGCAGGAATTAAAGATGCAATGGAACAAATTACATCACTAGAAGAAGAAGTGGAAACCCTAAGAAGAAAGATCACAAGAGATGTCGCTGATGTTGGAGGTCTAATTCTAAATCGTGAAAATTTACTAAATACAGCTTATACTATGGATGAGATTGCAGGTTATATCACAGGCATTGCTTTCAAATTATCAAACATCAAAGCAAGTACATTAAAATCATCAAAACTGGATGTGGAACTTACAGAATTAATTGAATTGGTTGTAGATGAAATTTACAAATTAAATGAGATTATTAGGAGTCTAAATTCAGATTCTGCAAAATCCATTGAACTGGCACAAGACACCCAAAAACTAGAAAGAGAAATTGATATCAAATATAGAAAAATGGTATTGAAGGCACTTGAAATTTCTTCAACGAGTGAGATGTTATTGATGAAAGATACCATAGAAGGAATTGAAGAGATGGCAGACAAATGTCAAGAAGTTTCAGATTCATTCATTCTTTTGGCATTGAGCTTATAATTTTGAAGACAGAGTTATTAGAAAATCGGTTAATAGTATTAGATTTAGAAGATTCTAAAAAATTATTCAGTCAAGGATATTATGGAAAACCCATTGGAATTCCAAAACCAAAATTAAATGAGATTGATGTTCCATTAATTTTAGATTTGATAGAAGGGTATTATCTAATGAGTAAATTAAAAATTCAGATTTTCAAGAACAAGAAAAAAATTACAATAAAGAAGATGTTTGAAATATGTCAAGAGCAATACCACAACTTTGAAAAGAAATTTCAAGTTTACAAAGACTTTAGAGATAAAGGTTACATTGTGAATCCCGGTATAAAATTTGGGTGTGATTTTGCAGTGTATCAGAAAGGACCAGGAATTGATCATGCACCATTTTTAGTTCAAGTTTATAATAGAAATGAGAATATGGCATCAACGGATATTGTGTTAGCAGGCAGATTAGCTACAAGTGTTAAAAAACAATTCATTTTGGCAATTCCATCAGGAAAAGAAAAAGTTGATTACGTTGCACTTGATTGGTGGAAAGCCTAGAAACTTTTGATGTGACCAGCTATTTTATCAAAGATCTCAAATTGTTCCCTAGATACATTAAATTCAAAACTATTTTTCCATTTTCCATATATTCTAACACCTTTTGATGTAGGATCAATAGTTATTATTGCATCGTCTACAGATTGTTGTGCAATGAGTTCATTTAAGATGGAATCAGAATTTAATGTATCAGCGATTTTTCCACCTTGCCATTGAACATTAGTGACTTTTTTTGAGCCAAAATGACCAGAGGTTTCTAGAACAGTCCGTGCAGTAAGTTCTATAGAATCATCTGCTTGTTTTCTTACAATATAGTGTGCTTGAAAACGGTCTTGAGCGCCCCATGGTAGTGGATTTGGATCTTGCATGATTATCCCTTTTGGATTATCTGAATGACATCAATGTTTGTGCCAGTGACATCTAAACAGCCTTTATTTGTAACCATTCGAGTTGTTTGCGAAAACGCTCTACTGTAATAATCATCATTTTCAACATCATCAGTTGCAATTTCTTTTGGAGTTGAAGATACAGCGATCTCTTTTAGCATATCTGAGAATTTTTCAGGCATAGACTGTATGACAAATGTTTCAGATTCTGTATCATGCATTAGCTATCTTCAAGATTACCCACAAATAAAGATAATTCCCTAGTGGTAAGGAATTTATTCTGCAAATCAGTCAAAAATTTTGTCAGATTGAAGTTTGAGAATAAAGTTGTTTTAATCACAGGTAGTGGGACCGGCATAGGAATGACGGTTGCTAAAAAATTTGTAGAAAATGGGGCCAGTGTCATCATCTTAGGAAGAAGAAAAGAACCACTCGAGAGTACATCAGAAATGCTAACAAAAATAATTAATGAGAAAAATTCAAATGGTTTTGTAAAAATATTTTCAGGTGTAGATGTTAGTGATGAAAAAGCTATTACTGAAATGTTTGATACACTAAAAAATGAAGGTGTGAATGTAGATATAGTTGTAAATAACGCAGGAGTTTCAGGCCCAGTTACATGTTTTGCACATGCACCATTAGAAGATTTTAGAAGTACAGTTGATATTCATCTTACAGGAACATTTTGGACATCAGTACAGGCATTGAAAGTTATGAAAGAAGGCGCCAAAATTATTACAATTTCAACATTCTTTGCAGAAGAAAGACCATTAGAACAGAGACCATATAGATTCCGAGGTCCATATACCGCAGCACAAGGAGCAAAAAACAGACTGGTAGAAGCTATGTCGTGGGAGTTAACTGAAAAAGGAATTGTATCAATCGGAACAAATCCAGGACCAGTGCATTCAGATAGAATTTACAAAACAGTTTATCCTAAAGCAGCATCAGAATTTCTTAGAGTAAGTGGGTTTGAAGAACTAATACCTACAGAAGTTGAAATTGTAAATAAGGAGATTTTAGGATTACTTGGAGAAGATGAAGAGACAATTAAAAATGGAATTAAAGCAGCTGCGGAAAAATTAGGTAAACAAGAATCAACGCTTACTAATTTATTAAATAAAGTTCAAAGCATAGCAGAGAAAATTCAAAAAAACACTTCTACTATGATTCCAGACCAACAGTTCCTATCACAAGATCAGGTTGCAACCACAATTCTAACACTTGCAGATGACGATCAGGCAAAAATTCTAAATGGAAAGATTATTCCAGGAGATCGAGTTTTCTATCCTGTAAGATCCCATATCACATCAATTCCAGAAACAGTGAAACAGCACGATTATTCATCAAAGATTGCAGTTTTGACGATTGATGCGACAGATGAAGAAGATGCAAAGAGAGCAGAAGAAATTGCTGCAAACATAGAATCGAATGGAGGTCAAGCAATTTGTTTCATATCAGACAAATGTTCAAAAGAAGTTCAAGATTCAATTACAAACAAATTTCATTCACACGTAATAGATTTTTCAAAGAATGAAGAAATTACAAGATGGTTTAACACTGCAAAATCAAAAGGTTACATTGAGGTGTTTATCCACATAACAGGTAAGATTCCAAACATTTCAAAATTAACTGAATTATCTAGAAAAGAGTGGGATGGATTAACAAACAAATTCATCAATATTCCAGCTACAGTCAGTCAAAATGCAATGAACATATTTGTTCCAAATGGTTCAAACGATCCAAGACTTTTCAAAGATGCGACAGGAAGAATCGTGATTATTGGTCCAGACTTACCATATGGAAAAAAGATTGGCGGAGGAGAAAGAGCAAAAGTAGAGGTATTCAGAGGAGCATTAAGACCATTTGCCACAACTGTAAATCAAGAATTAAGTGACGTTTTGAAATCAAATGTAAGAGTATTTCTAGTATTGGCAGGTGCAGTAGATGGTAAAGAGCCAAACAATGCAAGAATTACAGATGCAATCAATTATTCAATATCCAATGATTCTAAATCTAGTGCAGAAGTAATTTTCTGCCCTGATGAATCAAGATAAAAATGGAAAAATTTTCAACATTGAAGATAGGAAATACGTTTGTCTCCACCACGAGTATTTCTAAAAAGGAATTAGAAGAGTATCTTAGATTTTCAAGAATAAAAAATGCAATGTTTGAGATAGATTCTGGAAAAAATAAAGATAGAGTTGTTTCAGGACGGGCAATTATTTCAAGAATGGAAGGAGAGTTTACAAGATTACGACAAATTTATGGAAATTATATTGTGCTATATGGAATAGATGGTGATGAGGAATGGAAAAATAGACAGGCTAGATTTTTGAGACCAGTGTATACAGACCAGGTGATACGACTAAAATTTACAATTTCAGATAAGAGAGACATTGATGATGAATTTGGAGTGATTGGTGTTGATTTTGAGGCAACCTTTGAAGATGGAGAACTAGTTTTGATATCAAAGAAGAATCTCTATAGAATTAAAAAAGATCCCCCATCGAATCTATAATCAATTTTACCGCAGCAGCTAAAAGAACTAGTGTTACAAGAATTTTCAATTTTCTTTCTTTAATTTCTAATGATAATCGAGCACCAAGTAAACCTCCAGCAAATGCACCAATTGCCAAGAAAGATGCCTGTAAATAATCCGGATGTCCTAACGCAGAATGTACTAAAAGGCCACTAAGAGAAGCAAACATCAAAACAAGCTGTGCTGTAGGAGCCGCCTTTCTCATAGGAATGCCGATACCAATAACCATTAATGGAACAAATATAATTCCCCCACCTATTCCAAATAAGCTAGATATTATTCCTGCAAAAAAGCTTGCACCAGCAGAAATTACCATCATCATTGTAGTTCGATTGTATGATTTCCCATCTACTGCACGTTTGACAAAGATGTAAACTGCAGAAGCAATCAATACAAATGCAAATAAAATTTGAAATGCTACAGGAGTCATTACATCAGAGACAAATGCACCCAAGATAGTTCCAGGAATACACATCAATCCAAGTTTGATTCCAATTCCAAATTCAACACGCTTTTGACGAGCGTATGATACCGTAGAAGCTACAGAGTTACTAAAAACTGCAAAGAGACTATTACTTACGGCAAGTGTTGGAGGAAATCCAGCAAAAGTCATTACAGGCACTGCAATAATTCCACCTCCAAGTCCTACGATAGACCCCAATACACCAGCTACAAATCCCAATGGAATTAACCATAAATTTTCATACATTGTAAGTTAGGACAGAAGATCATGAGATATATTAGATTTTAGGAAAAAAAAATAACTGTGATGAGAATGTATGAGCCTGCAATATCCAACATAAGACTAAATATACAATTTTGAACGGAATTTCATGATTGAAGATAGATTAAGAGAATTATCTATAGAGATTCCAACTCCACCAAATCCAGCAGGTTCATACATACCGGTTGTCACTACAGGAAATCTTGCATTTGTTTCAGGACAAATTCCAATGAAAGATGGAAAAGTGATTGTTGAAGGAAAAGTTCCAGAAAAACAATCATTGGATTCTGCAAGAGAAGCTGCAAAGATTTGTATAATTAACGGTCTTGCTCAATTAAAGGCTAATCTTGGCTCATTAGATAAGATTACAAAATTTGTCAGAATTTCAGGATTTGTTAATTCAAGCCAAGAATTTACAGAGCAACCAAAAGTTATCAATGCAGCGTCAGATTTACTAGTTGAAATTTTTGGGGACATGGCAAAACACTCTAGAATTGCAGTAGGTGTTGCAAGCCTTCCACTAAATTCTACAGTAGAAATAGATATGATAGTAGAGTATTCTAGTTAATTTCAGAGACAGATTTTTCCAAATCATCAGCTAGTGTTTCATAATCAGAACGAGTTTTTCCAAGTTCCTTGAGTTTTTTTTCTTCAACATCTTCTAGATTCTTGTCAACATCTTTTGCAGTATGATTTAATCGAGCTTCAGCCATCATGAATAATCTATTATTTTCTTTCCAAAGATGTTCAGTTACATGTTGAACATATACCTCTAATGCAAGTATAAGATCAGCAGAATCACTGGTTTCAAGATATTTTGTAGATGCCTCTTGTATTTTCTCGGCGATTGCCTTAGTACGCTGGTGGTCAACTATCATCATACGAATAGGACCCATGTGTGTTGGCATTCCAGCCTTTTCAAGTGCAGGAAATAGTACTTCTTCTTCTTTGCCATGATGACAAACATCGGTGAAGTTTTGAGTGAAATCAATTGTCGGAAGTAAGATTTGTTCTGGAATTTGTTTTCCATCTTTTAGAAGTTTAATTGTGGCATCTAAAGCTTGTAGCACCTTTTCAATTAATTTGTGATCTTTTCGTAATGATTGTGTAGACAATTTATTTTGCTAAAGAAGAGTTTAGTGTATTTAGGAATTTAGTAATCTTATCTTTAGGAATTGATGCACCGCAAGCTTTGTCATGACCACCACCAGATCCACCAATATCAGTAGTTATTTTATTTATCAATCTTCCTAGATGGATTTTACATTGTTTTGATCCTCGTACAGATACAGCATATACACCATAATCAACACGTTCTTTGTATGCAACCCCAACATCTTTTCCAGATAGACCAAGAACAAAGTTTACTGCGCCGCTTGCACCAGAATCAGTAATTTCCATATAACCTAAATTCTTTTTTAATTTCATATTTTCTTTTACTTTACTAATGATTGATGCAAGTTTTTCAACTTGTAATTGTGCGAACTCAAAGGAATTTGGAATTTCATGTGGATATTTTGATTCACTAAGTTCATCCACAAGGTACAATAAATAATCAGGTTCTTTTTGATGTCCAACAATATTGTATGTCATGACAGTTGCGCTAATGAGTGCAAATTGTCTATCAAATATTTGAAGAAGTTTTGAACCAAGCGGTCTATCCTCCATATAATCAGTTATGGCTGCACATGCAGCAACAAAAGCAGCATGATCATTTAATTTTCTTTTGTATGTGTTGTAAACTTGAACAGATGCACATTCATTTGTATCATGTACTACATTAACTTTAATTTTTTTTAATTGGTTAATAATTTTTTTATCAAGATCATGATGATCAATATATGAAATTTTGATTCTACGCTTTCGTAATTGGGTTAGCAGTTCAACAAAATCAGATTCATTTTTTTTATTTAATCCAAGATCACAAATGTACAATTCTTTTAATTTTTCATCAGTTCTTAGAGGTTCCATGTCATCCATCATTCCAGGATAATCAGTAAGAATTGTTTCACCCCCAAATGCTTGTTTGATTAATGCTGCAGAGCTAATACCATCTGCATCTTCTCTATGAGAAACACATACAATTTTTGATTTTTTTATTTTACTCACCATTTATGTAAAAATTGGATAACCCTCATTTAAACCAAAAATGGTTATTTTGATTTTGATTTTGGAGAGACTATTTTTTTGGAATTAAGGATTGTGGAATAAATCTCATAGATGGTGGAATAATTCAATTGATTTTCATGATCAAATTTTTGAATTATCTGTAAGAATTCAGGTGAAGCATTGAGAATTTCCTCATCAATTTTTTTTCTCATTTCACGTTCAGATAGGGACGACATGTAGATTAATGAAATATGACGTAATATGCCCAAGCTTTGATTCTTTAGACATTCTGTACTGAAAATAATTGACTGAGAATGCATATTATATGAAATACCTCATAAACTAATTGAAAATTTAAAAGTCAAAAAATAACGAGAAGAGTATGGAAACTAAGAATATTGGATTAAGAAATATTTCAATTGCAGACACAAAAATTTCTATGATTGATGGAGAAAAGGGTAAACTGATTTATCGAGGATTTGATGTTTTAGATTTAACAAAAAATTCAAATTTTGAAGAATGTTGTTTTTTACTTTTACATGATCATTTGCCAAATAAGTTAGAATTTGATGAATTTGTATTAAGCCTAAAAGAAGCAAGAAAAATTCCTGAACAAATGCAAAAAAATATGAGAAACTGGAGGAAAAATGCTCACCCCATGGATGTGCTGCAGGCATTTGTTGCTGCACTTGCAGGATATTATGATGAACATGGATCTGAAAAAGAAATTAGTCAACAAAGAGCAGTCAATCTAATTGCAAAGATTCCAACCATTATTGCAAGCTGGGAGAGAGTTAGAAATGATAAGGAGGTCATACAACCGGATCCAGAATTAAGTCATGCGGGAAATTTCCTTTACATGCTAACTGGAAATAAACCAGATAAAGAGATGGAAAGAGTGTTTGATGTATGCCTTATTTTGCATGCAGACCACACATTCAACGCTTCAACTTTTGCTGCAAGAGAAGTTGCATCTACTCGTGCACACATGTATTCTGCAGTAAGTGCTGCAGTTGGCGCACTAAGTGGAGAGTTACACGGTGGAGCAAATTTCGAGGTTATGAAAATGTTACTAGATATCAAAGATGAAGAAAATGCAGAAGGATGGGTTAAATCAAAAATAGAAAATGGGAATAGGATTATGGGCATGGGACATGCAGTTTACAAAACAGTTGATCCACGTTCAATGGTTTTAAAAGAATTATCAAAAAAATTATCTGTAAAGACGGGATTACCATGGTTTGAAATCACAAAAAAAGTTGAAGAGATCACTGCAGGAATAATGAAGAATAGAAAAGAAAAGGATATTTTTCCAAATGTTGATCTTTACAGTGCGTCGGTTTACTATATGCTTGGGATTCCAATGGATTTGAATACACCAATCTTTGCAATCTCACGTGTGTCAGGTTGGACAGCACATGTAATTGAGGAAAAATTTGCAGAAGCAGCACCAAAACCAATGTTATACAGACCAAAGGCAACATACGTTGGAAAGTATGAAGGACCACAAGGATGCACTTACATTCCAATAGAAAATCGAAAATAAATTAATTTCTTGTTTTTAACCAGTTTTTGGCTTTTGATGTAACGTCATGACTGTACAAGACTTCAAAGACCATATCATAAAATGTAATTCCCTTTTTTTGAGCCTGAATATCTAACCATTTTATTCCATCAGCCAATTCAGGATCATGTGCAGAGAATTCTACTAATTCATCAACCATTTTTCTAAAGAAATTATGTGACTTCATCATGAAAATTAATTTCAATATGGATCATTAAGACCAGAATACAAATTAAATAGACAAAAAACACCTTTTTGATTGACATATGAAACATGATATTTTCTTTGATGGAAACGTGAAAGAGTATTCATGGACAATTAGAACTGGCGAAAAGCTTGCAGAGCAGATTAGAGCCCATCCACCAGCATATTTGTCTGGAGGAAAATTAGACGTCAAAGCTACTGAAGAATCAAAGTTTATCGCATTACATATTGGAATTTACTGGGGATTAGGCGTGTATATCATAAAAGACAATGATCAAGTCGATGTAATGTGTGATTCTAAAATGGTGTATGAAACTTTTACTGAAGGAAAAAAATCAGAAAACCAAATAATTAATGATAAGATACACTTCATTAATCAATTAACAGAACATCGTAAGTTGAAGATGAAGTTTCAATTAATAGATACGAAAGAGAATTTATCAACAAGACATCTTTTTGCAAAAGGAAAAGATACTGCAGGAAGAGATTCTTTTAGTTATGTCTGAGAATTACACCTATATCATTTACATTGTTTTGAGTAATACCTGTTTTAATCAATCCTCCATACTTTTTAAAAAATGATGATGAGTCATTATTTTTTAGATATGATTTACCATCACATTCATACTCAGTGGAAAATAGAGCTCCAGCAAATTTTGTATTTCCATCAATTCCATCCGTTCCAATAGATGCAATTGTAAATTTAAATTTTTGATTTTTTAGTTTTTCATACAAACGTAATACAAGTTCTTGATTACGCCCACCTTTTCCAGTTCCAGTTACAGTGACAGTTGGTTCTCCACCGAATACAATACAATTATTTTTTGAATTTAACGCTCTGGAAGCAATCATTTTTGTAACTTGATTAAGATTACCAGTAATGTTTGGCATTACATATGTTTTGAGTCCTAGCGTTTTAGATTTATTTTTCATTTTTGAAAGACATGAAGTATTGTTTAAAATTATAATATTTTTGATGCGAGGTTTTTTTGGAGTTTCAGAAATTTCACCTTTCAGTCCAGATTTCAGAATTTCTATTGCAGATTGTGGTAACTTGTTCTGAAGAGAGAATTTTTTGATAATCTTGAGTGAGTCGGAGAATGTGGATTTGTCACAATATGTTATTCCAGACGAGATTGAACCAATATTATTACCTATAACATCAGATACAAGAAGAGATATTCCAGCACAATTCATATTTTGAATTAGACGCCCTCCTTTAATCAAAGACAAATGCTTGCGAATACATGCAATTTCGTTAATGTTAGCACCTGATCTAATCAGAATTTGATTTACAATTATTTTATCACGAAGGGAAATAGAATCAGGAAGAACTGACAACGCAGAACCACCGCCAGATATCAAAAATAACACAAAATCATTTTTCTCAGTTTGACTCAAAAATGAGATCAAGTTTTTACCAGCTTTGAGACTGTTGTGATTCGGAATAGGATGACCAGCATTAATAATTTCAATTGATTTTTTTAGTTTAGGAGTTATGCCTTTTGGAACTACAACAAGTCCTTTATTGAAATTAATTTTTTTTGAAACATATTCTGCCATGGTGCCAGCTGATTTTCCAATTGCAATTAGAAATTTTTGATTAAATTTTTTGAGATCTATTTTAGAAGTTGAAAATAAGATTTGGTTTTTGAGAACATAGTTTTTTAAATAAACAGACGGATGTGATGATTCTAAACCCTCATCCAATATTGAGAGTACTGCTTGAAAATTAGCATTAAGAGTTAATTTTGATGGTTTTTTGATCAATTAACTATGGTTAAATGAAAATAACTTAAGTTTTTGATATTGGAAGGTATAAAAAGAATAGTTATTTTACATGAAATATGAATACAGTAAGAATTCCTAAAGTAATTCAATTTGGGGAAGATGCATTGTCACAGGCTGAATATCCAAAAAATGCGTTAGTAGTAACAACAGTCCCTCCAGAATTATCTGACAAGTGGTTAGGAAGAATGGGTATACAAGATTACTTGTTGTTTGACAAGGTTCAACCAGAACCATCAATTGAAATGGTTAAAGAAGTAATTGAAGAATACAAATCTAAAAACATTAGTGCAATGATTGGATTAGGAGGAGGAAGTTCAATGGATGTTGTAAAATATGCAGCTTCAGAAATTGGTGTAGAGAAAATTCTAATTCCTACAACGTTTGGCACAGGAGCAGAAATGACAACATATTGTGTTCTAAAATTTGACGGAAAAAAGAAATTACTCCGAGAAGATAGATTCCTTGCAGACAGAGCAGTAATTGATTCATACTTTATGAACGGAACACCTGAGCAAGTTATCAAAAGTTCGGTATGTGATGCATGTGCACAAGCAACAGAAGGTTATGATAGTAAACTTGGAAACGACCTTACCAAAACATTGTGTAAACAAGCATTCGACGTATTATATGATGCAATAATGAATGATAAACCAGAGAATTATCCATATGGATCGATGTTATCAGGAATGGGCTTTGGAAACTGTTCAACTACATTAGGACATGCATTATCATATGTCTTTTCAAATGAAGGGGTACCACACGGTTATTCACTTTCATCATGTACCACAGTTGCCCACAAACATAACAAATCAATATTTTACGATAGATTCAAAGAAATTATCGAGAAGATGGGATTTGACAAATTAGAACTTAAAGCAGATGTTGATCAAGCAGCAGATGTTGTAATGACAGACAAAGGTCATTTGGATCCAAATCCAATTCCAATTTCAAAAGAAGACGTTGTAAAATGTCTTAACGATATTAAAGCCGGAAATCTCTAAAATATTATTTATTTTTTATATTTTATTTACTAGTGACAAATAAAACCGCTATGCTTTATTAACAGCCATTTTTGAATAGTTTCAGGAAAATGCTCAAATTCGGAATTCAAAATGGATTGAATGTTGCAAGATTAGGATTAACCGAAGACCAGATTTTAACAGCATGTAGTCTTGCAGACAAAACAGGTTATCATTCGATTTGGTATATGGACCACTCAAATGTTCCACAGTGGAGTAAAGCAATTGTAAATGACCCATGGGTTATGCTTGCAGGAATTGCAGCAGTAACGAACAATGTAGAATTAGGAACATGTGTAACAGATGCATTAAGAAGACATCCATCAAATATTGCATTGGCATCAATTACACTAGATAGATTATCAAAAGGAAGAGGAACACTAGGAATTGGTGCAGGAGAAGCACAAAATCTAAAAGAATTCAACATTCCATTTGATAAACCAGTGTCAAAATTTGAAGAACAATTACAAATCATAAAACAACTTTATGATTCAGACCCAGATAATAGAAAAACCTGGGAAGGAAAGTATTATCAATTAACAGAAGCATGTCTACAAGCAAAATCAATAAGACAACCACATGTTCCAATTTACATGGCATCCGGAGGACCACGTACTCTAAAGATGACAGGTAAGTATGGAGATGGGTGGTTGCCAATTGGATACACACCAGAATTGTTTGAAGATCATAAAGATCAGATTGTAAATTCAATGAACGAAAATGGACGAACTGAAGAAGAAAAACAAGATTTTCAGATGGCACTAGACATCGACGTATACTTTTCAGATGATGCAGAAACATCTTGGGCAAAGATGAAAGAAGCAGTAAAAGTTAGTTTGTTTAAACCAGAGATTCTTAGAGTTCACGGATTAAAAGAAGTGGAAGGATTTGATTTTAAGAAATACTTTACAGAATATTCAATGTCAAATCAAGATTGGATTGTGAAGATGAGAGAAGCCGCAACAACCATCCCAGATAAAATTGCAAGATCGTCAACAGGAGTTGGTACCCCCGACGATGTAATTGAAGTATTCGAGAAATTCCTTAAAGCAGGAGTAAATCATTTCGTAGTAAGATTCTGGGGTTCAAATTACTTTGGTTCTATTGACAAGTTTGCCAGTAAAGTGATTCCATACTTTAAAGATCAAGAAAAATAATTTAACTGACAAAGAAATTCTAGTCATATGCAGTTATTAGGAAAATTAGTTATCAAGTCTAAAGATAAGATTATTCAATTTCTAAATGAAGAACAGACTGGGAGAATTTCCAGTATAGACAAGAATGGATATCCACAAATCATTCCTATGAATTTTGTTTTAATCAATAACATAGTATACATGCATTCTCACATAAGAGGTGAAAAACTAGATAATGTTAAACGAAATTCCAAAGTAGGGTTTGAAGTAGATAGAAATTTAGAGTTTTTGCCATCATATTTTTTTGATCCTAATGACGCATCATTAGCAGATACATTATACATCAGCGTAGTGATAAAAGGAGAAGCTGCCATAGTCAGTGACTCAACAGAAAAGGCTCTTGCACTCAATGCACTGATGAAAAAATACCAACCAGAGGGCAAATATGAGCCTATGAGAGAAAACATGCAAGTTCTCAATGAAGTAGTAGTAATCAAGATTATACCAAAAGAGATGAACGGTAAGTACAAAATTGGTCAAAACATGTCAAAACAGAAACGAATTGAACTTGCAGAGAACATTTTAATTAGAAATTCAAAAACAGCGCAAGACACATTGGAAATCATGGGATTTGCCATAGAGAGTGGAAAACCAGTCTTGAAGACAGATGAAGAGTGGTAGTCAGTACCAATTTTTATAAACATTTCAATACAGCACTAAGTACATGTCAGATTCAACTATAGATGATGCACTAAAACTCCTAGAAATAGGAAAGGGAAATCCAGACAGATTAAAGCAGATTATCAAATCATTTCAAAAAAGAAGTATGATTTCAATGCAAGATAGAAAATATGTTGATGCACTAGTTGAGCAGTATTTGACTCCAAGGCATAGACAAATGACAAGTAAGATGAAAGAAACTAAGATTCCAAGAATTAGAAAGTCGACAGAATCATCATTTAAGATTACAGAGGTTAAAGCAAAAACAAGAGACCCGTATATCAAACCAAGTACAGATAGAAGATTATCAAAGGATATTTCAAATTCTTGTAGTAAATGTGGAAGTAAAATTTTAGAGGGGAATACATTTTGTACTAATTGTGGAGCACAAACTAAAAATGAATCACAGCCAAGAAAAGAAGAGTTGGCATCACAGCCAAGAAAAGAAGAGTTGGCATCAAAAGAGCCAACAATAGAAGAGAAATTCATAGAACATGTAGAGGCAGATCATACTAGTGTAAGAAAATCAAGGAAAGGAAAAGCAACAGGAATTGTCATAGGACTGATTGCAGTAATTATAATTGGTGGAGGTGCAGCATATATGGGCAGTAGTTCAGATTTGTTTTCATCAAATACGGAAGTAGAAGAGAGAATTACATGTCAGGATAATATACAATTAGTTTCATCTACCAAAGTTCCTAATTTTCCTTCACCAGGAAAAGATTTGAATTATTATCAAGATCGATACGATAATGAGCAAAAATACAAGGATTGGTTTGATAAAAACTTCCCAGGACAAACAGTTAGAGAAGTTTTGGTTCCACAAATGGGAGATAAAGAAATAAGAATTCCTGGATTCCCAGATCCTGAAAAAGACTTACAGCACTACCTAGATCGATACGATAATGAGCAAAAATACAAGGATTGGTTTGATAAAAACTTCCCAGGACAAACAGTTAGAGAAGCAGTTTGCTAGAATTCCATCGTTAGCTATATTTTTTCTTCAAAACAATAGTAATTGATGCAAAAATTTGAGATAAATTCAGAATTTTTACCTACAGGAGATCAGCCACAAGCAATTGATGATCTTGTAAAAGGCTCCAAGACCAGAATGAATCAGACATTATTAGGAGTAACAGGTAGTGGTAAAACATTCACAGTTGCAAATGTAATAGCAAATACAGGAAAAAATGCATTAATCATATCACATAACAAAACATTAGCAGCACAGCTTTATTCAGAATTAAAACAGTTTTTTCCAAAAAACAATGTGGGATACTTTGTGAGTTATTATGATTATTATCAACCAGAAAGTTATCTGCCACAAACAGACACATACATAGAAAAAGATACACAGATTAATGAAAAAATTGAAAAATTGAGACTAGAAGCTACCGCAATGCTTCTTTCAGGAGAACCTACAATTATCATTTCAACAGTATCATGCATCTATTCACTTGGTTCACCAAAAGAATGGGAAGATATGGCAATTACATTAAATAAAAATGAGAAAATTTCTCGAACAGAAATAATTAAAAAATTAATCAATGCGAGATATGAAAGAAATGATGTAGAACTTATACCAGGAAATTTTAGAGTTAAAGGAGATACGTTAGATGTCATACCAGCATATTCACAAGATGTAATACGAATTTCATTATTTGGAGATGAGATTGAAAAAATATTAATTTTAGACAATGTATCATTAGATGTAAAAAAAGATGTAGAAATATTCAAAATTTTTCCAGCAAAGCATTACCTTATCGCAAAAGATATTCGAGATAAGGCGGTAAAATCAATCAAAAGTGAGTTGAAAAAATCACTAAGCACCTTACCAGAACTAGAAAAACAAAGATTGGAGATGCGTACTAAATATGATTTAGAAATGATTGAAGAACTCGGATACTGTTCAGGTATTGAAAATTACTCTAGACATTTTGATGGAAGGGACCCAGGAGAACCTGCATTTTGTTTATTAGATTTTTTTGGAAAAGAATTCTTATTAGTAATTGATGAATCACATGTTACACTTCCACAGTTACATGGTATGTACAAAGGAGATTTTTCAAGAAAAAAATCATTAATAGATTATGGATTCAGATTACCTAGTGCATTTGATAATAGACCATTAAAGTTTGAAGAGTTTGAAAAAAAACTCAAAGATGTGATTTTTGTATCAGCGACACCAGGAGAATACGAAAAGAAAAGATCAAATCAAATTGTCGAACAACTTGTAAGACCTACAGGGTTAATTGAACCAAATGTTGAAATTAGAAAATCACAAGGTCAGATGGATGATTTAATTAGAGAAGTTTCTATTAGAGCAGAAAAAAATGAGCGTACATTAGTAACTACGCTAACTAAAAGAATGGCCGAAGATTTGGCCGAATATCTGTCAAAAAAGGAGGTAAGAGTACGATATCTTCATTCAGAAATTGAAGGATTGCAAAGAACGGAATTAATCAGGCAATTAAGATTAGGTGAATTTGATGTACTAGTAGGCATAAACTTACTAAGAGAAGGCCTAGACATTCCAGAGGTTTCACTTGTAGCAATATTAGATGCAGATAAAGAAGGATTTTTACGAAATGACACTAGTCTCATTCAGACCTGTGGCAGAGCTGCAAGACATGTAGAAGGAAAAGTGATCATGTATGCAGACAATGTAACTAAATCAATGAAAGCTGCAATTGCTGAAACAGAAAGAAGACGTCAAAAACAGATTAAATATAATGAGATACATAATATTACACCTAAAACAATTATCAAATCAATACCAGAACAAGAAACAGAGTTAGATGAAATAAAAAACAAATCAAAGACAGATTTAGGTAAACAAAAAATTGAAGTTGAAATGCAAATGAAAGTATTTGCAGAAGATTTAGACTTTGAAAATGCAATAAGATGTAGAGATAAAATAAAAAGAATTGAAAAGGAGTTACAAAAAGATGAATAATGATGAATTAAGAGTTAAAGGTGCGCGCCACCACAATTTGAAAAACATCAATGTGAATATACCAAAAAACAAAATTATCGTTATTAGTGGATTATCAGGTTCCGGGAAATCAACACTCGCATTTGATACAATTTATGCAGAAGGGCAAAGACGCTATGTCGAATCACTCTCGTCATACGCAAGACAATTCTTAGAAATGATGGATAAACCTGATGTTGATTCAATAGATGGACTATCCCCTGCAATATCAATTCAACAAAAAACAACTAGTAAAAATCCACGCTCTACTGTAGGAACAACTACAGAAATTTATGATTATTTGAGATTATTATTTGCCAGAATTGGAATTCCATATTGTACTAAGTGTGGAAGAAAAATATCATCACAATCAATTGAATCAATTACAGATTCAGTCATAAAAGATTTTGGCCAGAAGAAAGTTCTTGTTTTGGCACCATTAGTTCAAAGAAAAAAAGGAACCTATGAAAAATTATTTGAACAAATGAAAAAAGATGGATATTCCAGAGCAAGAGTAAATGGAGAGATAATAGTACTTGACGATGAGTTTCCAAAACTTGATAGACAAAAGTGGCACAACATAGAAATCGTAGTAGACAGAATTGTAGCCTCAAAATCAGATAAAAGTAGAATTTTTGAGGCTATTCAAACAGCATTAAAAGCTGCAAAGGGCTCTGTTTTAGTGGCATCAGAAAAAGATGAAAAGATTTTTTCACAAAACAATGCATGCCCTCATTGTGGAATTACAGTAGGCGAATTAGAACCACGTACATTTTCTTTTAATTCACCATTTGGAATGTGCAATCAATGTAACGGTCTAGGTGTAAAAATGGAATTTGATGCAGATTTAGTTATACCAGATAAAACAAAATCAATCTTAAATGGAGCGATTGTTCCATGGAGCGGCAGATTTTCATCATTTAGACGTCAGGAACTACGTGCAGTTGGGAAAAAATATGGATTTAATTTGATGACGCCAATTAATCAAATAAAATCAAAACACATCAAGATAATATTACACGGTTCAGAAGATTTGATGAGATTTTCATATGAATCAAAAAATAGCGAGTCATTTTGGGAGTATACGGATGCATTTGAAGGTGTACTAAATAATCTTCAACGTAAATTTATGGAAACAGATTCCGAAGCAAAAAGAGAATGGTTAAAACAATTCATGAGAGATACGCCGTGTTTAACATGCCATGGAAGAAAATTAAAACCAGAAGCACTTGCAGTAAAAATTAATTCAAAAAATATTATGGAAGTCTGTGATCTTTCAATAGATTCATCGTATGAGTTTTTCAATAAATTAGAATTAAATGAAACAGAGCAATTCATTGCAAAAGATATTTTAAAAGAAATAAAAGAAAGACTTGAATTTTTAAAAAATGTTGGTTTGAATTATCTTTCTTTGAATAGATCTAGTGCTACACTTTCAGGAGGAGAATCACAAAGAATTAGACTCGCAACACAAATTGGTTCTAATCTAACAGGGGTTTTGTATGTACTAGATGAACCAACCATAGGTTTGCATCAAAGAGATAATGCAAGATTAATCAAAACATTATCAAAATTAAGAGATTTAGGAAATACAGTCATAGTAGTAGAACATGATGAGGAAATCATTAGGAATTCAGACTGGATTGTAGATTTAGGACCAGGTGCAGGGATACATGGAGGTAACGTAGTTTTTGAAGGAACATTAAAACAAATTCTCAATAATCACAAATCAGTAACAGGAGATTATCTAAAAGATCACAATTTGATTAAAATTGATGAAAAAATTAGAGAACAAAAAGGAAAAATTATTGTTAAAGGCGCACAAGAAAACAATCTAAAAAATATAGATGTCGAATTTCCATTAGGGTATTTAATATCAATTACAGGAGTTTCAGGGTCTGGTAAATCTACATTAATCAATGACATACTTCTTAAGACACTTTCATCTTATTTTTATAAAACTTCAGGACTGCCAGGAAAACACAAAGATGTGGCAGGCGTAGAGAACATTGATAAGATAATTTCAATTGATCAATCACCAATTGGAAGAACACCTAGATCAAATCCTGCAACATACATAGGAGCATTCACCCCTATCAGAGAACTGTATTCAAATACTGCATTGTCAAAAGAACGAGGCTACAAACCAGGTCAATTTTCATTTAATGTTGCAATAGGAAGATGCTTTGCATGTGAGGGGGATGGAGTGAGAAAAATTGAAATGCAATTTTTATCAGATGTGTATGTAAAATGTGATGAATGTAATGGAAAAAGATACAATTCTGAAACTTTGGGAGTTATGTACAAGGGTAAAAATATTGCAGATGTTTTACAAATGACGGTAGAAGAAGCCTTAGAATTTTTTGAAAATATACCAGCAATCAAGAAAAAATTAGAGACAGTGGTGGAGGTAGGATTAGGATACATAAAACTTGGACAATCATCAACTACATTATCAGGCGGAGAAGCTCAACGAGTAAAGCTTTCATCCGAATTATCAAAAAGAGGAACGGGTAAAACACTCTACATACTAGATGAACCGACAACAGGATTACATTTTGCAGATGTTCAAAAATTACTAGATGTTTTGAATAGATTAGTGAATGTTGGAAATACAGTGATTGTGATTGAGCATAATATGGATGTCATAAAAAATTCAGATTGGATAATAGATTTAGGACCTGGAGGAGGAGATGAGGGAGGAAATGTCGTGATAGCAGGCACGCCAAAGGATGTGTCTAATTTTTCAAAGAGCCATACTGGAAAATATCTTAAAAAAGTGATAAAGAAATGATATTTGAGATATCAAAAATCACCATACCAGAAGAACCTGGAATTTATTTAATGAAAGATTCGAAAGGAGAGATAATCTATATCGGTAAAGCAAAAAACTTGAAGAATCGGGTTAAATCATATTTTTTGAAAAATCAAAATTATAAAACGCAAAAATTAGTTTCAAAAATTGCAGACATTGAATTTGTATTAACAGACAATGAAAGTGAAGCATTTTTGCTTGAATCTAATATGATTAAGAGATATAGACCGACATACAATATTGAATTAAAAGATCAGCAAAGATACACATATCTTCGAATTACAGATGAAAAATTTCCAAGATTATTAGTTGCTAGACGTACACGTAATGGAGATTTTTTAGGAAAAGGAAAAATTTTTGGTCCATTTACTAAAGGAAGTTCAAAATTATTAACCATAGGATCCTTACGTAAATCATTCAAAGTAAGAATTTGTAAAACATTACCAAAAAAAGTATGTTTAGAATATCACATAGGAAACTGTGATGGCCCGTGTGAATTTAAATCGGCAGCAAAAGAATACAACGGGAATATTTCAAATTTAGAATCAATTTTAAAAAGTAAACAGCAGATGAAGGAATTTACTAAAAAATTACAAAAACAAATGGAAGATGCATCAAGTTCAGAACAATTTGAGAGAGCTATAGAAATTAGAGATACGCTTCAGAGACTAGGTAGTATTGATTCAGGAAAGAAAATGGAAGATACAAAGAAATTAGATGAAGAGTATTTTGGTATAAAGTTTGGAAAACAAGATGCCATTGTAATGACATTTAGACAGACACATGGAGTAATTAGAGATAGTGAAAAATTTTCATTTGATTTAATCGGAGATAATAATTTTACAAATTTCTTATATCAATATTATACAACACATCAGATTCCAAAAACGATTGTTATAAGTGAAGAAATTAATGAAAAAGAATCACTCACAAAAGCACTAACAGATAGGGCAGGATTTCCGGTTAAAATCATCCTTGGTGATAAAGGAAAACGAAAAAAGATGATAGCACTGATACTCCGAAATATCGAACTAATACAAAATAAAAATGCAGTCCCAGGATTAATAGAATTAAGAGATATTCTCAAACTACCTACAATCCCACGCATAATAGAATGCTTTGACATATCAAATCATGGTGATGAATATGCAGTTGGCTCCATGGCAAGATTTGTTGATGCAAAACCTGACAAATCAGGATATAGAAAATTCAAAATTAAGACAGTTACAGGTAGAGATGATTTTGCAATGATTAATGAAATCGTAGGAAGAAGATACTGGCGATTGAAAAAAGAAAAAAGTGAATTTCCAGATTTAATTTTAATAGATGGCGGAAAAGGTCAGCTAAGTGCTGCAATGTCAGCTCTGAATGAGGTAAGTGTAGAAATTCCATGCATATCACTTGCAAAAGAAAATGAAGAGATTTTTGTTCCAAAGAGAACAAGATCTATAGTCATAGCAAAAAGTAAGGATTCAATAAAAATTTTACAACATGCAAGAGATGAAACACATAGGTTTGGAGTAGCATATAATAGAAGTTTAAGAAAATTTGATTAACAAAAATTATCCAAAGAGATTTCGCGTAAGGGTTGAGCAGAAAATCCTAGTTTATTCAAATCCATAGCAAATTCATTAACAAATCCATGAATTGTGTAAATTTTCTCAGCCTCAGATTGTTTGACAAGATGAATTAATTCATCATAATCACAATGATCACTTAGAGGCATAGAATAATCAGTCCCTCTTGTGAAACCAGATTTTTTGGAGTTTGCCCATCCACTAAATCCAATTGTTATAGCACCATATTTTGATTTCATGTGTTTGATAAAATTATTTTTTGCACTCATCATTGGTGCAACCATCACCCAAGGTTTTTTATCTAAAAGTCCTTTTGATTCAGCTTCTGTATGGCCTAAAGAATTTTTTAGCGGAACACCCATTGAACGATGCAAGTCATTCATCCTTTTTACAGAGTCATGATAATAGATTGGATCCCAGTCACTAAATAATTGAGATAGTGTTTGTGCTTTTCCTAATTCATATCCAAGAAGAAGTACAGGTTTTCCTTTAGAATACAAATTAGCAATTATTTCGTTTACTTGTTTAACAATTTCAATAACAGGAGGAAGAACAAATTCAGGCAATCCAAATGTACATTCAGTTATTAGAGTTTTACATTTAGGGATTTTTGCACCATTTAGAAAACCACGGTCTCGTGTGGAGATATCTCCAGTGTAAAAAATATCATCAAAGAGAAGCCCCTTGGAACCAAAAATATGACCACTGTCTACAAGAGTGAAATGTTCTAGTGTGGAAACAGAGTTTTTGAGGGTAAAGCCTCGTAATTCTGCAATTTTATTGGTTTCAGTAGAAGATAAGATAGTGCCATCACCACCATTTGGCAGATGGTCAATATGGGCATGAGAAACAAAATGTACACCTTCATTTTGTATTTTTTTTGGATCTAGATATACAGTAGAGGTGGAATTCGTACATTCAATACCATTTTTTGTCAGTCGAATATTTCTCAATATATTATTTCATAAAGTTTTGATTATAAATTGCAAGTTTTGCAAAATGTTAACAAACAAACAATTCAAGTTCTATTTATAGAAAAAACTTGCATAATTAGACACCAATCATTGTAAATACACCATAGAAGAGAACAAATACGCCTCCTAAAATCATAATTTTTGATACTATTCCCATAATTAACTAGAATTACTTGATAAGATAAGTTTTCTTTCAACTTGGGTTCACTTTACAATCCAATGCTTTATTTTCATGAGAAATAAAATACAGTTATTGCTACAGTTAGGAATTCTAATTTCTGGAAGAGGGAGTAATATGGAATCAATCCTTAGCGCAATAAAAAAACGAAAGATTCCAATAAATCCCGCGGTAGTTATTTCAGACAAACCAAATGCAAAAGGGTTAGCAATTGCAAAAAAACTTGGAGTTCAAACAGAGATAATTGATAGTGCCAATTACAAAGGCAAAAGACAGCAATATGATAAAGAAATAATCTCCATTTTAAGAAAATACAAAGTTACACCTACAAATGGACTAGTGTGTTTAGCAGGGTTTATGAGAATTGTTAGTCCACATTTCATTAAAAAGTATAAAAATAAAATTTTAAACATTCATCCTGCAATCCTTCCAGCATTTCCAGGACTAAATGCACAAAAACAAGCAATTAGATTTGGAGTTAAATTTTCTGGATGTACGGTTCATTTTGTTGATGAAGGGGTTGACACGGGACCAATAATTTTACAAGAGATTGTCAAAGTAAGCAATAGGGATACAGAGAAAACACTTTCAAAGAAGATTCTTTCAAAAGAACATCAGATTTATCCAAAGGCAGTAGAACTTTTTGCTAGAAAGAAGATCTTGATCAAGGGAAGAAAAGTGAAGATTCAAGATTAATTATCAGGTCCGCTAAAAAAATAAAGAACACTTAATTTTTTCTTATTTCCAAAAAAATAATGTTCCGTATTTTTTGGTACAAAGAATGCTTTTCCTTTTTTTAAAGAGTAATTCTTATTTTTTATTTTCAGAAATCCATCTCCTTCTAAAATATAATACATTTCATCAGAATCATGAGGAAGTTGTGTATCTTCTTCATCGGGTTTTAAGATTAAAACTCCTGCTGCAAGAGTGTTTACATTTAGAAAAGTGTGGAAATATGAGTTTCCATCATCTATTTTGCGAAGGTAGTCAAGTGTGTTATATTCAAATTTCATATTATTCAGCAACTACATGATAGAATTGACGTTGAGGAGGTTTCGCCATAAAAACCTCCAATTCACTATGAAAATTCTGATGTTCAGGACTCTGATGCATTTTTCTAAATAATTCAATATTTTCAAATTCAACCATTATTCTTTTTGAACCATCTTCACCCTCAAGAAGGCGCCGTGAAATAAATCCGTCAAATTTTGACAGCATTTTGTTTGATTCAGTTATCCAGGTCTTAAATTCAGATATTTTCTCTTCTTTTAGACTGACATCTACAATTGCAATGAACATACCAATAATTTTTGTTTACCCAATAATTTCTTTTCTGTGATTTTATAATCAAGGATTTATTACTTGCTTTGTGAATTTAGCAACATTGACAGGAGTTAAAATTGATGGATTGGAAGTTGCAAAAAGTATCAGATTACAAGTTAAAGATATTGTGAATGATTTAAAAGCAAAAGGAATTACACCGTGTCTTGCAACAGTACTTGTAGGGGATAATCAAGCTTCTGCAACTTATGTGAGAAATAAACACAAAGCATGTGAAGACGTTGGAATATTAACAAAGGATCATACACCAACAGCAGAAATTACACAAGCAGGATTAAACAAATTAATTGAAGAATTAAATCAAGATGAGACAGTTCATGGTATTTTGGTACAATTACCACTTCCATCTCACCTCAATGAATTCATTACAACAACACAAATTTTACCTGAAAAAGATGTGGATGGTTTAACACCACCAAATGTTGGACTTTTATCAATTGGAAAAGCAGTGTTAGTGGCATGTACACCTTCAGGAATTATTGAGATGTGCAAATATTACAATATTGAATTAGAAGGAAAAAATGTTGTAATTATTAACAGAAGTAATTTAGTAGGTAAACCACTTTATCATCTATTGTTGCAAAACAACGCAACTGTAACTACATGTCATTCAAAGACAAAAGATCTAAAGAAAATTTGTTTGAATTCAGATATCGTAATAACAGGAGTTGGTAATAGAGCGATTTTCAAGCTTACACCAGATATGATAAAAGAAGGTGCAGTAGTAATTGATGTTGCAACTACAAGACATGATGGAAAATTATCAGGAGATGCAGATTATTCAGAAATTATTGAAAAAACTTCATTCGCATCGCCAGTTCCAGGGGGAGTAGGACCAATGACAGTTGCCATGCTTTTAAAAAATACTGTAACTGCAGCTGCAATATCAAAGGGAATTGACATCAAATCCTGAAAAAGCTGCTTTACGTAAGCATCTTTTAGAAAAAAGAGATTCAACATCATTTGATTTGATGGAGATCCACAGTGAGAAGATTGTATCAAAGTTAATGAAAACAAAAGTAATTTCAGAGGCAGAGTCTGTCGGATGTTATTATTCAATAGGAAGTGAAGTACAAACCGTTGAATTAATGTCTCATCTATTAAATGAAAAAAAGAGTGTTTCATTACCAATAATTTCAAACAATACTATGTCATTTAGAATAGTTGATGATTTATCAAAATTAGGAAAAGGTGAATTTGACATACCAGAACCAAAAGATAATGCGCCAATTCAGGAAAAACACGATGTAATTTTAGTTCCATGTGTAGGATTAGACAATGAAGGAAATAGAATTGGGTATGGACAAGGGTTTTATGATAAATATCTTGTAGAAGACAATGCAATTAAGATTGCACTTTCATATTCAAAACAAATTGTCAAGTCAATTCCAGTTTCAGCGCAAGATATCAAAATGGATTGGATAATTACAGAGAAAGATGTTATTAAAACATCATAAATTAGAAAGACCTTTTTTTCCTATATCATTTCGTTGATACTTGTTTTTCCATTGTATTTTTTTAGATGCATCATATGCATTATCGATTGCATTTTGTAAGGTAGAACCTAATGCAGTAACTCCTAAAACACGACCACCATTAGAGATTATTTTATCATCTTGTTTTTTTGTTCCAGCATGAAATACAAATGAATTTGATGGAATATTATTAAATCCGGAAATTATGTCACCTGTAGAATAGGATGCAGGATATCCATCAGACGCCAATACAACACATACAGAATAATCATTTTTCCAGGATATTTCAGGTAACTCATTTAATCTTCCTTCAGATGAAGCACGCAGATACTCATACAAATCAGAATCGAGACGCATTAGAATTGGTTGACATTCAGGATCACCCATTCGAACATTGTATTCAAGAACGTATGGCATACCATCTTTAATCATTATTCCAGCATAAAGAAATCCTTTAAAATCAATTCCTTCCTGATGCATTGCATTAATTGTTTTATCAATTATTTTTTCTTGTATTTCAGATGCAAGTTTTTCATCAATTATAGGAGTAGGAGAATACGCACCCATGCCTCCAGTGTTTGGACCTTCATCATTATCAAAAATTCGTTTATGATCCTGACTTGTAGCCATAGGAATTCCAATTTTTCCATCACATAACGCAATGTAAGATGCTTCAACTCCATCAATTCGTTCTTCAATAATTATTTTTGATCCTGCATCTCCAAATGATTTTTTTGTCAGGATTATATCAATTGCGTCATTAGCTTCATCTTTATTTTTACAAACGATTACACCTTTTCCAGCAGCAAGACCATCGGCCTTTATGACAACAGGTTTTTCATATGATTTCACAAAATCTTTTGCTCTTTCTGCATCATCAAATATTTGAAAATCAGCAGTAGGTATAGAATTTCTTTTCATGAATTTTTTTGCCCAAATTTTACTTGATTCTAGCTGTGCGGCATTTTGAGTAGGTCCAAATACAGGAAGTCCTTTTTCAATGAACGCATCTACAATGCCTGCAGCAAGAGGATCTTCGGGTCCAACAACAGTAAAACAATTTTTCTCATGGGCAAATTTTGCCAATCCTTCAATATCATTAACAGATAATTCAATATTTTGAGAAGTACCGCCATTTCCAGGGGCAGTGTACACTTGATCAATTTTATCAGAAGCAGATAATTTCCAGGACAATGCGTGTTCGCGTCCTCCAGCACCTACTACTAAGACATTAATCAATAATTATTCAACTAGATTCCAGTATATATTCCTCAAAGAGATTTTATAGGAAATACCTTTTCAAACGATATATGAAACTTGTAGAAAATTTTGATATTAAACAAATCGAGAAAAATGTGCAAGATGATTTGAAAGACAAAGATATTTCAAGATTAATTCAAGAAGATGAGAATAAAAAAAATGAGATAATGTTTATCGAGGGACCTCCAACAATGAACGGGATTCCACATGCAGGACATCTAAGAGGTAGAGTATTCAAAGATCTATGGTATAGATACAATGTTTTGGCCGGAAACAAAGTCATTTTTAATGCCGGATGGGATGCACAAGGATTACCGGTAGAATTACAAGCAGAAAAAGAACTTGGAAATGAAAATGGTAAAAGTGATATCAGATCAACAGAAGATATTGAAAAACTAGTTGCAGAGTGCAAGGAGATTGTAAAGAAATATCATACAAAATGGGTAGAAGTTGATAAATTAATTGGTATGTCACTTAATCAGGAAAAGGCATACTGGACATACAAAGATGAATTTATTGAAAAAGAATGGCAATTAATGAAAAAAGCATATGAAAATGGAATAATGACTGAAGGGTTTAGGGTTGTAGCATATTGTCCAAGCTGCCAAACATCATTAAGCCATTCTGAAGTTAATCAAGGATATGACATGGTAAAAGATCCATCATTATATTATAAAGTTAAACTTGCACAAGAAGACAAATTTTTAATTGTTTGGACAACGATGCCATTTACGCTTGTAACAGATGCAATGGTAGGTCTTAATCCAAAAGAAGAGTATGTAGAAGTTCGTGTAGAAAATGAAATATGGATTGTTGGAAAAACACGTTTAGAAGAATTCATGACAGAAGTAAAAATTGAAAATTATAAAATTGAAAAGACATTTTTGGGAACTGAAATGGAAGGTAAAAAATACATACATCCACTCTTAGATGAGATACCAAAACTTGCAGAAATTGCAAAACAAGATAATTATCATATCACAGTTGCAGAAAACTTTGTTGATGTTAATGCAGGTAGTGGGTTAGTTCACCTATCTCCAGCAAATGGAGAAGAAGATAATAATATTGCAATGAAACGAGGCGTTACCATTTTCTGTCCAATTGATGATGAAGTCAAATTTACCGAAGATGCTGGAAAGTATGCAGGACTTTTTGTTAGAGATGCTGATGAAAAACTAGTTCAGGCAGTAAAAGATAGAAACGCACTAGTGCGAATTGGGAAAATCAAGCACAAATATCCATTATGTTGGCGTTGTAATCACAGATTGGTATGGCTTGCCCGTCGAGAATATTTTTACATGCTTGACAAGCTTGGAGACAAAGCTATCAAAGCAGCTGAAGATGTAGAATACTTTTTTGATCAACCAAAAAATAGATTCTTAGAAATTATTAAAGAAAAACATCCATGGTGTATATCTCGAGAAAGATTTTGGGGATGTCCAATACCGATTTGGAAATGTGATGAGTGTGGAAATATGGAAAGATTGTTTTCAAGAAAAGAAATTGTCGAGTCTGCAATAGAATTACCAGATGGCGAGAATTTTGAATTACATAGACCATGGATTGATAAAATCAAAGTCAAATGCAAGAAATGTGAGGCGGTAATGCAAAGAGAGGAATTTGTTCTTGACACATGGCATAATAGTGGCGCAGCCCCAATTGCATCCTTAGATGAATCAACATACAAAGAAAAAATTCCAGCACCATTTTTTACAGAAGGTATTGATCAAACTAGAGGATGGGCATATACGCTTCTAATTGAAAATGTGATATACAACAACGCACCAGTTTCGCCTTACAAATCATTTTTGTTTCAAGGACATGTTTTAGATGAAAATGGAAATAAAATGAGTAAGAGTAAAGGCAATGTATTAGATGCAAAAGAACTTTTAGAAAAATATCCAGTAGATCTTGTACGATTTTATTTTATGTGGAAAGCAAGTCCAATTGAGCCATTAAACTTTAGCACCAAAGAATTAATGTCAAGACCATATCAAGTAATCAGTACATTATATCATCTACATACATTTTACAAACAAAACAGTGAATATGATAAATTCAATTTACAAGAATATACTATCGAATGGGCTAAGAAAAAAGAATTGTTAACACCACCAGATGTATGGTTACTTTCAAAGCTTCAAAGAATGATAGAACGAACTACTGAAACAAATGATTCATGTAGATTTCATGAATCTGCAAAGGCTATTGAAGACTTTTTGATAAATTCTCTTAGTCAGATCTACATTCCAATTATCAAATCAGAATTATGGGATGAGGATGATTCAAAAAAAGATAGACGATTTACAATTTATGCAATTCTTGCTAAAACTTTGAAAGCGATTAACATATTGATTCATCCATTTGCACCATTTACTTCTCAATACTTGTATAGAACAATATTTCATGGAAAAGAAAATATTTTACTTGAATCATGGCCTAAAGTTGATTCATCATTAATTGATGAAAAAGTTGAAACTTCATTTGATTTGTTAAAAGAAACAGTTTCTGTAACGTCTGCTGCAAGAATGAAAGGCAAGTTAAAGAGAAGATGGCCATTAAATCAAGCGTTAATTTGTTTAAACAAAGGTGAAAAAGAAGTTTTAGAGTCACTTTCAGAACTTGTAAAATCACAAATGAATATTCAAAATTATAAAATTTTTGAGATTGATAATTCTGAAGGAATAGAACAATATCTAGAATTAAAACAAAATGGATTGCCAGTTATGCCTAAAATAGAGTTAGAAAGAAGTGCAATAGGTCCAAAAGCAAAACAAGACATGGGAAAACTATTAAAAATATTTGCAGAGACAGATCCAGAATTAATCATCAATGAATTGAGAGACAACGGCAGTTATACATTTCAGATTGGAGACAATTTAGTCGTATTAGATAAAGAAGATTTCATAGTGGATTTTGAGGTTAAGGAAAAATACCAATTTGCAAAGAGACAGAATCTAATTGTTATTATTTCGTTAGAAAGAGATAACGAAATGATGGCAAAAGGATTGATTAAAGACTTAGCACGACGTATTCAAACTTTAAGAAAAGAAAAAGGATTCAATCCTACAGATATTTTGGAGAAGGCATCAATATTAGAATTGGATCAAGAATCACTTAATCTGATTAAAGATAAGACAGATGACATCGCATTTCTGATAAGAGTCAAAAATGTAGATTTCACAGAATCATGTAAGAATTACAAAGATGACGATATCGATGGCCTCAAAATAAGGATCGCAGTCGAGTAAATTTACAAAAGCTTGACTATTTGTCGAGTTAACAAGTACCTGCAGGGCTTAAATAATAAATTCGCCATAATAGTACATGGTTAAACAGATCAGTCTTGATACATGCTCAATACATCATTTACAAGAATTAATGATAAAGGCTACAAATTTCATTAGTCAAACTAACACACCAATTGTTTTGTACAGAGAAACATTGGAAGAAAAAGAGGATGTTTTTGAAGAAATTGTCTGTACACTAACGCAAGAACATGTTATTGAACAAGTAATTGTTTCAGGAGGAATGGTGATTCCAGAGATTAAACAACAAATTGTATTTTCAACAGAGGAGTTTCCAAATAGACTCTTAAAAAAGAGTAAAGATCTTTTTGGACAAGTAGTAGATTTGTTAGAAGACCAATTTGAATAGTTAATAGGAATATAAAGTCCATTTTTAGATAAAATTTATGCGACTTTTAGAGTATCAGGCAAAAGAACTTTTCAAAGAATTTGGTATTAAAACTCCACGCAGTATTTCATCAAAAGACATCGAAAAAGGAAGAAAAGATGCTAAAGAATTAGGATATCCATTTGTTATCAAAGTTCAGGTACCTGTAGGTGGAAGAGGAAAAGCAGGAGGAATTCAAAAATGCAACAGTGATGATGAATTTGAACTCAAATATCCTCAATTACTAAATATGTCAATAAAAGGAGAAAAAACTCGTGCAATTTTACTTGAGAAAATGGCAGATATTGAAAAAGAACTGTACCTATCTCTCTTTCTGAACAGAAGTAAAAGATGCTATACAATCATAGCTTCATCAGAAGGAGGAGTTGAAATTGAGTCAGTGAGAAATCAAACAATTCGTGAAGTTGGACTAGGTGATGTAGATGCACAAACAGCAAAAGAGGTTGCAAAAGAGATTGGATTAAGAGATTCACAAGAGGAACAATTTGTAGACATGTTACAAAGATTATCAAAATTAACTATTGAAAAAGAAGCCGAGTTAGCAGAAATCAATCCACTTGCAATTTTAAAAGATGGTACATTAATTGCACTTGATGGAAAAGTGATGACAGATGACAGTTCAAATTTTAGGCATGATGAATTACAAAAATATCAGGAAAAATCAGAATTAGAAGAACAGGCAGAGAAAAGTGGATTTTCACTTGTTGAGCTTGAAGGAAACATTGCGGTAATAGGAAATGGTGCAGGATTGGTTATGTCAACGTTTGATCTTGTTTCAGATAATGGGGGTAAACCTGCAACATTTCTTGACGTAGGTGGGGGAGCAACGACAGAAACTGTATACGAAGCATTAACACTGATTAGTAAAATGAAAAGAGTCAAAGGTATTTTAGTAAATCTTTATGGGGGAATTGTAAAAACTACAACTGTTGCAGAGGCATTTATTCAAGCATATGATAATAAATTAATTGACATACCAGTTTTTGCAAGACTCATGGGTACTGAATCAGAGAAAGCAAAAGAAATGCTAAAAGATACAAAAACCAAAATGTTTGATTCAATTGAGGATGCAATTAATGGGGTAGTAATGGAGGCAAACAAATGACAGACATTTATGAGATTCTTCGTGGACAGAAAGATGCAGATGGAAATTATCAAAAGAAAAAGGTAATTGTTCAAGGAATTACCGGAAAATATGGTTCAGCCCATGCAAAATTAATGTTAGATTATGGTACAAACATTGTTGCCGGAGTTACACCAGGAAAGGGAGGACAGACATTTGAAGACAAAGTTCCAATTTACGAGTCAGTGAAAGAAGCAGTAGAAGCAACAGGAGCAGAGATTTCAATAGTTTTTGTTCCAGCAAAGTTTTTCCTAGGAGCAGCAAAAGATGCTTTAGAATCAGGAATTAAACTATTAGTAGCAATTCCTGAGCACGTCCCAATTAGAGATACGATGGAAGTAATTGAATTGGCAAAGGAAAAAAATGCAATCATGATTGGACCAAATACACCAGGAGTAATTATTCCAGGATTAATTAAAGTAGGAATTATGCCTGCCACCCCATTTTCAACAGGAAAAGTTGCAGTGTTATCAAAAAGCGGAACACTACTTTATGAGATTTCAAATAATTTAACTAGTGCAGGGTTTGGCCAAAATATTACAATAGGAATAGGCGGAGACCCAGTAAATGGTACAAGAATGATTGATGCGTTTGATATGGTAAAAGATGATCCTGAACTTGATGCCATGGTAGTGGTTGGCGAAATTGGTGGAGATTCGGAAGAGATTTTGGCTCAGCATATAATTGATACGGGCTTTAGCAAACCAATTGTCGGATACATTGCAGGACGTCAAGCACCAAAGGAAAAGCGTATGGGACATGCAGGAGCTATAGTTATGGGAAATTATGGCTCAGCAGAATCAAAAATATCCATGTTTGCAAAGGCAAACATTCCAGTTGCAAAGAGACCAGGAGAGGTTGCAGTTCTATTAGCTGGAAAAATGAATAGCTAATAGAATAAATAACACATTTTTTAGGAATTACTATGCCAGTTGCAGATCCACTAAAGAAACAGATTGCACAAAAAGCAAGACTGCATATGAAAATTTGTATTTCATGCGGTGCAAGATTAGATATAAATGCTACAAGATGCAGAAAATGTAGAAGTACTCAACTAAGATTAAAAAATAGAGCACTTGGAATTAAAAAGTAATTATTTTTTCTTAAACAAACCAGACAATTTAGATGTCCAATCAGATGGAATTACACCACTACTTTCTTCCAATTTATCTAGAAATTCATATGTCATATCGCGTCCACCAAATCCAATTAGTTTTTTAGTTTTAAGATCATCTAGGAAAAATTCCTTTCCATTTTCAAGTTTTAATATTGCATCATCACTAATATCAAATCCAGAGCCCTTCTCATAGAAACGGATTACCCCACCTTCCTTTAATTCAAAAAATACATCATAGCTAACCTTAGTACCAAAAACAAAGATTTTCTTTCCTTTTACAATTATATTATCAACAAGATTGAGCACTAAAACTTCTTCAGCATCTAACAAAACAGTTTCACGTACATCACCTGCAATAATTTTTCCACTTGGTGCTTCCAATTTAGTAAAGTGTTCTTTTGTTAGGGACATGCCAACACGACCAGTTGGATGTGGTACCTGTTGTCGTATTCCATTAACATTACCGCAAATAATATCACCATTATCTACTATAATATGAGAACCATTTTCAATATTGTAGCCGTTTTCTATAGGCTCCATTAACTTGAAGGTTCCATTAGTAAGATGAATTAGAGTTTTTGAATCATCATTATCTGAAAAATATGGACTTGTCATGCTCCCCCACATAAACACATGATTTGTATGAGAGATTTTTCCAGCCCAAAATTTTCCTTTGATTGATAAAGCACCAGTATGTTTTCTTTCAAGTTCTATTTGTCCCAATTCATTTGAACCAAATAATCTAATTCCATCTGCGTTAGTTCTACTTAATGCATCAATCCATTCTTGTGCAACTTTGATTTCTTGTGCAATATCATTGGATAATAATGTGTTATGACGAAGACGTTCTTCTTCATCTGTCCCCCAAAAGAATTTTGATTTACGTTTTTTCTCATCAAGTGAATCAGGAAATTTTTTTCCTACTTTGAGATCCTCGAATGCTTGTTTAATTATAATAAATTCTTCATCTTGACCACCTCTATCAGCATGATGTGTTAGTGCAAGATTTCGAAATGCGCTACGAATTTCATTTCTTGATGCATCTTCAGGCACACCTAAAATTTCATAATTACTTTTTACCATAATAATTCATTTATTTCCTAGAATATCTAAAAGTTGTGCGATATGAAAACTAGTTTTTACGTTGTTTCATACGTTTTTCCATACGAAGTTTACCTTCATCAAAACGCTTTTGATCCTCAGGAGTGCCAATACACAATGTTGGAACTGGAGTTGGTTTTCCGTTATCGTCTAATGCAACAAATGTTACATATGCATTACCAGTATGAACACGTGTTCCCTTTGAAATATCTTCAGCTTCAACATTTACTTCAATCTCCATAGATGATTTTTGAACATAATTTACACGTGCGTTTACAAATAGGACATTTCCAACAAATACAGGTTTCAAGAAACTTATCTTATCCATACTAACAGTTACCGCGTTTGTTTGACTATAACGTTGTGCAACAATTCCTGCAACCATATCTATATGCTTTAAAATTGCACCACCGAAGACGTTTCCAGCAGGGTTTGCATCTGAAGGAAACATCCTGATAATTACTTCAGCTTTTGAGTCATTAGGAGTTTTTTCCATTTTAATTTTATAGAAATAGTTAGGATTAAAGGTTATTTTTCTAAGCTAAAACTAATTCTAGCCATAAATTAGACAATGTTCACAATCACAACTCGGCTCTTCTTTTAATTTAAAAAGACATTTTTTGTGTTGCCCTGCCTGACATTGAACACAAACTTTTTCTAAATTATCTACACTAGTGTATTTTTTTGATTGATCAAAGCCAAAACCTCCATCTTGTGGACCTACCATAAGTAATCTATTACAAACTACTATTTAGATTACTTGCACGCCATTCCAAAAAGCAATCATTCCTTTGATTTTTTCAGCTTCTTTACTAGGAACAGAATAATACCATGCACAATCAGTATTTGTTTTCCCATTTACGGTAACAGAATAATAACTTGCCATACCTTTCCAAGGGCATGACGTATTAGTATCAGTTTTTTTAAAAAATTCATTTTTTATTGAATTGGATGGGAAGTAATGATTCCCTTCAACTACAACAGTATCACTGCTTTCTGCAATTATAGTATCATTCCATATTGCCTTCATCACTTTTGATATGATTTTAGATAATTTATGGATATCCAGTGTTTCGATCATTCAAATTATTATCTCTTTAGATTAAGTCGCTCTTGAAGTTTTTCAACAAATCCACCAAGAATTAGTGCGAGTGTTAACCAATAAACAGATACAGCCACAAACGATGCACCTCTAAATCCTTCAACTAATTCCATAGGTGCGGTAATTTCATCCGGATTTCCTGGCAATAAAAAGAACGCCACACTGATAAATGTAGCATATCCTACAAACGCAAGAAATTTTTTATTTTGTATTTTCTTATAAACTTGATAAAATGCAATAGCCCCTAATCCAGAAATTGCAATAAACGATAGAAATAAGATTCCTCTCATTACAACAGTTTCTGCATCACCTACAGTTGGAGGATTAGCAGGATACTTTAGAAATGGAATTACAAAAATTGTAAACCACATTAGCCCTGATAGAATTAACATTTTTTTGACATTGTTTCCTTCTGGAAGACTTTTTCTCACAAAAAGAAATACAATTCCCACTAATGCTGCAATTGAAGTTCCAAGTATTGCACCAGCTAAAACTTGTCCGCCTTTTTGCCATGTACGATATGAGTTGTATTCAACCCAAAATGAAGTAGTATCCTCTTCTTCACCGGTTGCAAATAATGTTTGATTTTCTATACCAATTGCTTGATCAAGATATGGTTCAACGAGTACAAGATTAAGACCGCCATGTATTAAACCTGCAAAGCATCCAGAGATTAATACAATAATAATAAAAAGAGTAGTTTTCATGTATAAAACACAATTATTGTTTTTCTATTTATTTGATTAAGTCTATGTTAATTCATTTTTTTTAATTCCACTTGTTTCTATTTCATATCTAAGCGGTGCAGGAAGCTCAAGATATGGTTTGTTTACCAAAATTTTAATTTGATCATCTGGTACTTGTACACGTTTTAACAACTTACCACGTTGATGTGCGTAAGATTTATTCCAAAAAGTTGTTGCATCAAAGGTTTCGATTTTCACCATTAGTCTCTATCGATGAATTCAGATGGTTCTGGAGGATTTGGACTTAATCCCTTTCTCTTTCTAATATCTTCAGTTAGAGTTGCAGCAATTGATTTTGGAACTGGAGTCCATTCTTTGAAGTGTGTATTCCACATTGCTTTACCAGCTGTTTGACCACGCATCTTCTCAGAGATGTCAAATGTTTCAACTGCAGGAACCTCACCGATTACAATACTTGATGCACCTTTTTGTTGCATATCCAAAACTTTACCACGTTTTCCTTGTAAAACAGATGAAACATTTCCTATTAGATCAGTTGGAACACGTACCTCAATTGCAAGCATTGGTTCTAACAATACAGGTTGTGCAGATAAAAATGCTGCAAGACATGCACGTCTTGATGCAGGACCAATTTGTGACAATCCCCTATGAGCAGTATCTTCGTGAGGAACAAAGTGTGTGAATGTGAATTTACAGTTTCTTACCTGTTCTTTTGTTAAACCACCCTCACTCATTACTTCATCAAATCCAGTTAGCAATGAATCAGCAGATTCATCTACAAATTGAACACCTCTTGTTCCGTTAATCATGATATTTCCACGAGAATCGAATCTCATAACCTTCTTTGCAACATCTGGTTCCCAGCCTTTATCACGTAATATTTGTGCAGTTTCTTTTTTATCTTTCATTTCACTAAGTGTTCCATTTCTGCACATCTCAGCAATTTCAGGCTCTAATGGTTCTACCTTCATGAAAATTTTATTGTGGCGGTTTGGTGATTTTGCCATAACAGGTTCACAACCACCATTGATTGTTTCTCTGTAATTGATTAATGGTTCAGAAGTTATAATCTCAACTTTTGCATCTTTGATCAAGTTAACTGCAACATCAAGGTGTAATACACCCATTCCTGCCATGATAGTTTCACCACTTTCTTCATCAATTTTGATTACAAGGTTTGGATCCTCAATTGTGAGTTTTCTTAAAACTTCTACAAGTTTTGGTAAATCTTTTGGATGTTTTGGTTCAATTGCCATTTGTACAACAGGTTCTGAAACATATTTTGATGCTTCAAAAACTGGGATTCCTTTTACAGTAGAAAGAGTTTGGCCTGCACGAACTTCAGTTAAACCAAGTAATGCAGGAATGTTTCCGGCTCCCAATTCACCTACTTGTTCTCTTACATTTGACATGAAAAAGTTTACAGATTGTACACGTCCTTCACGTTTTGTATCAATAATGTTAATTGTTTGACCATCTTTGATTTTTCCAGAGAATAATCTTCCAATTGCTACAGGACCAGCTGCAGGATCAATTGTCATATTTACACACATCATTATTGTAGGACCATTATCATCACAAGCAAGAAGTGCTTTACCTGTATCAGATTCCAGATCGCCTTTCCAAATTTTTGGAATTCTATACTTTTGTGCAACATGTGGTGGTGGATGATGTTTTACTACCATTCCAAGGACACCTTCTGCAAGAGGTGCTTTTTCTACCAAATCTTCAACTTTACCAGAATCAGAATATGCATCAATAACATCTTTGAATGTGACGCCCTTTTTCTTCATTATATCTATATTAATTGCCCATTTGTCTTTTGCAGAACCAAATGTGACACTGCCATCTTGAATAGATACTTTCCATTTTTCCTTATATTCTTCTTCAGCATAAGTATCAATTAATTCATTAAAATTCGAAACAACATTTGCAAGTGTTTCTTGCATTTTTTCAGGAGTTAATCTCAGTTCTTTGATTAAACGATCAATCTTATTGATATACAAAACAGGTCTTACTCGTTCTTCAAGTGACATTCTAGTTACAGTCTCAGTTTGAGTCATGATTCCTTCTACTGCATCACATACTACGACAGAACCATCAATTGCCCTAAGACTTCTGATTACACGTCCAGAGAAGTCAACGTGACCAGGAGTATCAATCATGTTAATGACGTAATCATTATCATCTTCTTGATAATGTAATGTAACGTTAGCCTGAACAATCGTAATTCCTCGTTCTTGTTCTGCTTTCATTGAGTCCATTGCCAATGCACTTCCTGCAGTGGATGGAGATATGATTCCAGAGTGTGCCAAAAGACTATCACTCATAGTGGTTTTTCCGTGGTCCACGTGTGCAATGACACCAAAGTTTCGAATCTTATTTTTGTCACTAATAATTTTCATCACTTCAGCTGTGGACTTGTATTTAGTCATATGGCAATCCTAGATAGTCAGGTATTAAACCTTATGAGAAATTAAGAGTTTCAAGGATCAGATTTGCGTAACTAAAGATCAATTTCACTTTGTGACATCAACTGTTTTGTTAATTGAAGATACGTCTCAGGATCCATTTCTTTGGCAAATCCTTTATCGGTGTTTATCAAATAAATGGAATGAATGTGAGCATTTTGGATATCTTCTAATTTAATCTGAGGGTTTTTGTAAAATCGGTCACAGAGTTTTTTTAGTTTCATTACATCTTCAGGTTTTCGTACATTTGGTGGAAGTAAAAATATATCAGATATAGGCAAAATATTCACTACAGGAGTTGCAAGGGAGAACTTTCCGCAGTATTTACTATATCTTGCAATCTTACTGACAATTCTTGCCACATAGTAATCTACGGTATCTAAGGCATGTTCAGGAGGAGTAAAACCAGTTTCAATCTCAATTATAGATGTCTCATCACCTTTTTTTCCAAATAAATCACATACCAAGATATTTGAGACTGATTTTTCAACGTCTACTGAAAATCCATGAGAGATTAGCTCTGCTGCACAGATTAATTCAAGAATAGAGTGATTAATCTTTACAAGATTTTTTTTGTAAAATTCAATTAGAGTTTGTCTAACAAAATTCAATTTAGGAGTTAATTCAGGAGGCAAATGCTCAGACAAGAGTTCAGTTATTGAGTAAACATCATCTTGAAATTTTTCGACATCCAACTATATTGTTTGAAGAAACATACGTCTTAAGAAGTTTAACAAGTCTATAGGTATACTAAAAAAATAAGAAAATAAGAAAAGTGGACAGTTAGATTCGTGGTGTGAAGCTAAGTCTGCCTTTTGCAGATAGTACTACGATTGAAGAAATTGCAACAACAAGTACCAAAGATGCGATTGTACCAAATTCTGGAACTACTGCACCATCAGCAACTTCTACTTCAACGGTTGATTTGTTCATATTGTTAGAACCTTGTTGTGCGCTAATTAAATAAACGCCATCTTGTTTCCACATTGGACCACCAACACCGATTGTTGAAGTGAATGAGCCATCAGAATCAGGATTGATTTGATCAATAGAAACAACGTTTCCATTTGGAGCAATTACCATGATTGTTACAGGAGTATTACTTGATGAAGCACTTCCTGTGATGGTGATTGTTGTTGAACCCTCAACTGCGTCTGCTTCGATTGTCAAGCCGTCACCAGCAAATGCCAAAGGCATACCTGCGACTAGCATTATGCTTGCCAAAATTGTCAGTGTGTGTTTTGAGTTAATCACTGGTAGAAGTACCGAATATGTGTATATAAACAATCTGATTCAATCAATCAGTATTTTTTATTTATTTTCTTTTAGGAATATACAAATTGCCTCCAAATGAGAGCAATTTGCTTTCAAACCTTTTCCATGATGAAATTTATAGAAGTTTTTGAAGCCAGGGCATTCACAAGAATCAGGAGTTACAAAATAAGATTTAGAAGGATCACTTGAAGATTTTACTTGAAAAAGATCATCTTCAATTTTTACAACTCCTCCATTGTCAACAAGTTTTTGTGCCTTTCTAATTGTATTAGAACTCAATTATTGAGCCCATGCCATGTAACCGCCTTCAAGATTTACTGCAGAAAATCCAGCCTTTACTAATTCATCAGCTGCAATGTTTCCACGATAACCGGATGCACAGTAAACACAGATTTTCTTATCTTTGAGGTCATCGATTTGGCCTTTTTTTGCATTTCGTATAGCAAGTCCTAAAGGCATATTCTGAGAGTTTTCAATTGCTCCATTTGCAATCTCATCAGGTTCTCGGACATCAATTATAACAAATTGGTCTTGTTCTTGTCTTAGTTGGTCTTTTGATATAGATTCTGCCATATCTAACTACAATTGTATTGACATATATTTTTTAATTTTTTACAAATATGTAATGAATGAAAAAGAATTGCAAGAAATAGTACACAGAAACAGCTCGAATTTTAAGATGTTAATTGGAGAAAATTCCTTTGCAGTGAATGAAATTAAGGTTTTTCAGACAGAAAACCCAATCACAGAGCCTACAACAAGAGGAGGCGTGTATTTTGCAGAATTGAAAGAGTTGAAGGTGCAGGCAACAATTCTTGATACAAGTGTGTCAAAACATCTCTCAAAGGCGATGCTTGGACCAAACAAAGATTTTCTAGATATAACATTACAAGGAGATAATAAAGATGGGCAAAAAATTTCACTTGTAACAAATCTTACAAACAGTATGCAAAATACATCTAAAGTTGTTCTTTATCTAACAGTAAAAGATGTAATTACAGAGTCACAGTAATTTGCAAAACTTGTCATATTCTGCTCTAAGTTTTTTATCAGACAGAATTTCATATGCTTTGTTAATTTGAGCCATTTTTTCTTCTGAAGAATCCTTGTTTCTATCAGGATGGTATTGTTTTGCGAGTTTTCTGTATTGGTTTTTAATTTCTAATTGAGATGAATCATTTGTCAATCCCAATACAAGATAGTAGTTTGGTAAGGAATTATCATTAAACATTTCACGAAATTCTTTTGCACCAGTAGTTGCTTTATGTGAACCAAAAATTTCTTCTTCAGACCATTCAGAGTGATATTTTTCATAATCACGATTCTTTTTAGAATCTAATTTAGCATCATCGTAACTTGTTTTTTTTCGCAGTATGATATGTCTTGCAAGATAAATGAAGATTCCTGCAACAACAATTATTGCAATAATAAATGTGAGATACAGATCTTCGGAGCTAACATAATAATCAGATACTGCAGAAGGGGGATTTACTTGTGCGCCTGAATCATAGAAAAATTTTGTAGAGGCCACATAATTACCAGATTCAGCCACTACCAGATAATTTCCACTTTTTGCCCATCCACCAATTCCTGCAATTATCAAAGTGGAGAATTTATTTTCGTCATCAGAGTTTAGGCTTTCATTCCAGACATTATTTCCATCAGGATCTTTTACAGAGATGAAGACAGAGTCAAGTGAGGTGGACCCCCATACAGAAATGAAATCAGATTTTTCATAAATTGTCTTATCAATGTTAAGTGTCAAGTCATCAGCAAATACATTGGTAATAGGAAAAATTAAGACAAAAAAGGCAATTCCAAAAATAATCTTTTTCATAAGAAAATTCACTAGAGAATTAGATATAACGTAAACTATTTGATTTATTCCTAAAAATCAGGGGAGAAAATAACTAAAAGTGTTGAAAAAAATTAACAGGTTTTTGCTAATAAGAGAGATCAGTTAAAAGTACATGGTAATAGGTTACTGCGTAAAATGCAGAGACAAAAGAGAAATGAATAGTACCCAAGCTGTCACTATGAAAAATGGTAAACCAGCAACAAAAGGTACATGCCCAACATGTGGCATTTCGATGTTCAGAATAGGCAAAGTATAACTGAACATCAAATAATCTTTTTTAGTAAATTTTCCTATGGATATTTCCATTCATCAGAAATACCATTCCATAAGGAACGGAACGGTTTTGGAGATTTTTCAATTTCACCTTCAATTCTATTTTCTACTGCAAAAAAGAAGTTTTCCATTGCGTCAACTCCTCCATTATCAAAGATTTCTTTTCCAACTTGTATAAATCGAGATTTTTTGGATTCTACTTCATCAGAATCAGGATTTTGTAAACAAAATGTCAAAAGATCAATCATTTCTTCTTCTAACATAAAGTCCATATTTCTTCTAAAAGTTTTAAACTAAAAAATATTGAGGTTATAATTTGGTTCCAATCTTATCATGAATTTGGGCAAGAATCATCTTTGCCTTTTCTTTGTTTTCAAATGATTCACCTTGCTTGTCAAGTATAGTGTCAATCTCATAGCTTTTATCAACTAGAATCTCTGCAACATGTTCATCAAGAGTTCCTTTTCCTACCAGATAGTATGCAAAGACAGTATTTTTCTGACCAATTCTGTGTAAACGATCTTCGGCTTGACGGTGAATTGCAGGACTCCAGTCAAGCTCAGCAAAAATAACATATTTTGCAGTTGTAAGATTAATTCCAACATTTCCTGCTCGCAGTCCTGCAACCATTAGTTTTGTCTCACCTTTTTGGAATCTATCAATTTCACGTTGTCTAACTGTATCTGTTTGTCCTCCAATTATTGATGCAGGGTCATAATTAGCCAAACTGTGATGAAGTAAATTATGAATTGCCCTATGATGACAAAACACAACCACACTTTCTTCAATCTCCATGATATTTGTTATAAAGTTTGTAACATGTGCAAGTTTTGCAAGACCTGCTGCCTGTCTTTCACTTTCTATTGCACGGTGATATGACGCAGATTTATCAAATGCAGTTTCTGCATATTTTTGTTCTTCTTCAAGTTTTTTCCAGATTTTATTTAATTCTGCCTTGTAGAATTTTTCATCAGCATGAATCATTTCAGAATGACGAACTTTATCTTTTAATTCTTTTAGGACATCAGATTTTTTTCTTCTCAACATTACATGTTTAGTTAATTGATTGCGTAGAGTATCACGTTTGTTTTCAAGTACAATTGCTTTTCCTTTTTCATTTACATAACAAAAGTATTCACAAAATTCCTTAAAGCTTCCAAGTAGGCCAGGTTTTAGAATATCGACGATTGGCCATATTTCAGAACCGCGATTGTAAATTGGAGTTCCAGATAAACCAACTCTATACTTTATACTTTCAACTGCTGCCAATGTTTTGACTGCCGCATATTTTTGAGTGGTCTTAGACCTGAGATGTTGTACCTCATCACAAACAACAGAACGAATTCCAAGTTTTAATAAATCAGGTAATCGTTTAGAAAGTAATTCATAATTAATAATGTAAAAATCATATTTTCCAATGTCAGCAAGTTTTCCATTTCGAATCATTGTACTAGATGGAGCCTCATTTTCAATTATTTTGCCATTTTTCCCTTTTTTCTTTAGGAACTTTTCAATCTCTCTTTGCCAGTTTGTCAGAGTAACAAGTGGTGCAATAATTAGTGCAGGAAATGCAGTTTTCTCTTTTGATATGTATGCAAGTGTTTGGACAGTTTTTCCAAGACCCATCTCATCTGCAAGCAATGCGTTTCCACTTGATTTGATTAAAAAGTCCAGGCCTTCTCTTTGAAAGTCAAGTAGAGTTCCACGGAATTGTTTGCTAGGTGTAGCTTGTTGTAGTTTTTCAATTTTTGGCACTCGTATTTTTTTGATTATTAGTGGTGCAATTTTTCGTTTCCAAACGGAGTTTGATAAAACTTCAAAGGAATAACGATCGTTAATCATTTTTAATTTTTTGGTATTTTCATCATTGTCAGATACAATGACTTCATCAGGTTTATCCCCATACCATCCACGCGGGATTAATTTTGAGACCATGTTCACAGCACGATTTCCAGAAATCTTCCAGCACCAGGTTCCAGAATAACGATCCAATACAAATTCTAATGTTCCAAATTTTTCCATGTTATGTTTCCGAATTTTAGCTCATAGTTTTTCATGCTTATGAACTTTAGGTTTGAATTTACTCAGAGTTTATGTCAGATTCCAGTAGTTTTGTAGCTTTTTGGAGTAATTCTTCCATATTTGTACATTCCAAGATTGGTTGTAGATCAAAGGGGGTCTGAGAGACCAATGCACATAATGAATAAACATACTCCATTGTAGGAGTTTCAGTTTTTAGATAATATTGTTCCAAAACATGATCTAGTTGATGAGATGTTAATTCAGGATTGCCTGCACTTTTTTTTATATTATTTTTCCACAATTCTACTAAATTTTCCCATTGAGCTAGAGATATTGATGAATCAATATCAGAAATTATTTCAATTTCAGCTTGTATGTACATTTTTTTTTCAATACCATCATTATGATGAAGTTGTTCAATAGATCTTGTTCCATGTACGGTGAAGGGGTCATAATCTTTAGTTTTTTCAAGTGATGGTGAAATCAAACGAACAATTCGAAATTTTCTATGACCTCTAACGTTTAAAAATAGATGACCGCTTGTGGAGTCTACATCTTTGCAGTCAATGATTTTTGCAATTGTGCCAATATTATATGGTGCCTGCCAATTTGATAAAGTGTCATTATCATGTCCAAGACAAATTCCAAATTCTTTTTCTCCTAGCATGCAATCATCAACCATTTGCTTATATCGAGGCTCAAAGATTCGCAATGGCAGATCCTGATTAGGAAACAAGACCAGATCTAATGGAAATATTGGAATAATCTTGGTTTCAATCACAAACAAACTACATCGTCATAATATAAAATTCAACTACATTTTTAGGCAATAATTTAAAATGAAAATATAAGATAAAATATCATGGAGGAGGAAAATAAAGAAACAGTTGTTTTAGGAGTTATTAATCATAGAATTTTCAATTTTGAAAAAATTTCTCGAGAAGCTAGAGTAGAACCAAAAGAATTAGAAACAATTTTACAAAAATTAGAGAATTCAGGATGGATTATAGTAACAGAGAAGAAAGGATGGCGAGGGGTAAGGATAGAGATAAAACCAACTGAAGAGGGAATTAGAGAGTTTGAACGTCAATTAAAAATTTTACAAGAAAAATGGAATCGATTAGAAAACTCCTATAAATCAGGAAACAAGCAAGAGTTAGCACAGAAACTAAAGGAAGATAAATCATTTTTGCCTTCAATGATGATGTTTGGAATAGTAGATATGATGATGTTTAGTATGATGTTTAGTATGATTGGTACAAGTATTGGGAGTTTCATTCCAGCTGAAGATATGCAAGGAATGGATGAGGGTGTAGGAGATATAGGTGAATCCGACCTTGGAGACGATGGAGGATTTGACATCGACATAGGTTTCTAATGTCGTACACATCGTTTGACAATATTGGATTAGTGAAAGTACTGTCTTTTTTTCAGACACATGATTCTGAATATTTATCAGGTCAGGATCTTAGTGATGTTTTAAAAATTAGCAGAGTTGCAGTATGGAAACATATAAAAAAAATTCAAACACTTGGATATGAGATAGAATCAAAACAAAAATTAGGCTACAGATTGGTAAGTGATACTGAAAAATTACTTCCTTGGGAAATTACACGGGAACTTAAGACCAAAGTAATTGGAAAAAGAGTATATTATTTTGAAGAAATTGATTCCACACAAAATTTTGCACAGCAAATTGCATCGGATAAAAAAGAAGATGGTACAATCATTATTGCTGAAAAGCAGACATCTGGAAGAGGCCGTCGTGATAGGATATGGGCATCTCCAAAAGGAGGTATGTGGTTTTCTTTAATTATTCATCCAAAATTTGATGTCTCAAGTTCAACTCTAGTTCCAATTGCAGGAGCAGTGGCATTATCAAAATCAATCAAATCAATATTGAGAGTAGAAACTCAAGTAAAATGGCCAAATGATATTATGATGAATGGTAAAAAAGTTGCAGGCATGTTAGTGAATGCCTCATTTCAAGCAAACAATATTGATTATTTGGTGTTAGGAGTTGGAATTAATTTTGATGTAGATGTAAAAAAGCTTGAAAAAAAATTATCAAAGAGTCCAAATTTTTATGGCGTAGATTCACTTCGAAAAAAAGATGATAATACATCCCCAATTGTGCTTCTCAGAGAGTTTCTATTACAATTTGAAAAGGTTCTGTTGCAATTAAACAAAGGAGAAAAATCAAAAATTGTAAAAGAATGGACAAAAAGAGCAGATAGAATAGGTAAGAAGATCACCATTAATACTTCAGATGGAGAGATTTCAGGAATCTCTCACGGGATTGATAATGATGGAGCATTGAAGTTGAAAACAGCCAAAGAAATGAAGAAAATTTTTGTAGGCGACGTTGTTTCGAGTCAGGTGTGAGTAGGCATAGTATATTTTGTAGAATCATTTAATTTTGAAAAAAAAAGAAATCTCAATAATATGATTAGTAGTAACTTCATAAAATTTTCATTAATTACAGGGACGGTTTTTGTATTGTTTTTATCGCCTACAATGAGTGTTTCATTTGCGCAGGGAGTGTATGATCTACCAAATTTGTATAAAAAAGCGAATGATCATTTCATGTTAGGAGAATACAGACAAGCAGTTGAAGTGTATGATGAGATTTTGGAAATTTCTCCTGAAAACAAAAAAACATCATTAATGAAAGGAATTGCATTAAGTAATCTCGATAGGCATAAAAGTTCAATTCTTGAGTTTTATAATGTACATCAGCAAGATTCACAAGATGTTACAGCATTGATTGGATTAGGTGTGGGATTTGGAAATTTTGGAGAATACAAACAGGCATTAACATATTTTAAACAAGCATATGAGATACTTCCAGAAAATCATATTGTACAAAACTATTATGAATTTGCAACAAAGACTGTAGAAAAATATCCTTACAATGAAATTGAAAAACCACAAGTATTCACATTGAACATTCCACAAACAGTTCCAGCATGGATAAAAAATACTGCAGGATGGTGGGCAGAGGGCCAGATACCTGATGAAGAATTTATAAAATCTTTACAATTTTTGATAGAAAATAGAATTATCAATGTAGAATCTTCAAATGAGACACAATCAACATTGCAAGCAGTTCCAGCATGGATAAAAAATACTGCAGGATGGTGGGCAGAGGACCAGATACCTGATGAAGAATTTTTGAAGGGGATTAATTTTTTGATTGGCAATGGTTTGTTGATAATTGACATTCCAGATATACAAGAATTAACAGAAGACGAAAAAAAGGTCAAAGATAGAAATGAATGGGAATTTTCCAGATATTTAGACAGAATTGAAAAAGAAGTGAATCAAGAAAAAAGATACATCGAGTATCCAAACCCAAGTAACGATGTTATCAAGAAATTCTTGAGAGATTATGTAAAATGGAACTATGATCAGCAAATTGAAATTGGAAACAAAAATTTCCCAAATCCAGAATATGTCTTAATAGATGATGTCTACCATTTAGAATACAAAATTTATGTAAACGAACAACCAACAGGCTTACCATTAGATCATGTCAGCACATTAGTGAATTCATTCAAGATATGGGAAGATGCGGAATTTTCTGCAAGTGATGGAAAAAAGATCAAGATTAATTTTGTAACATCAAAAACAAAAACAAATGCAAATCTTTGGGTAACATGGGTTGTTAGAGATTTAGGAGAAGGAGTTTTGGGCCATGCCAATCTTGGAAAAGGAGTAGTTGAAGTAGCATTAGGAGGATATGGGTGTGATGGAAATTTTCAATTGTATCATGTTGATACAGTAGAATATATCATGACACATGAATTAGGTCATGGGATTGGACTAAAACATAGTAATGATAAAGAGAGTATAATGTACCCTTCAATGAAAAACACACAATATGCATACTGTGTTTTAGATGTTGATAAAAAAATAAACACTAGCGCAATATTTTTGGGAAATAACTAACCTAGCGCTCTAGAATGTTTTTGGGTATGAGGACGTTCACCTGAGAATTTACGTCGCATGTGACCAGAAGGTCGTCCATACAATAATTCTAGGAACCAGCTCTCATGCTCAATTTCTTCCATCAAAATATCTTTAGCAATGTCATATGTTGCAGGATCTTTATTGTATGTCATTTTACATACTGTATTCCAGTTGACAATTGCACCTTGTTCTGCTTTGAGACATTTTTCTAAGATTGCTTTGATATCAGTAGGATTTTTTGGTAATTGTAAGAATTCACATCCAGACATTTTTGTAAATGCTTGTGCATCATTTGGAAGACTACCACCCAATTGAAATATTCTCTCAATACAAGATTCAAAATGACTGAGATCCTCAAGTCGAGCATCTTCAATTATCCCCTTGATACCTTCACCTTCCATTCCAGTACAATGCATTCGTAAATTTGTGAAGTAATAATATGCAGTGAACTCAACAGATGCATTTGTTATGAGTTGTTTCACAAGTTTATCTACATCTAATCCATTTTTTTTAAGAATTTCAATGCCTACAACTTTGGGCTTTTTTGTTACCATATTGAAATTGATTTCACGTATGAATAAAGAGTTTCGCTGGTTTTTTTAGATATTTGGAATTATTTTATGAAGAAAGACATACAATTAACCATAAGATTAGGTGTGAAGTGATTTAAAGTGTAAGCACGCATCAGGTTTAGTTGAAATCATCTAATGAACAAAGATGTCCTTCCTGTAACAAAACTACATTAATCACGGATGACAATTCAGGAGAGATTGTATGCAAAACATGTGGAATCGTTTTATCTGAAGCAAGTGAAGCATCAGGTCCAGAGTGGAGGTCGTTTGCAAATGACGGAGTTGATAAGAGCAGAACTGGAGCAGGTACATCAATTACAATGCACGATATGGGATTATCCACCGTTATTGGAGCAATAAACAAAGATGCAACGGGCAAACCACTTTCATCTGCAATGAAACAATCAATTGACAGACTGAGAACATGGGATAGTAGATCACAAGCTCATTCATCTATAGATAAAAATTTGAGACAGGCATTAAGTGAGATGGATAAATTAAAAGATAAATTATCTTTATCAGATGCGGTAATTGAAAAGGCTGCATACATTTATCGAAAAGCAGTTGAGAAAAAGCTAGTCAAAGGACGCTCAATTCTAGGTTTAGTTGCAGCATGCGTTTATGCTGCTTGTAGAGATACACAAACACCTAGAACTTTGGATAACGTTGCAGATGGAATAAACATTAGACGAAAAGATGTAGCACGATGTTACAGATTAGTATTTAGAGAATTAGACCTCAAAATTCCAGTTGCAGACCCAGTTAATGGTATTCCAAGAATCGCAAGTATTGCAGGGTTAGAAGAAAAGACAAAACGTAAAGCAGTAGAAATTTTAAGAAAGGCAAAAAAAATTGGAGTTGTTGCAGGGAAAGATCCTACAGGATTGGCAGCTGCTGCATTATACCTTGCATGTATTTCAGAAGGTGGAACAAAGACACAACGAGAGATTTCTGAAGCGTCAGGAGTTACAGAAGTGACAATTCGTAACAGATGTGCAGGTCTGAGAATATTTTTATAAAAATAAAACTAGTTAAAATTATCCAGAGAATCTTTTTCTCGTCTACGCATTATAGCAAATATTCCAAGAGTCATACCAAGTTGATACATGACATACAAAATAATTTGAAAAGTGTTGGGAACATAATCAGTAAATCTTCCTAACATGGCAATTATAAAGACGATTACACTGATTGTAAAAACAAAATAACGGGATATTGGATTCAGATCTGCAAATCTAAATAAAAGTATCAAAGTAATAGATATGAAAATTCCAGTTACAGCTATAATTCCAGCATTTAATCCCAGCATGTCAATGAGTAATAGAAATGCATCTTCCGGAGTTTCAGGAATCATAAATTCAGTAAATTCAACTTTTGCGGGCTCTACAAATTTTGAGATATTTCCAGCCGCGTTAATTGAGAATAAAATTAGAACGATTATTGATACACCTTTTGCATATTTTTTTAATTTAGGGAATTTTTTTCTTATTCCACGAGCTAATATTGAGCCCTGTAAAAGACCAATGGCAAATACTACTACAAATGTGTAATAATAATACTCTTCAGCTAATTGTAGTATATCCAATCTTATACTATTTTGTTCATGTATATTTTAAAGTCAAAGATTAGAATAAACAGACTATGTAGAATGTATTGAATAGACTTTTCAACTCATGAAATAATACATTTTCATGTCAGATGATTTCAAGATCGATACACCGTATTTGCCAGGAGAAAAAGGATGCAGAATTACATGGTTATTTACAGATGATGATGAAAAGACATTGTATCTAAGACACGAGGATTTGAAGGAAATTATAGAGGTCTTAGAACATAGCTCAACTGCAAAAATAGAGATGGAAGATGGAGCAAGTTCAATACTAGTAAATTCAGATTCTACAGATTTTTTTCTTGCGGGACAAAAATCCCAAAAAATTGAAACATTAGCTTTGAAGATCGCTTTGAAAGAATTTATGAAAAATAATCCAGATGCATAAGATCATCCATTCTTTGAATTTTGTGCTTTTCTAATTCTAGAATAGATTAGAAATCCAATATTGATCATTGGAAAAATTTCTATCAAATCTACACCATACAAAAAGAAATCAAGTACAGGATGTACATGACTAATCATTCCAGCTTCCAGGTATAGATCCGCGTTCCAAACCATATGTGGAATTTGCATATAGATTATGAGTGCAGTTAGGGCAAGCGACTCAGTCATATGTCTTTCATACCAAGACCAAAATCTAGTCCAAGCAGTTTGTTTTAATCTATTTTCTATTTTCATATTTTATTTTACCCCCTACATTAATAAAGTGTATTTTTTTTAGGTTTTCCTAAGTTTTTTTGTAATAATTAGTTAGTTTTACCTAATTTTATGTAAATATTATTAGTCTTACCTAATCATAAAAATCAGATATAAATAGACTAAGAATTACGAACAAATAAGATGGAAAACGGTACCGTAAAATGGTTTAACCAAACCAAAGGTTTCGGGTTTATCGAACGTGAAGGTGAAGACAAAGATTTGTTTGTTCACAAGACAAACATTGAAGGTCAGATCAGAGATGGGGATAAAGTCGAATTCGAGATTGGTGAATCAGAAAAAGGCCCAAATGCAGTAAATGTGAAAAGTGTAGAGTAAGACTAGTAATTTTAAATTAATTTTCTTAATATCTATTATCAAGTAACTACCAATTTTCTTTTTTTATTTTTCATAATGATAGTTTTTGAAATGCCTAGTTTACACTAGGAGAATCAAAAATGAAACGTCATGCATGTGTCTTTCTATGTTTGTGGCCGTACCGATGTTTTGGTCTATTAGTAATGGCAGGCTCACCACTCGCCGAAGCTTGTGATCTACACCTCCATTCTATCAACGCAGTCTTCTGCTGCGAACCTTCAACTAACGTAACGCTGTCATGTCTCGGGATAGGCTTCGTGCTTAGATGCTTTCAGCACTTAACCTAAATCGCTTAGCTGCTCGGCCTGCCTTATCAGACAACCGATACACCAGCGGCGACGATGCTCTGTTCCTCTCGTACTAAGAGCAACTTCCCCTCAGACAGCGACGCTTCCATCAGGCAGAGACCGACCTGTCTCACGACGGTCTAAACCCAGCTCATGTTCCCTTTTAATAGGCGAGCAGCCTCACCCTTGGCCCCTGCTGCAGGACCAGGATAGGAAAAGCCGACATCGAGGTACCAAACCGCGGGGTCGATAGGAGCTCTCGCCCGCGACGAGCCTGTTATCCCTGGGGTAATTTTTCTGTCACCTTCCGGCCCCAATAGTGGGCGCAGGAAGGATCGCTAAGCCAGACTTTCGTCTCAGAATTCCGTGCGTTTGGAAATCCTGTCAGTCTAGTTTTTGGCTTTGCCCTCTTCAACGGATTTCTGACCCGTTTGAACTAAACTTTGGGCCCCTCTGATATCTTTTCAGAGGGGTGCCGCCCCAGCCGAACTGCCTACCTGCACGTGTCCCCGGTCTGCACCGGGTAAGTAGTACTGCAAAAATAATTTGGTGTTACATCGTTGCTTCACTCATTTCCCAAAGAAAATAAGGCATAGCTCCCAAATACACTATGTAATCTTTACTATACTACAAGCACAAGCTGCAGTAAAACTCCACGGGGTCTTCTCTCCCCGATGGAAGTTGATGGACTGTTCGTCCACCTTATGTGGCTTCACCGGGTTGTAGGTGGGGACAGTGGGGCTCTCGTTGTTCCATTCATGCGCGTCGGAACTTACCCGACAAGGCATTTGGCTACCTTAAGAGAGTCAGAGTTACTCCCGGCGTTAACGGGCCCTTAGCTCGGTTGAACCCAAGTTTTAGGTACCCGCACCGGCCAGGATTCAGCGACTATACAAATCCTTTCGGACTAGCAGTCGCCTGTGTTTTTATTAAACAGTCGAAACCCCCTTGTCATTGCAACCTGCTCACCCCATTCCTCATGAAGTGTGCAGGCATCCCTTATACCTAAGCTACAGGACTAATTTGCCGAATTCCCTCACCATACGGTATACCCGTAGCACCTTAGCTTTCTAAGCCAGCGCACCTGTGTCGGTTCTCGGTACGAACTTGCAAGTCACTTTCTACACAAATTTTCAAGGTCCCCTGGAATCAAGAGAACTCTGCTAACGCAGAGCCATTAACGCCTCGGGATGGTTCTCGTCATTACGACACTCCCTATCCCTCGAACGCTTAGACACAACGATGGTTATGCTCCCCCTATCCGGAAGTGGTTCATATAGATAATAACGCAACTTGCAAGGTACTGGAATATTAACCAGTTTCCCTTTCGAATTACTCTGTTGAGGTAATCCTTAGGATCGACTAACTCCAGGCTGATAACGCATTGCCTGGAAACCCTTGCGCTTGCGGTGGTAGAGGTTCTCACTCTACTATGCTGTTACTGCCGCCAAGATCTGCAATAGAAAATGGTCCACAGGACGTCACCGCCCTGCTTCGACCCAATCACTACGCTCAACCTACCATGACATGCCCATTGGCATGTATCCAAAGTATCGGTACTTTTCTTTAGCCCCGTCCGTTTTTGTGGCGCCCACGCTCGGCAGGTAAGTTGTTACACACTTTTTAAAGGATAGCTGCTTCTGAGCTTACCTCCCTGCTGTCTTGGCGCGAACACACACTTTAGCTTGACACTTAGAAAAAATTTAGGGACCTTAACTTCGGTCTGGGTTAAACCCCTCTCGGTCGTGAACCTTACGTCACACGAACCCGTCTCCTAGCTTCTACAATGCATATCCCTTCGGAGTTTGAATGGGGAGCGAGGAATTTCTTCCCCATACTCCCTTATCAGTGCTCTACAGGAAACGCTATCTCCACTAAGGACGCCCTACGAGACGCTTCGGTTGGAACTAGCAATCGCCAGTCTAGATTGGTTTTTGACCCCTAATCCCAAGTCACACAAACGATTTGCACGTCAGAACTGCTTCAGCCCTCCAGCGGGCTTTCGCCCGCCTTCAGCTTGCTCAGGATTAGATCGACTGGCTTCTAGCCTAGCCGCCATGACTCAACGCACTTTCACACGCTTCTCCTCGCTAATGCTGCGAGAACTCGGTTTCCCTTCGACTCCACCTTTTTAGGTTTAGTCTTGCCATGACAGTTAGCTCCTTGGCCCGTGTTTCGAGACGGAACGCGTAACACTGATGATTTGAGCTCAAGATCTTTAGCTCTATTGCTAGAACCTCCAATCATGAAAAATCACCTTTCATGCTACGCACGTCTGTAAGTAATAGATTTCATGCACTTTTCACCCCCCTTCCGGGGTACTTTTCAGCTTTCCCTCACGGTACTAGTACACTATCGGTTTTGAGTTATATTTAGCCTTAGAAGCTACTTTCTCCTAATATTCGATGCCAACTACCAATGACATCTACTCTGGTACTCAACTAATCCTATACCATTTCGTCTACGGGGGTATCACCCTCTATGCCAAAACGTTCCAGATTATTTCAACTATGTTCTAGGATCATTATATGAGTCCGTATACACCACATCTCTGTTAAGTTACCATAACAGATTCAGTTTGGGCTGTTACCTTTTCGTTCGCCACTACTTGGGTAATCTCTATTGATTTCTCTTCCACGTCGTACTAAGATGCTTCAATTCCGACGGTTCGACCTCCGCCACCTACGTAACGGAGTATGTAAACATAAGATTCTCATTCGGACATCCCGGGATCATAAGTCGCGTGCGCTTACCCCGGGCTTATCGCAGCTTGCCACGTCCTTCATCTCTACTCAAACCTAGCAATCCCTCTATTACCGTCTTTACACCGGCAATTACGGCCACAATTTACACAAGACACATGCATGACGATCATTGCCGAACTAGTGCGGTAGTCGGCTACATCCTTCTCACATCATTTTCATGATGTAATGCATCGATGGCGATGCAAAGATTATGTGCTTTCCGTAATTCTTTCTAAGGAGGTGATCCGACCGCAGGTTCCCCTACGGTCACCTTGTTACGACTTTTCCCTTGTCACTTACCCCAAGTTCGATAATGCCAATTAGACATCACCTCGCTAAAGGCAAACTTCAATGAAACGACGGGCGGTGTGTGCAAGGAGCAGGGACGTATTCACTGCGCGATAATGACACGCGGTTACTAGGGATTCCATGTTCATGAGGGCGAGTTGCAGCCCTCAATCACAACTGTGGTAGCGTTTAGGGATTACCTCCATCTTTCGATTTCGGGACTCATTGTCGCTACCATTGCAGCCCGCGTGTGGCCCCAGAGTTTCGGGGCATACTGACCTGCCGTGGCCCCTTCCTTCCTCCGCATTAACTGCGGCGGTCCCCCTAATTCGCCCTACTACACCAGGGTGTAATAGTGGCAACTAGAGGCAGGGATCTCGCTCGTTACCTGACTTAACAGGACATCTCACGGCACGAGCTGGCGACGGCCATGCACCACCTCTCAGCTTGTCTGGTAAAGTCTTCAGCTTGACCTTCATTCTGCTGTCTCTCCGGGTAAGGTTTCAGGCGTTGACTCCAATTGAACCGCAGGCTTCACCCCTTGTGGTGCTCCCCCGCCAATTCCTTTAAGTTTCATACTTGCGTACGTACTTCCCAGGCGGCAAACTTAACGGCTTCCCTGCGACACTGCGCTAGCAATAAGCCAACGCATCATCGAGTTTGCATCGTTTACAGCTGGGACTACCCGGGTATCTAATCCGGTTTGCTCCCCCAGCTTTCATCCCTCACCGTCGAACGTGTTCTGGTAGACCGCCTTCGCCACAGGTGGTCATCAATAGATCAAAGGATTTTACCCCTTCCTACCGAGTACCGTCTACCTCTCCCACTCCCTAGTTCTGCAGTATTTTCGGCAGCCTATACGTTGAGCGCATAGATTTAACCGAAAACTTACAGAACAGGCTACGGATGCTTTAGGCCCAATAATCATCCTGACCACTTGAGGTGCTGGTTTTACCGCGGCGGCTGACACCAGAACTTGCCCACCCCTTATTCATCAGTGGTTCTACGACTAACAAAAGGTTCCTTTAGCAGGAACCACTCAGATTAACCTTGTCGAGCTTTCGCGCATTGCAAAGTTTTCTCGCCTGCTGCGCCCCATAGGGCCTGGGTCCTTGTCTCAGTACCCATCTCCGGGCTACTCCTCTCAGAGCCCGTAGCTGTAATAGCCTTGGTGGGCCATTACCTCACCAACAAGCTGATAGCTCGCAGTCCCATCCTACGGCAATAAATTATTTGAGTCATAAACCATTCCAGGCATCATGACCTATCGGGTATTATTCTCAGTTTCCCGAGGTTATCCCCGTCCATAAGTTAGGTTGACTACGTGTTACTGAGCCGTCTGCCTTGTATTACTACAATGACTAACATGGCTTAGTATCAATCTGATAGCAGTCAGGTCCGTCAGGATCAAACGGATTCTATATTATTTTATTTTTAAAGTACATTTTTTGCACAACTAATTTCTATTATTGGAATTAACGGAATGCACATAATCTTCACATCTCAGATTTGATCTTTATGATCAGATCCTCATTTTGTATGCGTAACTGGAGGCCTCTAAATCACAAAATGGCATCTTGCCATACTTCATCAAAGGCGCCGCCAAAGCGTTACGTATGCGAAAATTTGAGTTGTAGGAGACATTATAAACCATTCAAAATGTAGGCGTAAAAAGACATTCTTGGCGATCAGTAATATAATGAAAGGAGAGAAAACAGATAGGATATGACTAGTGTACAAGAGGCTTATAGGAAAAAAACAAGGAAGTCTGCCAGATTATTTACAAAAGCAAAAAAGGTTCACATTAATGGAGTACATCATAATATTAGATTTTTTGAGCCATATCCATTTATCACAAAATCTGCAGAAGGTAAATTTCTCGAAGATGTGGATTCTAACAAATATGTCGATTACTGGATGGGGCACTGGAGTTTAATTTTAGGACATGCACAAAAACAAATTCAGAAGAAAGCAGTAGGACAATTAAAGAAAGGTTGGATGCACGGAACATCAAATGAAAATGCAATTTCATTTTCAGAGAAAATTTCAAAAGCAGTTCCAGTAGCAGAAAAGATACGTTATGCATCAACTGGTACAGAAGCCACAATGTATTCAGTCAGATTAGCACGTGCAGTAACTGGTAAAAAAATTATTGCAAAAATTGATGGAGGATGGCACGGATATACAACAGATTTACTAAAAACAGTGAACTGGCCATTTGATGTTTCAGAAAGTCAAGGACTAACAGATGAGGAACATATTGTATCATTACCTTTGAATAATTTACAAGAATCATTAAAAATTATAAATTCAGTAAAGAAGGATTTAGCAGGAGTTTTAATTGAACCTGTGTTGGGAGGAGGAGGGGCAATACCAGCCACACAAGAATATCTTAAAGGAATACAAGAAATTGTAAAAACAAATAATGCATTATTTATGTTAGATGAGATTGTTACAGGATTTCGATTCAGATATGGTTGTATTTATCCAACTATGAAACTTGATCCAGATATAGTAACACTTGGAAAAATTGTAGGTGGAGGATTTCCAATTGGAGTGATTTGTGGGAAAGATGAAATTATGGAACATGCCAATACCTCTGTAAATTCAAAGAAAAATAGAACCTACATCGGCGGAGGCACATTTTCTGCAAATCCATTAACAATGATAGCAGGAGATACAACACTTGATGTTTTGAAAAATAAGAAAAATATACTTTATAAAAAACTGGATAGACTAGGAAGAGATACAACAAAGATGCTTAGAAAAATTTTTTCTCATGATGCGATAGTTACAGGAAAAGGATCATTATTCATGACACATTTTCCTAGAAATGGAATGACAGAGATTAACAATGCAGTAGATGCAGCAAAATGTGACTCAGCAAGACTATTTAATTATCATTTTGAGATGATTGCACGAAACGGTATCTTCTTTTTGCCAGGCAAATTAGGTGCATTTTCAGATGCACATTCTATATCAGATGTTAAAGAGATGAAAAAGGCTACAGAACGATTTGCGTCAAATTTTAAGAGATAGGGAAATTTTTTATCTTAAGAATTAAAGAAAGGCTATGGATAAAAAAATAGACACTAAACGTTCATGGCCTAAAGGATATGAACCAAAAGAGGATGATGCAGGAGAGGAATTATCTGATAGATTAGGATTGTTAGAAACCATTCTAAAAGCAAAGCCAGAAAAAAAGGCAAGTACAGATATTTTCAAAGTTATGGCAAATAGACGTTCAACTAGAAAGTTTTCCAAAAATCCAGTAGAAAAATGGAAGATTGATAAAATTTTAGCTGCTGCAGATACTGCCCCTACAGCAGGAAATTTTCAAGGATTCGAGATTTTTTACGTAAGTGATAAAGAAACAAAAGAAAAACTTGTCAAGGCATCAAATAATCAACCATATGTGAATACACCACTAGTCTTGGTTTTTTGTATGAACCCATCTAGGGTAAAACTTGACTTTTCTCCTAAAGTTATAATGAAGTTCTCAATTCAGGATGCCACACTTGCCGCAGCATATTCTCAATTGGCAGCATCTGCATTAGGACTAAGCAGTATTTGGATTGGTATGTTTGATGAGGAGAAAGTAAAAGAAATTATAGGAACCGATCTTAGACCCACATCAATACTATGTATTGGTTATCCAATTAAGAAAAGACCTGCAAAATTAAGAAGACAATTAAAAGAACTCATTCATGTAGTAGGAAAAAAAGACTAGTCGTCAGCAAGTGTTTTTGTAAATCCAGATGAATCACCTGAAAATATTTTAACAACATTTTCTGCTAGTTTCTCAATATCAAGACCTGGTTCAGCAGATATTAGAAGTATATTTGTGGTAACAGGAAATGGAAAACTGATTAAGATTACTTTATCACGTCTGGATGCAATGTAATTTAATGCACCAAGTGAATTGTTTAGCCCATCAGTTCTTAATGAAATGTTTAATGCAAATTTGTAAAAATTATGAAGTTTTTCTTCATCACCTTCATACGGACTAACACCTTCAGTGAAGCCACCTGCAATTTTTTGACCATCATGATTAATGATTGCAGCAAACCTTACACCATCATGATGTTGAATTTCAATACATCGAAGATCATAAACAGAATCAGTCATAAAGAATCAATGAACTTATGGTATATAATTAATAGTGAGGACAGAATGGTACCTGCCGTTAAGGATAGGAGTTAACATCCTTTGGATTTTAAGCAAAGTTACCCCCCACTAAATTGACTAGATAATTTCTCTAATAAAAAGTAAGGCATTATTGAACTGCAATTAATTTTTCTTTTTTAGTTTTTGATTCTTTTCTCATTCGTGCAATGACATTTGCTAGCATTTGCTGTTGAATTACTTCTAGATCTTCACAAACACTACTCATCGTCTTCGTCGTCCTCAAATCTCCAGTTTTTCAATAACTGTTTTCGTAGTGTTACTACTTGTTTTTCATCCAAAACTTTACCCGTATTTTTATCCACCGGGACCACCTTTAATCCATCTAGCTTGTACTCTACATCATAAAGAGATAAATTTGATTTTTCTTGTAATATTGGTACTCCTTCTGCATCAGCTGCACGATCAACATCAAATGGTTCTTCTTCATCCATATCACGATGCATGTAACTAGATGTTACATCACCTTTTTTTGGGACAAATTTCTTAGCAATTGCCTTTTCAATTTCTAGAGTAGTTTCATTTTCATGATATAGACGTCTTCCAGTCTCTTCTTCTACAAATTCAGGCATAACTCTCGTCTAACTCATGTGTATTTAATTTTTGGTGTCTCTGAAAAAGAATTTCAATAATGCCTCACGTCTACCCTTTTTGCTCATTTTTCGTGTTAGAACTCGATATATTACGTATGACAAACCGAGGGAAGCAACGATCGTATATCCAATACAAGATGGATCCTCATAACATGGCGTTCCAATGATTTTATTTTTTATTGCAAACATTGAGGGAAGTAAAATTGCATCCAATCCACATGAATCCATGCTCTGTATTGATTTTATGATTAAAAAATATGGCGTATTATATTAATTCTTGAAGCGTATTAGTATTGTCGTTTTTGCAGATGCGATTCACATTGCATGATGACGGCAATTCCACGTTGTTATCATGTTAATTTGTTTTAACTTTAACTTGTTGCCCGTGTTGTGCTTTCATGATGTAACGGTCACGAATCTTTACACTAATCCAATCAATTGCAAGAACTGCAATTAAAACTACCAGCATGAAAACTGCTGCTTTTCCATATTCAAAGAACTTGATATAATTAATTATGTAAAAACCAATTCCACCGGCACCTACAATTCCAAGTATACTTGTCTGTCTTACATTATAATCAAACATGTACAAAATTTGACTTAAGAGATGAGGTGCAGATTCAGGGATTATGACATAACGAATTAATTGAATTTTTGATAAACCTATAGCAGTGGTTGCTTCCACAGGATCATAGTCAATAGCTTCGATTGATTCGTATTGTAATTTACTAATGAATCCAATTGTATAGAGGGTAATAGCAAGAATTCCTGCAAAAGGTCCCAGGCCCACCATAATTACAAAAAGAATTGCCCACAAGATAGAAGGAAATGTTCTTGTTGCAGCTAATAACGCACGTAATGGTACGTAGACATATTTGCTAGAAATATTTCTAGCAGCAAAAATACTAAGAGGTAATGAAATCATAACGCCAGCAAGTGTTCCAATAAATGCCATTTCAATTGTTTCAAGCATTGCCCAGAATGCAATTCCCCAATGTTCAGATTCAAATTCAGTCATCTCTTTTAGAACAATTCCAAGATTTGGTAAACCGTCGACAAATGCAATAGGATCAACTCCAACATCATAAGACATTACAACTACGACTGCAATTATTGCACCGATTAGAAGATTATTTTTTGGGTTCATTGTACATCTCCATAATTTCTTCTTGTGTCAAATCACCTGTTTGAAAATCAATTATTTGTTCACCGTCAACACCAATTTCAAGCACTTTATCCCCATCTTTTATGACCGCCACCCTATTTGCATATTCAAGAGCAAGATTCATGTCATGATGTATCATGATTGCAGTTAGTTTGAATTTTCTTTGTGCATCTTTTATGACATCCATTACTTCTCTAGCTGTGACAGAGTCTAATTCAGATACAATTTCATCAGCTAGTAAAATATCAGGTTTTTGCATCAATGCACGTGCAATCGCAACACGACGTTTTTCGCCACCACTCAACATGTGAACTTTTCGATTTGATTTTGTATCTAATCCTACCAAATTTAGAACTTCATGAGCAGTATCAATTTCATCTTTAGGAAACATTTTGAGGAATGATTTTACCGCATTTAATCTAGGCAATGCACCGATTAAGACATTATCTAAAACACTAGAATTTTTTACTAGACCCAAGGTTTGCGAAATATAACCAATTTTAGCAATAGATTTTTTGTATTCTTTATTTTTTAGATCTGGTTTTTGATAATTATACAAAACAACACCGCTACTTGGAATCATCATTCCATTCATCAGTTTTAGCAGAGTGGTTTTTCCAGAACCAGACGCTCCAACTATTGCATAATTAGTTCCTCGTTTTACATTCATTGATACGTTTTTCAGTACAAAATTTTGTGAATCATAAGATGCAGATACATCACGCATCTGAATTATAGATAATGTTGCAATTGAGGTATTTTTTTTCATATCCAACTACTATTCAAAATTTGTCAATGAGATCTAAGCAATAAATCTAGATGAAACCATTATTCATTCTAAGAATATAGAATAAGAATTTGTGCGTGAGAAAATTGATTAGTAATAAAAAAAGGAAAATGATTATTTTGGTGCGTCGTAGTTTTTCTTATCAAATGTTGCTTGTTCAATTCCAGGCAACAAATCAAGATATTGTCCAAAGTTTCCTATATGCATTTCAGCAGTTGTTGGTAACAATGCATCAGCGCCATAGACATCTTTGAGGATTTGGTTGTTATCTTGGTGATTGAGTTTAACCAAAGAATCCACCAAATGTTGTTTTGTCTCAGATGATAGATCATCAGAAACTACAAACACGTGAGATGGAACTAATCCAAGTGTGTCAACTTTTTTGAGTTGTGCTTGTTGGTCTGGAGTTAGATATTTTCCCGGTGCTATATCAGAGCCAAATGCCATTTCTACAGAACCATTCAAAAGTAACTCTAGTGCAGCTTTGTATCCACCACCAAATACATGATACTCAAATGAGTTATCCAATGCTTGTTTCAATGCAATTATATCGTCACCTTCAACAGTGATTAATCCACGATCTACAAGAGTTCCGATTGGCCGGATGAATCCAGATGAGCCAGTAATGCTAGTGAATGCAACTTTATTTCCAATTGCTTCATCAATAGATGAATAATTAGAATCAGCTCTCTGCCAGACTGTTGCATAGTATCCGACTTTGCCTTTCTTTACTTCAGCCATTACAACTTCAGCGTTTGCTCTGTCGTGTGCAATCCAGCCAGGTCCTGTATCCATAAATGCTGCATGGATATGTCCAAATCTCAATCCCTCAATTATCGTTTCATAATTAGATGGAACAACAATATCAACTTCGACTTTACCATCAAATTCAGATTCTAAGAAGCGTGCAAGTGATTCAGCTTTTGGCGTTAGTTCATCTGCTTTCTCAGAAGGAATGAATCCAATTGTTATTTTGTCAATACCATAATCTACTGATTCAGTCTGCATCATAGGTACTGGTGCAGTTTGTTCAATTCCAGAATCAGTTGGTATGAAAAATCCGATTGCAATACCAATGGCAAGTGTGCCAATAGCAATTCCTGCAATTTTTCCATTAGACATGTTCGATGTGCTTAGTCAAAGCTAATTAAACTAATAACAACTTCTCATTTCTTATTCTAAGAACATAGAATAAAATTGTAAGTTCAAAACTAGTTTTAATTATTGTATAAAAAAAATTACTTTATGCCGTTAGTGACACAGCATTCGCATGCTTTGATTTAAAACCAGAATACATGTCGTCAACTACTGGAAGTGTTGCTAACGGCACTTTCTAATTAATTAGAATATGATTATGAAAAGTACACTGAATTTTAATATCCAATTAGTGGTAATTTTTCATGGCAGATAAATCACCATATGTTCTAGTTAGCGTTTTCAAAGAAGATGCTAAAGAACAAGACGTAGCACAAGCAGCAGGTAAGATTGCTGCAATTATTGACGACTGGAATGGTCAAGGAAATATGATTTGGAGTGGTTCTTTTGATGATAACAAGACTGCAATGTCAGTTATTGAAGGAGATAAGGCACAAGCAGAATTGTTTTTTGGGAAATATAACGATGCATGCAAATCATTTCTTTCATCATACATGTATGAGTGGGATGCAATGCCACTTTTGTCATTATTAGGACAAAAGCAGACTATTGCACCTATAGGCGAAGTAATACCGCAACAATAATTGTGAATTAATCATATTATTTTTTTAAGTACTTATCAGTCAATCACATATCTTTTTGCACGTTTCAGATGTTCTTCATCCAGATGTTTTGCCATCATAATTCCCAACATGTAAGAACGTGCTGCGGCATCATCAGGATTGTTTTCGAGAGCTTTTGCATTAATCTCAAAACCATCTGCAGCAATTTTTTTAAAATCAGTCATACTATGCGATTTATTTAGCTCGTTTTAAGATCTTTCGGTTTTTCAGATAGGAGTCAGAAAGAGATTCCAATCAAAATAAAGAACATTCCTAAAACAAGATACGTCTTTTGGTAAAATAGATTCATCTAGATTGAAATAATTTTCAAGTGAGAATCTTCAGTTATGGAGTGTTGGTCCACATACCCAGATATCAGTTCAAGAACATATTTTGTATTATCAGCAGACACACCAACTGATTTACAGCTCATTACTTCAACAGGAGTTATGCATGGAGGGACATTTTTTTCAATTGAGACTACATTCCCGTTTTCATTGAACCATATAATGTCAAGATGGAATTGCATGTTTTTCATCCACATGGAACGATTTCCAGGTTCATCAAACACAAACAGCATACCTTTGTCATCAGCAAGAAAACTTTCAGTTTCAAACATCAAACCACGCATTCTACGAGGATCCGTATCTGCAATGTATACTTGAAGAATTTTATCATCTAATTGTACAGTGCCCATTAGAAAATTTGAATTTGTGTCAATTGTTATTTCGGAAGGAAGAGATACAATACCTGCGACACCAACGATTATAGCCGCAATACTAATTGGAATTAAAACTTGTAGACGGGTAGGCATGTTTTTCCTTATAATAGATAAAATAAAAACTAAAGCAATTACAATGATGCTTTGAATTGACTGATTGAGGATAGTGTGTGGTTTGTACTGTGACCAATATCTTTCAGCGTAGAGCCATTGTATTTTTTATCTAGATATCTGCCTGCCAATATCATTGGGGCCCCAAGTGCAACTGTCACTCCAGTAGGTTCAGGAATCCATAACATAAGAAACCCCAATTTTTGCATTTTTTTACCTGGTGCAGATGCACGATTTAATGCACCTAAGGATTGAGATGTTTTTTTGTCATCAAGTTTTCCCATATCAGAGTACAAATCAGAACGTCGAGAAGCAGATTCCTTCATAAGTCGTAATTTTTCAATTTTTTCTCTAAGAGGATCAGTCATTATTGTTATTTTGAAAAATATAGTTAACACTCAGTGATCAAAATCTACTACGTCCAAGTCAAAATTTTGTCACAATAATTTTGAATTTATATAAAAGCAATTTCATATTGCCATAATGAAAAACAAGATTTCACGTAGGTTAGATTCAATCAAAGCAGCACATGAATCAGAGAAAGCAATTTCATCAAGAGTAGAAGACTATCTAGAAGTAATATCAGAATTAGTAGATATGAAGGGATATGCAGCAACACTTGATATTTCAAGATACATGAACGTTAGCGCCCCAAGTGTAACAAAAATGCTAAAAAAATTAGATGCTGATGGATATTTAATATACGAAAAGTATTATGGGATTAATTTAACAGTAGAAGGCCAACGTATTGCAGACATAATAAAGCAGAAGCATGGAATTTTACTTGAATTTTTCGAAATTTTAGGAATTGGGAAAGATATTGCAAATCAAGATGCAGAAGGAATAGAACATTATCTAAACCCAAAAACAATTAGACAGATTAGGAAATTTGTAACATTCTTCAAAGCAAATCCTAAAGTGCTTAACAGTTTTAATGAGTTTTAAGAAATATTTCCAAATTATCATTGGTGTTAACAAATCTAGAAAAACGTTTACCCTCGGCAGAACGTTTCAAGATTCTAATTTTACCTTTTTTACCAATTCTAGATGAAAAAAGAAATTCATCGTTTACAACAAAGCTTGCAGTATTTCCAGTGTACTGTCTATCCACCTCAAATACCAAGGCGGTTCCAGATTCAGAAAAATCATATGATAAAGCCTGAGACGGAAGTTCTTGTTGTGCTACATGCTCTTCAACATCAATGTGTAAACCAAGAGATTTTTCTAATTCTTGGATGGTTTTTCCAGCCTTACCAATCAATGATGGAATTGAGTCTCTTGAAACAAAGACCTTGATTCTTCCAGGAGTAAGAAATTCAATTTTTGGGTGTGGATCAAATCTATATAATCTATCCAGAATTTTTTCTTCAGCTAAATGTTCAATACCAGATTTTTGTGAACCGTTTTCAGTTACAGGAATTATGATATTTTCCTCACCAAATGTATAGATTTCATATTCCAAACGGTTAGTTTCAAAATCAGATATTTCAATGACAGGACGTGCCAAATCCTGTTCAACCATTCCAGATGGGACCTTTACCTTTAATTCCAAATCATAAACTTTGGAGATTCCTCCATCCTTTACATAAATGACAGTATCCAGTACATTTGGAATAATTCCAAGTTCAATTTTTCCAATAAATCTTTGAATTGCATCAATCGGAGTATTTGCATGAACAACCCCAACCATACCAACACCAGTTAATCTAAGATCACTAAAAATTCTAAAATCTTCTCTTCGTCGAACCTCATCAAATATTGTGTAATCAGGCCTAACAAGCAATAAAATATCAGCCGAGTTTTCAAAACTTCCATCCAATCTAGTATACTGAGTTACTCCAGGATCAACTTGTAAGTCACGTGGAGATTCAAAAGTTTTTACAATATTTCCAGTTCTATTGAAGAAGTTTGCAATTCCCGATGCAAGTGTACTTTTTCCAGAACCAGGAGCCCCAGAGATTAGAATTCCTTCTGCTTGTTGTTCCAATCTTGACATTAGTTTCTCAGATAGATGATAATCCTCTAATGACATTTGTTTAATTGGATGAACTATTGTAATTTCTAAAAGTTCAGAAAATGGAGGTCGTGTGATGGCAATTCGATAATCTCTATACTGTATTACCAAAGCACCAGGTTTTGAGATTTCTGTATTACCAAGTGTTTCATCATCAATGGATGCCAAAATTTGTGATGTTATAATTTCAAGATAATCACGGTCAAGTGTTTTTGTATCTAATTCAACTAATTCAAAATTTCCAGGCATTCCTTTCTTGCCAAGAGGTTTTTGATTTTCTTTGAGATGAATGCTCATTGTGGTAGGGTCAAAGAATTTCAGGAATTCCAAATCAGGAGTTTTTTGTTCATTAATGATTAATTCGGATTCAGGTTTTTGTAAATCGCTCATAATTGCAATTTAGGCTAGGTTCTATTATGTATTCTTTTAATGCGTAAAACATCCACACAACTTAAACAAATTATTCTCACAAAGCCAAACAAAAGAATTGTTTTCGATCAATTAGTAGTGATGATTCAAGATAATCCTAATTTACAATTTCATTCAGATTGTAATAATTACTTTGAATCGTTAAGAGAAAAAGGCGAAACAGATTTTGAGTTTGAAGATGAGTATTTCTTCACCATGCCTGCAATATCACAAATGAGTTTAGATTAATTATTCAGTAGTTCCTCGAATCATAGATATGCACAAGCTAGATTCAATTGCAAAAAATGTCAAAGTATGTGAAAAATGCAAATTATGTGAAACACGAACAAAAGCGGTTCCTGGGAAAGGAAGATTTGACGCAGACGTAATTTTTGTAGGAGAAGCCCCAGGCAGAAATGAAGATATGTATGGAGAGCCATTTGTCGGCGCTGCAGGAAAAAGGCTTGATATGATTTTAGAAGATACCGGGATAAATAGAGAAGATGTCTATATTACAAATATTGTAAAATGTAGACCACCAAAGAATAGAGTTCCATCAAAACAAGAAGAAGAGGCATGTAATGACTTTATCAATCAAGAAATTGAAATAATTAATCCAAAGATAATCTGTGTTATGGGGAATACCGCATATGGAACTTTATTGGATGGAAAAGAAATAACAAAGAATCATGGTAAGATTGTAGAAAAAGATGGAAGGAAGTTTTTTGTTACATTTCACCCTGCGGCAACAATTTACAATCAAAAACTCATTGATGAGTTAAAAAATGATTTTAGAAAATTGGCAGATCTCCTAGGAATGAAAGATCAGCCAAAACAGTATGAAGAAAGACGGTGTGATTACTGTATGGGAAAGACAAAACATGAGGTTGTAGTTGTTCCAAAAGTGATCACAAGAAAACGAAAATGGTTGTACAAATGCACAGAATGTAATCATGAAAGATGGCTTGTCCCATACAGAACAGTTGCTGAAAGTTTATACTAATTATCTAATACAGATGACTTTGTAACTCAATTTGTTCTTCAGCAGACATGATTCCCTTTCTAACTAAAATGTCAAGCATATCTTTAAACAACTGTTTTTGCTCTTCAGACATTCCACCTTTGTTGCCTTTTTCTCCAGGTGGACCAGGAGGACCGCGTGGACCATTGTCGCCGACAGGACCTTGTGAGCCTTGTGAGCCTTTGTCGCCAGATGGACCTTGCAAGCCTTGTTTTCCTTGTTCGCCTTGTGGACCTTGAATTCCTTGGGGACCACGTGGACCTTTGTCTCCAGTTAATCCAGGCGGACCTTGTTCACCTTGTGGACCAATAGTTCCACGATCACCTTGAGGACCAGGAACACCAGTTAATCCTTTGTCTCCAGGACGACCTTGTGGACCACGTGGACCTTTTTCTCCAATCGGTCCTGTGATTCCAATTTTTCCTTTTTCACCTTGTGGACCTTGTGGACCAGATGGACCTTTTTCTCCCATTGGACCAGTAACTCCTTTGTCACCTCTTTCACCAACAGAACCGGGAACTCCTTTGTCTCCTTGAACACCAGGAGGACCAGTTGAACCTTTGTCACCTTTGTCTCCACGTAAACCAGTTAATCCTTTGTCACCTGAATTACCTTGTTGACCAGTTGGACCTTTGTCTCCTAAAATTCCATGTCCACCTTGTTCTCCTTTGTCTCCTTTGTCACCAGTAAGACCTTTTTCTCCTTTGTCACCTTTGTCACCTTTTGGACCGAGTGTACCTTTGTCACCTTTGTCACCTTTGTCACCAGTGACACCCTTATCACCACCGGGACCTTTTTCACCCGATTGGCCTTTGTCACCTTTGTCACCTTTGTCACCCTCAGGACCAGGAGGACCAGGAGGACCTTTGTCACCGGGAAGAGATCGTGAAGATGATTTTACTTTAGATGGTTTTGAATCAGATTTTGGTTTGTCATGGATTTGTCTCATTGTGTCAGGAACTTTAAATTCAAACGAAGTTCCCACAGATGAAAATTGATCAACTAGAATTATCCAGACACTAGTGAATGTAGAAATTTTTTCAGGTAATGGATTTGATGAAGAACCCAAAGTAGCTTCAAAGTTTCCGTTTTTAATATTAAGATGAGACTTTTCACGCCATAAAGGAAGAAAGGATTTTTGTGCAATTTGTTCACCAGAAGGTTTTGCTTCAGTGATAGCAAATTCAACTTCAAAAACACCATTTTTTTGTGTGTAAGGTGATTGACCTCTAACAGAAATGTGGTCAGATGAAGACATGATCGTTTCTTTGAATATCTAGTATTTAATTAGATTTTCGAGCCTTTTAGGCGTAATTTCACCGCTAATGGCAGATTGATATTTATCCGATAAATGTAAGAAATTACTTCATGAAGAATGAAAAAAAAGACACATCTCTTAGTAAAAAAGAAGAGACTGGATTAACTAATGTAAATTATCAACGAGATAGACTTTTCAAAAAAGGTATCAATTTCATGGCAGATGAAAAATTAGAAGAGGCAGTAAGAAATTTTGAGATGATACTCAGAGCAGATCCAAATGATGTGGAAGTGATGCTCAAACTAGGATATTCAAGATTCCATTTAGACGACTATTCAGAAGCAATGAGAGTTTATGATAAGATCTTAGATATTGATATAACGAATCCAGAAGCATGGAATCTCAAATCACTAGTAAATTATGAAAAAAAGAATTATGCAAAAGCATTAGATTGCGTAGAAAAAGCAATAGACTCAGACCCAACATATGGAATGGCATGGTATAACAAAGGATGTTATCTTTCAATGTTAAATCAAGTACCAGATTCGCTAGAAGCACTAAAACGTTCAATTGAGATTGATGTTAAAAATGCAAGAAAAGCGGTAAAAGACAAAGACTTTGTAAATGTAAGATCAGAAGAGGGATTCAAACGAATTATTGAGGTGGTATTAATTGAATCATTACGACAAGGATATCATACGATTGGAGCAATTGTATGGACTACATTCCTAGGAAAAGAAGACACGATCAAAGGATTAGATGAATTAATCTTGAAAGGAGTTGTTATTAAAAGTGAAAAGAGACAGGGATTTAATCAGATTATACCTATTTATGATTTGGTTCCAGATGTTGCAAAAAGAATTGGTGCAAAAAGACGTGGTCTACTTGGACCAAAAGAGATTGGAAAAATTCCAACACCTGTTAAAAATCTCAAAGAGATTGGATTAGCAATTCAAACAACAAGGACTGCAATAGAAAACGAAGATACTGAAAAGACAGTAGACAGTTTTGATGTATTTATAAATCCAGTAAAATGTGGACAACAAATGATTGAAGAATTTTTAGACGAACATAGAGAAATTAGATTATACAAAATTAGATTAAATGACAAAGGTAAGGATTATCTAATTGATAACAAAAAGAAGATGCTTGAATTATTTGAAATGATAGAAATGCAAGTTACAAAAAAATTACGAGCTAGTGTTACGCAGAATTAATTAGGTCATAGACTCTTTTTCTTTTTTTATGATTGGAATGCCATCAATGACTGATAAGTCATCTTCTTCATAGACAGTGTGCCAACGTCCATTATGAGGGAGTAAATTGTTTAATTCCTCAATTTTTTTATTTGTTGGTTTTTTGTTAAGCAAAGCCCCCCATTTCATATCTGGGACTTTTGGCATTATGTCGTTAATATCTTTCATTTTTATAATTAATTTTTAGTTTTTGTATATAAAATCATCATTCAGCTGAAAGATCCCAATAATTAGCATTTTCTTGTTTATCAATTGGCTTTTCAAGACTTTTCCATTCCTTAAAAGAATGAACATATAATTTGACATTAGATAATCCTACAGATTTTAGAGCATAATATGCAAGACCAGATAGAGTCCCTACACTTCCACAATATGTGATTATTTCAGCATCCTCTGAAATTCCTCTGTTTTTGAGAAGGTTTTTCATTCCTTCTTTAGTTCTCAGAATTTTTCCATCTGTTGCAAGTGTCCTGTATGGGATATTTATTGCGCCTGGAATGTGCTGTTCCAAATAATTTAATCGTTCACGATTATCAATAATTATAACATTTTTGTTTTCTTTTACTTTTTCAAGATATTCTGCAGTAGCCATTATCTCTTTATTCTCTTTGATAGAGTGTGTAGCAGATTCAATTTCAGGAACTTCAGTTGAGATTTCATATCCAAGAGTCTTCCATTGAGAAAATGTCACATCAAGTAATTTTGCATCTTTGTGTCCAATGTATTGTAATGCCCAAACAACTCTTGATGATAATGCACCAAATGTATCATCATAAATGACTACAGAGGTTTCATCAGATATTCCAAAGTCCTGTGCAATCTTTTGTATAGATTCTACACTATCATCTGCAAGAAGTTTTGCTAATGGGAGATTTACTGCATTTGTAATATGACCTAGTTGATAGTCTTGTTCTCGTCTTACGTCAACAATTCGAATTAAATTATCTTTAATTTTTTCACGAAGAATTTTTGAATCAATTATAGGCATATTAGAATTATTCATGCAGCACATTCACCTTTTCCAGTTACTGTATGATAACTAGTATCACTTCCATAATCCATATAAAAATCAGGTTCATCTTCAACCTTAGGAGGAATCAAGAAAGAGCTAATTTCTTTTTTGATATCTTCAACAGAATTAATTTTAGAAGATTCATTTCCATGAATAATTCTATCAATCCATCTAGATAATGTATCATCAGATTGCTTATTTTCTTTGTATAATTCAATAATTTTGAGAATTACAGGAATTACACGTTTTACAGGAACACGAGCTGTATGATGGCCAAGTATAGAACCTTCATCAAATCTACCACCTAATGACATAGTATAATTTGGAAACATATTATTTTCATATCTACCACCCCCACCATAAAATCCAATTGTCGCAACTTCATGTTGTCCACAAGAATTAGGACATCCACTAATTTTGATGGTGGAGTCTTTCAAGTCATTATCCTCATCAAGTTTTAATTCTAAGAATTTTCTTTGTACTTCTTTTGCTAAACGGTGAGAATTAGTTAATGCCAAATTACATGAAGTTGTACCAGAACATCCTACTGCAGAGGCCATAGTTAACGACCCAGTTTTGGCAAGACCTGTTTCAAGTAATTTCGAATACATTGATGTAAGATCATCATTATGAACATAACGAATCACAATATTTTGTGAAAAACCATTCCTAGCAAAGCCTTCAGCGGAATAATCACGAATAATTTCTGCAACACTTCTTAATTGATTAGCAGTAATATCTCCAGATTCTAGACCAATGAATACAGAATTGAAACCACCTTGTGATTGTTTTTCAACATTAGTTTTTTGCCATCTTGCAAATCCATCAGGGACAGAAGCAGATTCATTACTAACTGAAATTGGTCTTTGAATTTCATTTATACTTTCATCGATGTTTAATTTAACAATAACAGATTGTGTAGATTTTACAATAGCTCTTTCTTTTAAAACAAGATTTTGGAATTTTTCCCAACCCATATCATTTACTAAATAACGCATTCTGTTTCGTGCCATATTTTTTCGATCACCCAATCTATCAAATATTCTAATTACAGCCATTGAAGTGTAAAGTAAATCTTCAACAGGTGTAAAATCTTCTAATTGATGACCAATAAATGATTTATTTCCTAGTCCACCACCCAAGAAAATTTTGAATCCTTTTCTTTGTTCTCCATCAATTTCTTGTATTTGAGGCAAAAGACCAACATCAACAATTCTTATCATTCCATGTTTTTCACAACAAGTAAAATTAAATTTGAATTTGCGTGGAAGACCCTGACATATTGGATTTCTAAGCATAAATCTTGCGATTGCCAATGCATAAGGAGTTGCATCAAAAATTTCATCTTTACAAACACCTGACAATGGACTACACATTACATTTCTTACAGTATTTCCACATGCTTCACGAGATGTCATTCCAACATCAGAGAGAGATTGCATTATCTCAGAAACATCTTCAAGAATTACCCAATGAAGTTGAATGTTTTCACGGGTTGAAAAATGTGCACTGCCAATAGAATACATCTCACTTAACTGAGCAATTTTTTCTAGTTGATATGGATATACTTGTCCTGCAGGAACTTTGATTCGTACCATTGCATAATCATCAGTCATACGAGTGCCATATGCACCATGTTGCAACCGAAATCTACGAAACGTGTCAGGATCAATTTTGCCTTGTCGGAATAGCTTCACGGTTTCAGCAAAATTTTCTGCTTCTTGTCTTCTGGACCAATCAATCTTGGGCTGTTTATCAGCCGGTTTTGATGGTCTTAGCTGTTGTGCCATCTATAGTTTTTTGATCGCAGTATGGTTATAAGTTTTCGATATAGGTAAGTTACACATATCAATTAAACAAAATATACATTTTTGCCGGTTTATGTTAGTATAACCTAATTTTGAATGAAAATACCCAAAGCTATTAATGAGTTTGGAATAAAAAAAAACATGCAAGAGTCAGTTAACGAACAAAGACCAGATAAAATTTTTGCAGATGCAAAAGAAGTAGAGATTACCAGAGCCATTGCAAAAGAGTTTTACGATGTTTTACAAGACAGAGCAGAAAGTGATGTCATAATTATTGGTGCAGGACCTGCAGGACTAACTGCATCTAGAGAATTATCATTAATGGGTTACAAGGTATTAGTTATTGAACAAAATAACTATCTAGGTGGAGGATATTGGCTTGGAGGTTACATGATGAATCCAGTAACAGTACGTGCACCAGCACAAAAAATTTGGGATGAGATAGGCATACCTTACAAAAAAGTGGGAGAAGGATTGTATCTTACACCAGGACCACATGCAGTTTCTAAATTAATTGCAGCCGCATGTGATGCAGGAGTGAAATTCTTGAATCTCACAAAATTTGATGATTTAGTTATGAGACATGGAAGAGTTGCAGGAATTGTTGTGAACTGGATGCCAGTTTCAGCACTACCAAGAAATATTACATGTGTAGATCCTATTGCACTAGAAGCAAAAATGATTATTGATTCATCAGGTCATGATTCAGTTGCAGTAAAAAGACTAGTGGACAGAAAACTTGTCGAATGGAAAGGAATGGACCCAATGTGGGTAGAAGATGGAGAAGAACATGTTGTACATAAAACAGGAGAGGTTTATCCAGGATTAGTTGCTGCAGGAATGTCAGTCACAGAGACTTATGGATTAGCAAGAATGGGACCAACATTTGGTTCAATGTTATACTCTGGAAAGAAGGCAGCCGAAATAACTGATCAAAAGATTAAAGAATTTGATAATAAGATTCAAAAATAATCTATTTGAACTTTAAAAAAATAATATTATACAAAGAACCGGCATTACCTGAAATTGATATTAAGCAATTAACAGATTTTTTAGAAGATAATTTTCCATTCAAGATTGAAATAAAAGGGAATATTTTCAAGGATTTAAGCATAGAAAATATCAATAAATTATCAAAGAGTAGAGTTACAGACATTAAAAATCCATTTTCAGTGCATGAATCTAGTGATAATGAGTTTGAGTTTGAAAAGAAATTATGTCAGAATTCATCATTAATGAACACAACGACTAGAGTTGAAAATGCTCAAGAGATAAGTCAGGTTTTCATGTATGATGGATTTGAATTACAAAAAATTCTCAGGTATCTTAATGACAATAATGAAACATTACACATCATTCTAACAAATAGACTTACATGTACATTTGATGAAAAGGATGAAAGATATCATGCAAGAGCAGTAATTTGTGCCAATCCTGCAATTATTTCTACTACAGGAATTATAGAAGCTCCTGCAAAACCAAAAGAATACTATTTTGAAGTAATGGCATTAAAAGCACAAGGATTAGATAAAAAAACTGCTAAAGAAAAGTACAAAGAGAAATTTTTAGAGTATAATGATGAAAGATTAACAAAAGTTATAGAAGGTTATATCTTACAAGTCATTTTTTATAATATAACAGGAGAATCATTCTGTGAAAATATTGAATGTAGGTTAAATAATGCTCATTTGCAAAAGGATCTTTTATTCTCACAACTTGAAATAAGTAAACTATGTCAAAAACATAATGAGATCTTATCAAATCTCAATTGACTTAAATTGCAATTATAGATTAGATCAAGCATGTCAAGTGCAGATGGCTCAGTAATTATGGAGGATCGAGGATCTAGCGATGAACCAAAGACTCCAAATTTTCCAAAAAAGATAAAGACATCATACGATGTCATAATTATTGGTGCAGGACCTGCAGGATATACTGCAGGAATTTATTGTTCAAGAGCTAGACATGATACATTATTAATTTCAGGACTACTGCCAGGGGGTCAATTGATGAATACAACAGATGTGGAAAATTATCCTGGATTTGATGAAGGAATAATGGGACCAGATCTAATGCTAACAATGAGAAAACAAGCAGAAAGAATGAGTACCACAATAATGGATGATGTTGTGGTGAATGTTGATTTTCGTGCAAAACCATTCAAAGTTTTAACAGGTTCAGAAGAGTATGAAGCAAAAGCAGTAATAGTTTGCACAGGAGCAACTCCAAGAAAAATTGGCATAGAAGGAGAACGAACATTCAGTGGAAAAGGGGTCTCATATTGTGCAACATGTGATGGAGCATTTTTTAGAAATCAGGATATCGCAGTAGTTGGAGGAGGAGATTCATGTATGGAAGAGGCAACGTTTCTTACAAAGTTTGCATCAAAGGTTCACATCATTCACAGACGTGATACATTCAGAGCTAGTAAAATCATGCAAGAACGTGCATTAAACAATGAAAAAATTGAGGTTCATTGGAATAGTGCAGTTGAAGATATCAAAGGAGATCAAAAAGTTCAACAGATAATTCTAAAAGATACAAAGACTGGAGAAAATGAAACCTTGGAAATGGGAGGAGTTTTTGTAGCTATAGGTCATGAACCAAATACAGAATTATTCAAAAACCAACTTGAGATGGATGAAAATGGATACATCATTCAAAAAAATAATACAGAAACAAGTGTAAAAGGAGTATTTACAGCAGGGGATGTTCATGATCATCGATATAGACAAGCTGTAACTGCTGCAGGATTTGGATGTATGTCAGCAATTGATGTTGACAAATATCTAACTGAACAAAAATAAGATCACTTAATTTTTTTTATTGTGAATTCCAAGTCACTGCCATTTTTCTTAAGCCCTACTAGTTCATGCCCACGTGTACGACATAAATCAGTAATATCATCTTCAGCAGCCGGATCATCAGCTAAAACAAGTAGTGTTTGACCGACTAGCATTTTTGAAAGCTCAACTACAGTTTGCATTGCAGGAGAAGGACAGTATAATCCTCTAACATCAAGTTTTTTTTCGGGTTCAGACATTTCTATCTAACAAAAAGTTATGGACTACATATTAAAATCTAGTTCTTTTTAGCTTTGCCTATAACATTTAGAATATCATTTTTGTAATTGTAGGAATATCTCTTGTTCTAAACACATATGGATCATAACCTTCAAAATTTATCTTATATGAAATTCTTCTTAATCCAAATAATGCAATCCTGAAAACAATATCCCAAACAAGTGATTTTTTGGTAAACATGTATGATTTGTACATCGTATTAAACAGACAGAAATATTTCGGATAGAATTCTTTTACATATTGATCTATGTATTCTTTTGAATTTTCAATTTTATATCGAATATGTTCTAAAACTTCACTACGTGTAATATATTCAGTTTTTTCTATAGAGATTTTACCTTTTTTCATCGCATATATGACATCATCCAAATTATTTTGAGCATCAATCATGTTAGTACATCGTCCAATAGTAGATGAAATATGTGAGTCACTTCCAACAGTTGTTGACAAATTATTTTCCTTTGCAAAAATTTCTGCTTTTTTATTAGAATAGATATCAACACTTGAACTGTTAAAGACTTCAAATAAATCACACTTCAAAGAATCATCTCTTAATGCATCAACCAAACTAAAAGGATGAGGTGCAATGGTCACTGCATCTTGTGATTTTGCGGCATCAAGAATTTCATCTATAGATTGATTTGGTTTTATTTCATCATGAAGACCATAGACGAGAACATGTGCTTCTTTATCAGTAGTTATTTCTACAGCAGGGTAAATTTCAAGATTTGAGAATTTTTCATGATTGTTTTTGTATTCAGTAATTTGTTTGAATCCATCTAATGTATTATGATTTGTTACAAATAATATGTCAAGTTTTGATTCAAATGATTTTTCTAATTGTTCGTTTATTGTGACGTTAGAATCGAAAGGAGGTTCTAAATCACCTACATGCCCGTTTGAGTAAACGTTGTGACAATGGAGTTCTGTACGTAGCATTTCTAACACTTTATCTAAAATTTTACTTTTAATTAATTATCTGAATAGATCTTCTTCTTTTGAGCGTATAATATTCTGAATATTTCCAGTACGTTCTTTAAATTCAAAATTTTTAATAATTGCCGCAGGGCGTTTTTTGGTTTTGCCCATCACAAGTTCTGCTGCAGAACAGAGTTCATCAACTACGGCAGTAGCAGTGACTCGTAAAATTTTGCCAAATGTATCAAGAGTTCCTTCATAATGTAAAATAGCATCAATGCCGGATATGCCTATGGCGTGATCAGTCTGTCCCATTCTAAAAGGACGCCCAAATGTGTCCGAGATAATAACAGCGATTTTTTTTCCTGTTTGTTGTAAGATTTTTAATCGTATTTGTTGTGCAGAATTATCAGAATCTTTTGGAAGTAATGTTGCATAGCCATCTTCCACATTACTTTCATCTATTCCTGCATTAGCACAAATGAAACCATGTTTAGTTTGAACAATTATCACACCATTTTCCATTCGTACTATTCTTTCTGATTCAGATAAGATGACTTCTACTAATTTTGGATCTTTATCATATGCAGAGGCAATGCCAACAGACAATTCAGATGGGATGACGGATTGAAGATTTACAACTTGTCCTTCATGTTTTGATATAACTTTTTGTGATATTACTAGTACATCTCCATCTTCAAAAGTGGCTTTTGAAGAAGATAGTAAAAGTTCAACTAGATTATCTGCAGGCTGAACATCATTTTTTACATGAATAGGTATTACTTGTATGGTCATCAATAGATAGTAAATTGGGGCATAATTGAATTTTTTCTATCTTATGATGAGATAGGTAAAGGGAGTTTCATCGAGTAATGTTGATTAATGATAGGGATGATTTTTGTAAGATCCTTTTCTTCTAGACTAATTGTTGCAAGGTCTTTGACAATATCTTGTGCACGATAGGCTATACCTAGATTGCAAATATCAAATAATTTGATATCATTAGCGCCATCAACAATAACAACAATATCATCTTTAGGAATGTTCCATTCTTCAATCTTAATTCTAGCAGATTTTGCTTTATCTGAATCAACATTGATTTTTACACCATCTAATTTTCCATCTTTGAATATCAATTCATTTGTATAAATATGATCAAGGTTTAATTCTTCTTTTAATCTATCAGTCATAATTGTAAATCCACCAGACACTGCCATAATTTTCCATCCTGCATCTTTTAGAATTTTACAAGCATTTCTTGCACCAGTCATTATAGGTAAAGAATCAGCAATTTCTTTACATGTTTCAAAATCCAAACCTTTCAAAAGTTCGACTCGTTTTGTCAATCCATCTTCCCAATTTATTGAACCTTGAATTCCTTTCTTTGTGATTTCCCAAATCTCATCTTCTTTGTTCACTTTTTCAGCTAGTATTGGCAGATATTCTGCGTCATACAGTACCCCTTCTACATCAAAAATTGCTAGCAATTGTTTTCTATTTTCACACAAAAAATTCATCATATAAAAGTTGAAACAATGAAGTCCGATCAGCGATAGCTAGTAATAAATCAGCCTTCATAGAGATAATGTCATGGTAGAGGAATTAGAGCATAAATTCGAAGTTAAAGTGCAAACACGAGAAGGAAGACAGAAACTCCCAGATGACGTAAAAGCAATTCTAAAAGATGGTGGAATGATGGACGAGAAAGGAAAATTAAAGTTGAAAGGAGTCAGTCCAAAGATGCTAAAGAAAATGAAGCAGGAGTTTGTCGAGTGTCCAGTATTAAAAGACGAGATTCATTTTGTTCAGTGTTTTGTTTGTCCAAACTTTCAAAGTAGAGTCATGGGCAATGTTTTGTGTAAAGGCGATTCACTCAAAGATTAGCAGTGATTCTCTTAATTTGATTAACAATCTTCATTTTTCGTTGTACAGTTAACTCTGGCTCCATTGTAAAAAATATGGTTTTTCTTGCAGTATAAATGACAAATTGAGTGACTTTTTCACGTTCAACATGAACATATCTAACCTTTCCAAGAGGACGATCAAATTCTTTTCTCATTGTACGTCTTTGAGATACTTGTTTGCAAAAATGTTCTTCTTGGCGTTGTGATTCAAGTGAAGTTTTGCCAGTTTTCATGATTCCTTCAACAATGTTACCTTTTAGATCAATTATGGAAGCAAATCTCATTTGAGAATCTAAAGAAATTATTTTCTCAATCATGTTAAGAAGATCTTGTTTTGCCATGTTTTTCCTAATTTTAGATTTTCTATATAATTCTAGGTTTTCAAAATACACAGTGGAAACAAGACTAAATAATTACAAAATTCTTGTCATTACAAATGGGAAAAGAGATCGGGATTACTGTAAAAAAATCAGAAGATTTTAGTGAATGGTATACACAAACAGTCATTAAATCAGAGTTGGCGGATTATGCCCCAGTCAAAGGATTGATTGTTCTTAGACCAGACGGATATTCAATTTGGGAATCGCTCAAGTCATCACTTGATACAAAATTTGCAGCCACAGGTCACAGAAATGGATTTTTGCCAAGTTTAATCCCAGAGTCATTGTTAGCAAAAGAAAAAGACCATTTTGCAGGATTTAACCCAGAAGTTTTTTGGGTCACAAAATCAGGAGATAGTGAACTAGGAGATAGATTAGCATTAAGACCAACCTCTGAAACTTTAGCATATACATTATTTTCAAAATGGATTAGAAGTTGGAGAGATTTACCTTTAAAAATTAATTTTTGGAATACAGCACTTAGAGCAGAAATAAAAGCAACAAAACCATTTTTGAGAACATCCGAATTTCTATGGCAAGAAGGACATACAGTACATATGAATATGGAAGAAGCAGAAAAGGAAGTCACAGATATTTTATCATTATATAAGAAAACAGTTGAAGAAGAATTAGCAATACCAGTGATTACAGGGAAAAAATCAGAGAAGGAGAAATTTGTAGGAGCAGTATATACACTAACTATGGAATCGTTAATGCCAGATGGAAAGGCATTACAGATGGGTACATCACATTTTCTTGGACAAAATTTCTCAAAACCATTTGATGTCAAGTATGCAGACAAAGAAAATGTTGAGAGTTATGCATGGCAAACATCATGGGGCGTATCATGGAGATTGATTGGTGGAATGATTATGGTTCACGGTGATGATAAAGGACTAGTTTTACCTCCAAGAGTTGCGCCAATTCAAGTAATCATAATTCCGATTTATTATTCAGATGAAGATAAAGAAAAGATTCAAAAGATATCACAAGAAATTGAAGAAAAATTAAGAGAATCAAAAATTAGAGTTCAAGTAGACAATAGAGAACAACTTACTCCAGGTTTCAAGTTTAATGATTGGGAGATGAAAGGAATTCCATTACGAATTGAGATTGGACCAAAAGATTTAGAGAAAAACAAGGTCACGTTTGCTAGAAGACATAACCGTCAAAAAGATGATCAAGAAATAGTAGGTCTTGTAGACAGAGTGATCTCAGAATTGGATAAGATTCATGAAGACATGTTTGCAGATGCTAAAAAAATTCTAGATGATAAGACAGTAGAAGTGAACAACTATGATGATTTCAAAACTGAATTAGAAAAAGGACGATTGATTAAAGCGCCAATTTGTGACAACCCAAAATGTGAAGAAGAAATTAAAGAAGAAACAAGTGCAGATGTTAGAGTAATTACAGAAAATTCAAGCGACACAAGCTCAAAATGCATCAAATGCTCAAATCAAAGCGTGATTAGACCACTTTTTGCGAGAGGATACTAAATTTTATTAGTTTTCAGGAGTATCTAATCATAATGATGTTAAAATTAACAATCAAGGATGTCTTGAAACAAAAGCCATTTGGGATGATTGGTATAATTTCAGGAATATCGTTAGGAACATTGTATTATTTTCTCACATTAGAAATGGCACTAACACACATGGCAACAGAAATGGAATTATTGCCTATGTATATGACAGCATCAATTACGTTGACAGTAATTGTAGCAGTGTTAGCAGGAATTAATATTGCCTTAGTAGCATACAACATCAAAACACAGAGAAATAAGAATATAAAAAATGGTACAAGTGCAATATTAGGAGGAGCTCTAACAGCATTTACACCAGGATGTCCAGCATGTACTACTTCACTTTCGGCAGTTTTAGGAATAGTTGGGGGATTAGCAATTTTTCCACTACAAGGATTAGAATTAAAGCTAGTATCAATTGGTGCATTAACATTTTCAATTTGGTGGGCCATGCGTAATATTAACAATGCCACATGTTGTGTAATGAAAGAATAATCACAA
>JAOJYB010000019.1 GCA_028242535.1 Candidatus Nitrosopelagicus sp. | reverse complement strand
TTTTGCCTCTGGTTCTGATAAAATTTTATTGAAAATTGATTCAGATGTTAATTTGATAGTATCCTCCTCTTCTACTTTTACCACATATGATGGTCTATTGATAATTCTATCTCCAATTAAAATATGACCATGTGATATTGCCTGCCTTGCTTGATATGGTGTTTTAAAGAAAAATTTCCTAAAAACAATTGTTTGTAATCTTCTTGCCAATAGATTTTCAATTTCTAAATTGAGAACATCATCTAATGTTGCAGTCTTCTCTACAAGTCCTATACGTGATAATGAATGCATTAGAATTGGTTCTTCTTTTTCTCGAACTTCTTGTCTTACTGCAAGTAAAGAACGTGCTTGATGTCTTAATCTGGATAATTCGGTTCTTGATTTCCAAAGTTCTCTTTTTGTTTTTAATCCAAAAGTACCTACCGTCTTCAATTCCTCCATCTTTAATTCAAAATTAAATGGTCTTTTTGGTTTCTTCCAAACTCTTCTGAAATTTTTAGTATCTCCCATTTTTCATCTACTCCTTTTTCTCTGCTGCTGGTGCTGCTTTTGCATCTGCTGCTGGTGCTGCTTTTGCATCTGCTGCTGGTGCTGCACCATCTACTGCTGGTGCTCCATCTACTGCAGCTCCGACACCTGCTGGTGCTCCTGCTCCTCCTTTAGGTAGAACTTTACCACCTTTTGCAACTCCAACTGCACCACCTTTACGTCCTGTACATCTTGTACGTTGACCTCTAACTTTTAATCCATACATGTGTCTGTAACCTCTCCAACTGAAAAGTGTCTTTTCTCTTTCAACATCATTTCTAATATTAAATGCAATATCTGACGTAACAAGATGCAAATCATCTCCTGTTTCAATATCCTGCCTTCTATTCAAAAACCATATTGGAAAATTGGCATCTTTAGGATTTTGTATGATTTTCTCAATTGAAGATATCTGTTCAGTAGTAAGATTACCAACTTTTTGATGAGGATTAATTTTTAAAACTTGAAGCATAGAATTTGCAAACATATACCCAATTCCTTTAATTTGTCTAAGTCCAATTAGCATATTTAGCTCACCATGAATATCATTTCCTAATATTCTTACCAGATTTTCGTATTGTTCGCTCAAGTAGCAAGATTTTCTATAGCCCCATTAAAAACCATGCTCTAAATTGTGCCTATTATTCAATAATTCTAATAGAATAGTATTATAACTCTAAATGATGATTTTGAAGTATGACAGAGTCTGATGAACATGCACAGAAAATTTTAGATGTAGTTTTTGATGAAAACATATCTGAGATCTTAGCAGAAATGGAATCTTCACCAAAAAAATGTGAATTTCTAACCAATAAATTCCAGCTTTCTCCTAATGACTTGGATGAAAAACTATCCTTTCTAATACAACATGAATTTGTTGGAAAAACTGGCTCTAATTTTGAAGCAGAATATTCTGTAGATTCTAAAAAACTTGCAGAATTAATGGAAACTGCACACAATTTTGAAAATGTTGATGAAGGTTTGGCAAAAATGGATAGTTATCTTAACTAGATTTCTTCTTTCTTCGTCTAATTATCATAAATCCAATTACTATAACTCCTGCCATTCCTGACACAATAATGAAAAACCCTACAATCGAAATTGTTACTCCTGTGGAATCTGGTACATGACCAATACCTCCAACTACTCCTATATCTTCTGAATCTGGAGTGCTGATGATTAAAGTGTAAGTTCCCGAACTGTCAATCTCAAAGTTATCTTCAAACGAATTTCTATCCACTGATATATTTCTAATCTTAACATCTGACGGATCTAACACAATAGCTGAAATATCATATTCTTTCCCTTCTATGGTTTGAATTGCGTACACTCCTTGTGTGTTAATATCTGGATCTAATTCTGCTATAATTCTTAATTCAGTTGAACTGTTAATTCTCCCTTCTTCGATTACTAAATCTCCTGTAATTGTCTGTGAACCAAAAATTAGTAACATTGCACCAATTGCAATCATAATACCAACAACTATCAAAAATTTTGCTAAATTTGACATGAATGATTTCTTACTCTCATGGATAAATCTGTATTGTCATGTAAATATCCAAAAAACTTAGGTTTGGCTAAAAAAGTTAGCCTAGGCTAAATTTTATATATATACTAATTTTTAATAAAATCATGCAAAGTGGAATTCCATCTTCAAAAATGTTTTACATTTTGATAGCAATTGTAGCTGTCTCAAGTTTGTATTTTGTAGTGCCTGGTGTAATAGTTGCTGAAGAAACTCCTAGAACATTTCTTACGCATACTGGTTTAGTCATTCAAACAACTGGCGAAGTAATTGACCCTATTGGATATGACGGTGATGACTTAGATTTTGATCCTGAAAAATTTATGAAGGATTTTGATTATGGTGAGATCACTGTTTTAGATGATGGAACCGTTCTTCGTGAATTCTACATTACTGCGCGAGATGACCAAATCATGGAGGTCTCTCCTGGTGTTTTTTATAATGTCTGGACGTTTAATGACTCAGTACCTGGTCCAACTATTCGTGCAACAGAAGGTGACTTGGTAAGAATTCATTTCACAAATGAAGGTTCTAAACCACACAGTTTACATTTTCATGGAATTCACAAAGCCGAGATGGATGGAGTATTTGAAAGCATAGGTACTGGTGGACAATTTACTTATGAATTCTATGCTGAACCTGCAGGTTTACATCTTTATCATTGTCATGTTCATCCAGTTGAGGAACATATTGCTCATGGTCTTTATGGTGCCTATATTGTAGATCCAAAAGAACCACGTGAACCTGCTGATGAATTTGTATTTGTTTTGAACGGTTTAGATACCGACTTTGATGGTGAAAATAATTTCTATGCTGCAAACACAATTCCATTTTATTACCAACATCATCCAATTGAAATTAATGCCAATCAAAACATACGCGCATACGTTGTGAATATTTTAGAGTTTGATGCAGTAAATAATTTTCATCTTCATGGAACTTTATTCCATCATTATCCTGCAGGTACTGATACTGTACCCTCTGGTTATAATGATATGCTAACAATGTCTCAAGGTGATAGACAAATTCTGGAATTTAATTACAAATATCCTGGATTGTATATGTTCCATGCACATAATACCGAATTTTCAGAAAAAGGTTGGGTCAGTTCATTTCTTGTAAAAGAAAATACTGATGATTTTGATATACAAGTAGAGTATGATGACATCATCTAAACCTGTACTTGCAATTAGTGCTGTTGCACCAATTGTGCTGTTAATTATTATGGTTGCATTTCTTTTAGGTCCTGCATCATCCTTCTTACAATTTGGTATTGTACTTCCTGAAGTATCAATTGAAAAAATTGAATTTACTGGAAATGAAATTCAAGCAACCGTAAGAAATACTGGTCCAGTTAATGTGAATGTTGTATTAGCAGATGTTAATGATCGTATTCAACCTGCAGCAATAGAACCCGATACTTCATTAGAAAGATTTGAAACTGCATTAGTGAGAATTCCTTTTGACTGGAATGAAGGTCAACCATATGAAATTGGTGTCACTATTGATGACGGTACTAGATTCGCCAAGGGAATAGATGCAGCTTTTCCATCACTTGAACCTGATATCGACTTATTTGTATTTCTAGGAATGATTGGTTTCTTGATAGGTGTGGTACCTATTATGATCGGTCTTTTGTGGTATCCGTTTATCAAAAAATTAGGAAAAAATTCCTTTAATTTCTTTCTTGCATTTACTATGGGGTTATTGATATTTCTTGGAATAGATGCTGTGCTTGAGGCAGTTGAAATTTCAGAAAATCATCTATCATCAGTTTTCAATGGTGAATTACTAATTGCTACGGTAATCATTTTATCATTTTTAGCATTGTATGGAGTAGGCAAAAAATTAACTCAAAAGGCTGAGTTTTCAAAATTATCAAAAGGATTAGCAATATCTCTCATGATTGCAATTGGAATTGGCTTTCATAATCTTGGAGAAGGATTAGCGGTTGGTGCAGCTATTGCACTTGGTGAAGTAGCTTTGAGTACATTTTTGATTGTTGGATTTGCAACTCATAATACAACTGAAGGATTAGCGATTGCAGCTCCATTAACTAGTACAAAAGCAAAAATTGTTAAAATGATTGGACTTGGATTAATTGCAGGAATACCTGCAATTTTTGGAACTTGGATTGGTGGTTTCTCTTTTTCACCCTTTTTTACTCTAGTTTTTCTTGCTATAGGTGCAGGTGCAATCTTTCAAGTTGTATTGTCAATCTTTCAATATATGAAAGGAAAATCTGATTTATTGTCAAATACATCATTATTTGCTGGAATATCTGCCGGATTGCTTGTTATGTATTTAACCAGTGTCTTAATCTGAAAATTTTATCTAAAAAAATTACCTAGTTTTTGTCAAATTTTTTATCCTTAAATAATAAATACCACTTTGCAACAGAAATTTCAAATGAAAATTGTCGCTTCTAGTATATTTTTGTTATTGGCATTCTCAATCTTATCATTTGGTATGCCAACCTTTGCAAATGCACAATCTACTGTACCTCCTCTATCTGTGTCAACTGACTTTCCTGCTTATGCAGAAAATTCTGAAATCATAATTTCTGGCATCGTCAAAGAATCCTCTTTATCTGATTATGAACAACCTATCACTCTAATGATTGTAAATTCTGATGGAAATATAGTAAAAATTGCCCAATTATCTCTAACTTCAAATAATGACTTTTCTACAACACTAGTTGCAGGAGGTCCACTTTGGAAATCTGGCGGTGAATACACTGTAAAAGTAAATTATGGTGCACAAAAAGCTGAAACAACTTTCAATTATGCAGGTATAACTGCACCATCTGAACCAGAACCAGAACCAGTTGTTGAAGAACCAGTTGTCATTATTGAAGAACCAGAACCAGTTGTTGAAGAACCAGTTGTCATTATTGAACCAGAACCAGAACCAGAACCACTATGTGGTGAGGGAACTGTCATGAAAGATGGCAAATGTGTAGCTGAAAAATCTGGAGGCGGTGGATGTCTCATTGCAACTGCAGCATTTGGTAGTGAGATGGCACCACAAGTTCAATTCTTGAGAGAAATTAGAGATGGAACAGTTATGTCAACACAATCCGGTACAGCATTCATGACAGGCTTCAATCAATTCTACTATTCATTTTCACCATATGTAGCAGATTATGAAAGGGAAAATCCAGTTTTCAAAGAAGCAGTAAAAGTAACACTAACTCCATTACTCACTTCATTGACACTACTCAACTATGTTGATGTTGATTCTGAACAAGAAATGTTAGGTTATGGTATTGGAATCATTCTACTAAATGTGGGAATGTACTTTGTAGCCCCAGCTGCAGCAATCATTGTAATAAAGAATAAAATAAAACGCAATTAAGTTATATATTTAGTGCCAATGATGATATAACATAGTATCTGTTTTTTGCTTAGTCCCTAAGAATATAACATAATAACTATGGTGAGTACTTAGCTTCATCACGTATTATAATATAAAAAATAATCCTAACTTATGGCAGAAGAACAACAAGAATGGGCAAACCTATTGGCAGAAGTTTTTGATAAACTAACTGCAAAACACGCAGCCATCACTTATGATTTTGACAATCTAGAGATGAATGGGGTAGTTGAGAGAAACGGCAAAAAACAGCCAACAGGTACAGTGTCCCTAACAGGAAAATTAACTATAACAACCAAATAGGTATGGGAGAATATGAAATCAAAACTCCCTGCCAATTTTTTAATTTCACTTACAAAAGGCAGTGTCAAAATATCTGAAAACAATAAGCCAGCAATAGAATTTAACACAAAAAATTACGACAGAGTGGTAAATATCATATCAATGCCTGTAAAAATTCCAGGTAAAAAAAGTGCAATAAAGAGACTCGGTGATGCAAGGGATCTCGCAAAAACCCTGAAAAAAGAAGGTGTGACACTTGATATTCAACATAATGGAAAGTTAGTTTTAAGACTAGGCGAGAAAGCCAAGCCAAAATTATCCAAAATTATCACATTGAGTGGAGACATAGAGATTATCGATATCAAAGCTTTACGCTTGTTAGAAAAACAAGGGTGAGACAAAATGTCGTTTAGGTTTAAGCAGGAAAAGGTCCAAAAAAGAGGACGTGTAAGAATATGTTTGAACTGTGGAGAAGGGCAGTGTGTTTGTGAATAAATTACAATTCAAACCTGATCTTACTCCAAAGAAAATGTTAGAACTTGGAGTTTTTGGTGGTTGGTACTTTGAAAATAAATTTGATGAGTATCCTGCGTCATGGTTCAAAAAAGCAAAAATTAGTAGTAATGGTTTTGATGAAACGTTAAATTGTTTTGGCATAAATGCAGGTTTGACTAGAGAGGAATGGAATAAGAAAGGTTGGATTTTTTCAGGAGATCCACTTGGCTGGTTTCAATGGTATTGCCGATATACAATAGGTAGAAGATTACCTGAAATTGATGAAATTCAAATATCACGATGGCGTGCATTTGGTCCTAGGCATATTGGTGGAATCAAAAAAAATTGTGAAAAAGGTGTTCTCAATTGTAGAAAAAGACAACGACAGGCATTATTACAATGGGGTTACAACCCATTTTTCTAACCACATTTTGCTTTTATCTTCTCATCTCAATCTATATGATGAAGAAAATCCAAAGTTTCTAAAAATTCTCATTATTCCACGTTTGCTATTATTATTCCAGAAGTATAGTTGGAATTAAAAATAGAATCAAACACAATTAAGTTATATATATTCAAAAGATTCAATATCGTTATGAACACTGAATATGAGGAATTTGAAAACATTGAAGATATGTTATTGTATCTTTCATCTGTTGCACCTCCAATGAAAAATTTTATGCCAATTAATTCTTACAAAGGATTTATTTGCTCTTTCATTCCATTAAGCCAATCTGGTGGAGACTTATTTTTGATGTTATATGCAAAAGGAGAACTTGAGACAGGAATTCATGAATTTGATATTAAGACTCGTTCAGTTACAAAAGTTGAAGCAATTGAACGTGCAGACAAAACTTACTTTATTGTGATGACACCTAAACGAAACACAATTGCAGATAAAGCAATTGAAAATATGTAATTTAATTTCTTTTTTTAAATTTACCTAACTTTATTATTCCAATTAAAATACATAAAATACTAATTGCCATTCCAATCACTCCGAATAAATAATGCCCCATCACAAAACCTGCAATTACAGTAATAGCAAATAATGCAGCACCAAATACAAAAGAAGTAATCACGACTATCAAATTTACTTTATCTTCTAATTGCATGAATGGAATTATAATTTTTAATTATTATCTCTTAGGTGTGATTCTAGAGTTTCTTTGTTATCATTTTTGGTGCAGAAACAGATCTACTTCTAGAATATTTCTCTATAATCTCATCAGGCGTTCTTCCATTGAAAAGATCTTTACACAATCCTCTTAGATATCTCATAATTGCCCATGTTCCTGCTTTCAGTATGCCATACATGAAGATCTTCATTGGTGGGCCATACGTTTTGTTTCTGAGAATTATAGGAATAATATCATTAATTACGCGTAGGTTATTTTCCCAACATCTCCAAAATAGTGTGAATTGTGCTTCATTCAAGTTTCCGAAATGCATTGAATTTTTCTCACTAAAGTCTTGGTAAAGAAGTGGTGCCACTAATCCTCTAAAGTTCATTGTTCTAAAATCATTCATCATATCAATTGTATATTGACTATCATCTGGTGTCTCATCTGGCCATCCAATAATTATTGTTGCAGCAGGGAACCAATGATTATCATTTAGGATTTTTGCCCCTTCTCTAACAACACTTCCCCATTCTTCAGTATCAAATGGTCTTGTTTTAACACCTAGATGTTTCTTAACCATTGGAGGCGAAACTGTTTCTATACCAAGATTAGTTGCAAGCCATCTACCTGTCTCATGTTGTCTGTTTACATCTGCAATGTTTCTAATTAATTGAGGATCTGCAGCAACACCTGAAAATGTCATATGTGTTGTACCGATAAAGTTTGCACCCAATCCTTTGAGACCCTTCCACAAATCTGTGATTTCATCTCTATTTGGAATGAAATCCTTGTTATCACATCCATAAAGTAACATCTCATCAGAATGAAGCCAAACTGAGTCAAATCCATAATCCAAGTTAATTTTTGCTTCTCTTTGCAATCGTTCCAATGATAGGTCTTTTTTAGAACGTTTGTTAACATCACAAAAATCACATCCCCTTCCACACCCTCTCATTGCTTCAATGAGTGAGTTTACAGTTGGTTTTGTGATTTCTGGAATATTTTGAATATTTTTTACAAAACAATGCATCAATTCTGGCGCATCACCTTTCTCTAAATCATGAAACAAATCTAATGCAAGCTCATCTGCTTCACCTACTACCACTGTATCAATTCCGTGCACTCTCATTCTATCTGATTTTGCTAATTCCCATGCCCCATTTCCTCCTACTACAACTTTAAAATCATATTTCTTTTTTAATTGAATTATCTCTGCACACATTTTTTTAAACTTCATTGCAACATACGACAATTTTTCTGGAGCCATTGTTGTTGTAACTGGAGCCATTCCTAATGGATCCATTACATTAATTCCAACAATTTTGGTATCTGGTCCTATTGATTTTGATAGATGCTCTGGATTTGCAACAAAAACATCTTTTTTATCATAACCTTGGTGTAATGCACTTTCAACTCTTCTTAATCCTACTTGTGCAACCTTTGCTTCACCTGTAACTGGATCAGTTTCTACTGGTGGACAAAATACCTTATCGAAAACCCATTCTGGAAGAACTTCATATGGACCACATGCTATGAATCCATAAAGGAAATTTCCTCTATAATTTGTCATTAAACTTCTATCTGCTGTTAATACGATTCTTTTGCCTGACAACTCTAACCTTTTTCCTTTAACTATGTTATATATCGTTTACGAGATTTCCTAAGACCACTTTAAGTAATCTACTATTTTTTATTGATTTGATTTACAATTTTTGCAGCAGCAGCACCAGCTCCAATTCCATTATCAATATTCACTACTGTTAATCCTAATGAACAACTTTGTAACATTGCAGCAAGAGCTGCCACACCCTTTTCACCATAACCATATCCAATTGATGTTGGAACGCCTATTATTGGAACATTCACTGTTGAAGAAACCACTGATGCTAATGCGCCTTCCATTCCAGCTACAACTATTATTGCATCTACTCCTGACTTGACAAATTCTTTTAAGACTGGAAATATTCTATGTAATCCAGCAATTCCTACATCATAACTGGTTATACAATTACAGCTCATCGATTCACACATTAGTCTTGATTCTTCGGCAATTCCAATATCTGATGTTCCTGCAGTAATAATTCCAACATTACCCTTTGTTTTCTTTATTGGTTTTTTGTAAACCAAAATAGTTGTACAATTTTGTCCTGTACTAACTTTTAGATCATTTTTTTTACAATAATTGCAGATATCCTTATAATTCCTCTTTGGAATTCTTGAAATTACTATCGAGTTTGTTTTATTTAATACATTTTTAATAATTTTTTTTACTTCTGAATTTTCCTTTCTCTCAGCAAATATTACTTCTGGAATTCCTTTTCTTACTTCTCTACCAAGATCTATTTTAGCAAAATTTTCGATTTCTTCTATCGAATATAGTGATAGTTGTTTTTTTGCATCATTTACTGATAATTTTCCACTTTTTACTGAATCTAAAATATCTGAAATATTCATGGTATTCTAAAATTGACTTGTCTTAAAAAATTACTTAAAATTCCACACCTGATAATGCATTTTTTACACTATCGATGCCTTTGTTAAACCACTCTTTTTCTTCATCATTTAATTCCAATTCAATAATTTTCTCAACTCCATTCTTTCCAATTACTGCAGGTACTCCGATTGAAACATCTTTTTGTCCATACTCTCCATCTAAATTAGTCGATACTGGAATAACCTGTTTTTTGTCTCGCACAACTGATTCTATCATAGATGATATGGCGTTTCCAGGTGCATGAACAGTTGCCCCTTTTAGTTTGATAACTTCAGCTGCAACATTTTTTGTAGCAGTAAAAATTTCTTCAAGTTTTTCTTTTGCAAGTATTGTTGGTAATGGAATTCCTGAGACTGTTGCAAATCTTGTTAACGGTAACATGTTTTCACCATGTTCCCCAATTACCAGCGCCTTTGTAGATTCACGCGAATATCCTGTTGC
>JAOJYB010000018.1 GCA_028242535.1 Candidatus Nitrosopelagicus sp. | reverse complement strand
TGATTTGAACTCCCGACAGCCACGTCTTCAGCGTGGTGCTCTCCCAGGCTGAGCTACCTCGGCATGAAAAACTTGCAAATTAAATGAAATTAAAGCGTATCCTTTCAGGATTTCCAGATTATATCGGGCATTTTCTTTCTATTATTGACTATGCGTGCCAGAATAAACATTAGATCTGAAAGTCTATTGAGATAGATTACGGCCTTTTTGTTGATATCTTCCGATTTGGATAATTCAACAACATGTGTTTCAGCTCTTCTAGATATCGTCCTAGATAAATGAAGAATAGATGCAAGTAAAGTTCCTCCTGGAAGAATAAAACTAGTCAATGGTTTCAATTGAGGCTCCAGCAAATCAATTTTTTGTTCTAGAAATATAATCATCTCTTCAGTAGTTCTAATTTTCTTATTAGCCATGTTTGGATTTGCGAGATCTGAACCTACTATGAATAAATCATTTTGTAATTTGATTAAGATTTCCTTTATCTCATTATCTAATTCTAATGATAAGGCAATCCCAATTGAGGAATTTAGCTCATCTACTGCCCCATAAGACATTATTCGCTCATCTGATTTCCATACGCGAGAATTATCAAATAAAGAAGTTTTACCTTCATCACCTGTTTTTGTGTAAATCTTCATAAAATTTTGAGATTAGCATACGTATTAAGGATAATGTTAAAGTCATATGAAAGTAAGATGGACGTTATGGGAGAGATAGATGATGCAAATGAATTATTTTTAAAAAAGAGATTTGTAGATGCTATAAAAAAATATGAAGACGTTTTACAAATTGAACCTGATAATTTAATCGCTCTAAATAATAAAGGATACACCCTTAGTAAATTAAAAAAATATTCCCAAGCACTTTCATGTTATGATGAATCTTTAAGAAAAAATCCAAATGATAAAACAGTATTGATAAATAAAATTTCAACATTTAGAAAAATAGGTGAATTCAATAATGCAGTAGAAATGTGTAATGAGTTATTAGAAAACAATCAAAATGATAAAATTGTACTATATCATAAGATGCGTATTCTGAAAGAATTAGAAAGATTTTTCGAGTCAAATATTATTTGCAGTAAATTGTTAAGTGCATACCCTACAAACGGAGAGGTTTTATATGATATGGCCTCAAACTTTTTAAAAATTGGCGATGAGATAAACTTTTTTTCAACTCTTCAAAAAGCAGTAACCGAGATGCCAAATTTGAAAAATAAATTAAAAAATAATACAGAATTTAAAAAATTTCATAATAATGAAAGATTCTTGAAAATAATTTATGAGTAATGATTCTTATTAAAAAGAAACAAAATGTAAAAATATGATTTCTGAATTCTTTTTTCAAATTGCGGGATTAAAAAAATTACCACGGTCTGGATGGAAAATAAAACTTGGACTAGATGATTCAGAATCAGTTGCAGAGCATTCCTATATGATGTCTGTAATGTCAATGGTACTTGCAGATATGAAGTCTCTAAATTCTGAAAAAGTAATCAAGATGTCCATTTTACATGATTGGGCAGAATCAAAAATTGGGGATTTTATGCCTGATGAAATTGGTTATGATAAAAAATCAGAATTAGAAAATTATGCTATGACTGAAATTTTAGAATTACTTCCACAAAAAATTCAATCAGATTATCAAGATATGTGGAATGAATTTTTAGCTAGAAATACTCCAGAGGCGAGATTAGTTCATGAATTAGATAAATTAGAGATGGCACTACAAGCAAAAATTTACGAAACAGATATTGATCCTGAAAAAGTTAAACCATTCATTATTTCAGCAGTTGAGCAAATAATGGATCCTGATGTAAAGAAGATTCTGATGGACATCTTAAAATAAATACAAATTTACTTTTTAGTATTGTAATTATGTCAGAAAACAATGATGAATTAATAAAAGCACAAAATGAATTAATCGGCATTTTGTTTGAAATTATTAAACGTCTCCAATCCAATAACGATCTAGATACAGAGTATTTTCAAATTCTTAGTAAAAAAGTTAGAACTGAAACAGAGAATTCAAGATTAGATGAAATTACTAACGAGCGGGAAGATAATGCAGGTGTTGTTTCAAGATTGTTAAAACAGATTGAATCTAACTAGTTATCTCAACTACAAGAATCGCCATCGCCACATGAATCATCTATAATTCGGAATTTATTTGTCTGTTCAAATTTTGATTGTGCGTAATGTGAAATGTTTACGATTCGTGTACGAATATCTTTTACATTCCAACTACCTTCATTTTCAAACCACGATTCAATTTCATCAACATCATATCTTTCGCCTTTCTCATTAATTTCTCTAAAAATTTGTTTGATAAGAGATTCATTTTCAGATGTCAAATCAGATTTATCTTCAATTAGTGTTGTAATTTCATTTAAGCGTATTATTGTTGTATTTAGTAGTGGCATAGAATTATTAATTTATATCGCATTTATAATATTTCCATCATATGCAATATTTCCAAGCACTGAAGATGGGCGAAAAAAGAGTGAAGGCATCACGTGCATATCTAAATTCAATATCAAATGATAGAGCGATGCCAGCTTTAGCATTAAGAGATAACAAAACCAATGTGTGGGAACCTGTTGGTGAAGAAAACCTCTATGCCGTAATCGATGAATCATCAGGGTTTGTGTTAACCGATTCTAGCGGATATATTATTGCAATATGTGATGCAAAAGGTACCTCAAAATCATTGGTTCAGAGTCTTAATCAAGAACAAAAAGACAACATTGTAGAATTACTGAAAAAAGACAATATTGTAGAGTACAAAGGTAAAGTAGCTTTACCTGTGTAGATTTTATTAATGCCATTCATTATCATACAAAGATGAACAAATATTCGAAAATTATTGAGGTCAAGGGGCATCTTATCGATTCATTGGTTTTGACAAAAATTTTTGATAGTGTGATGGATCTTGAAGGTAAATTTGAAGTCATGAAGATTTCAGTTGGGAAACTGAAAACAGATGAAAGTTATGCAAAATTAAAAATTATTGGGAAAAATAATGCACATCTAAATGAGATAATTACTGCATTACATAGAGAAGGTGCAACAACAAAAACCCAAAAAAATTGTAAAACAAAAACAGCTACAAGGAATATGGTATTTCCAGATAAGTTTTACAGTACCACAAACAATCATACGTCGATTTATCATAATAACAAATGGATTAATGTGGATAACATGATGATGGATAAATGTATTATTGTAAAAGGAAACAAGGCAACATGTGTACCAATTAGAGAAGTTAGAAAAGGAGACAAAGTACTAATTGGAGAAGATGGAATTAAAGTTTCAACTCCTGAACGTCCAAGAGAAGGAATGAATGTTTTCCAATTTATGGGAAGTGGAAGCTCTAGTGAAAGACCAACCCAACATATTGCAAGAAAAGTTGCAGAAGATATTATGAAAACAAAAAAGCAAGGTGGAAAAATTATCTTAGTTGGAGGTCCTGCAATTGTACATACTGGCGCATCTGATGCAGTTGCAATGATGATTAAATCAGGCCACATTAATGCAGTTTTGGCGGGAAATGCACTTGCAGTACATGATGTAGAATATGCAACACTAGGGACTTCATTGGGAATGAGAGTTAAAGATGGAACGTTGGCTGTAAGAGGTCATAGAAATCATATGGATGCCATAAATTCAGTATTCAAAGCAGGTTCACTAAAGAAAATGGTTCAACAGAAAAAATTAACTCGAGGAATAATGTATGAGTGTATTAAGAAAAAAATTCCATTTGTTTTAGCAGGATCATTGAGAGATGATGGACCATTACCGGATGTAATTACGGACATTGCAGAATCTCAAAGAGAATACAAAAAAGTTCTGAAAGGTGCAAGCATGGTGATCATGGTATCTACAATGTTACATTCTATTGCAACTGGCAATATGCTTCCAGCAAATGTTAAGGTTATTGTAATTGATATCAATCAACCAACCGTAACAAAATTGATGGATAGAGGTACCTGGCAAGCATTAGGAATAGTATCTGATGTAGGTGCATTTTTGCCAATGGTTGCAAATCACATTAGAGGTAAAAAATGACATTAAAAGAAATTGAACATATAGATTTTAACAAAGGAAATGGAATAGTCCCTGTGATAGTTCAAGATTCAAACTCTAAAGATGTTCTTACCCTTGCATATACAAACAAAGAATCTCTAGAACTAACAAAAAAGACTGGAAACTCGTGGTTCTGGAGTCGTTCTAGAAATAAACTTTGGATGAAAGGAGAAGAGTCAGGCAATACTCAGAAAGTGAAAAAGATATTGGTTGATTGTGATTCTGATGCCATAATCTATTTGGTAGAGCCATCAGGTCCAGCATGTCATACTGGCGAACAAACATGTTTTCATAATGATATGTGATGGCAGAATTATTGATTTAATTTTGATTTAATTATTTCAAGTGTTTTTACAGGATCAGCTTTGCCTTTTGTTTTCTGCATCACCTTTCCTACTAAAAAATTCACGGTTTCAGGACGTTCTTTAGCGTCAATTACCGCCTGTTTTTCTTCTTCAAAGATTTGAGAGATTATAATATCTATTTCAGATGAATCTGAGACCTGACCCAAATCCATTTCTTGTAATACATCCTTTGTATTTTTGCCAGATTTTATAATTTCTTGAAGTGCAACTTTTGCAGAATTTCTAGTTATTGTTTTAGAGTTAATTGCATCAATCAAATCAGACAGATGTTGTGAGGTAATCTTTGAGTTTTGCTGTTTTTCTTTGGTATCAATGAACCCTATTACATCAGTTGTAATTAAATTTGCAATATCTTTGGCATTATACTCAGAGTATGCATTTTCAAATAATTTTGAATAATATCTATCCGATGCTATAATTTCTGCAACCTGTGGTGCAATATCAAATTTTTCAACATATCTATCTTTTTTAGAACTAATACTTTCAGGCATATTTTCTTTTAATGTATCTCTTGTACCCTGATCAATTTTTACCCAAGGGATATCATTTTCTAAGAAATATCTATAATCCTGATCCTCTTCTTTACTTCTTGAACTAACAGTTATTTTTCGTTTATCATCCCAATGTCGAGTTTCTTGAACAATTTCAATATCTCTTTCAAACAAACTTTGCTGTCTAGTAATTTCAAAATGCAATGCTTTTTCTAAATCATGAAATGAACCTATATTTTTTATTTCAACTTTTTTGCCACCCTCAATTGAAACATTTCCGTCAGCACGCATTGCACCTTCTAGACCTGGCTCTGCAACTCCAAGATTTTCTAGTAAATCTGATAAAATATTCAAAAATACTCTAACTTGACGAGGACTTTCAAAATCAGGATCAGTTACAATTTCTACTAATGGAGTACCCGCTCTATTGTAATCTATGAGAGTTATTTTTGTTCTTTCTGACGCACCTTCGTAAATAATTCGTCCTGGGTCTTCTTCTAATTGAATACGTCTAATTTTGATTTTTTTATCTTCAACATTGACATATCCTTCACCTCCAATACTCATGTCTCCATAAACATTCAGCTGTGTAATCTGAAAATTTTTTGGTAAATCTGGATAGAAATAATTTTTCCTAAAAAATGCAATTTTTTCAGGGGTCTCACAGCTTAACGCCATGGCAATACTGGTTGCAGATTCAACTGCTTTTTGATTTAATCGAGGAAGTGAGCCTGGAAGTCCCATACATACAGGACAAATGTTATGATTTGGTTCAAATTCCCTATAATTTGCCTTACATGAACAAAATAATTTACTTTTCAATTTTGTTAGTTGACAGTGAATTTCTAATCCAATTTTTGTCATAATGGAACCTCTGGTAAAGTGGTTTTAGATTCTAGAGCGTAAGCTGCTTGTAATAGTGATTTTTCTTTCAGACTATTTGCCATTATTTGCATTCCTATAGGCAATCCATTTACAACTCTATATGGAACTGAAATAGCAGGTTTACCTGTCAAGTTTGCAGTGACAGTGTTATAATCTAATAACATCAGCGTTACAGGATCATCTATTTTTTCTCCAAATTTGAAAGGCTGTACGGGTGCTGTAGGCGATATCATATAATCAAATTTCTTAAATGCATTATTAACTTCTGAAATTAATTTTGATTTTACTTTCAATGATTTTAGGAAATATTTGCCCGCATGCCCTGCAGATGGGACAAACCCTCCAAGAATAATTCTACGTGTAACTTCAGGTCCAAATTTTGTTCGGGATTTAGATATGTAAGAATTGTATTCATAGCCTTCAGATTCAAGTTCATACCCATATCGAATATTATCATATCTTGCCAAATTACTACCTGCTTCTGTAGACGTTATTGTGTAATATGCAGCAATAGTATATGGGATGGTTGGCAATGATATTTCTTCACATGACGCACCCAAGCTCTCAAAATCATGTATTGTGTCTTTTGTAGCCGTAGAAACTTCCGAGCTTAAACCATCAGAGGTGGTCATTTCTTTTATTATTCCAATTTTCTTACCTTCGATTCCATCTTCAATATTTTCTAGATAGTTTTGATTATTGCTATCTATTGTTGTATCATCATTTGCATCCTGACCTGCGATTATGTTTAACAAGAACGCAGAATCTTTTACAGTTTTAGTCATCGGACCAATTTGTTCAATACTATTTGCGTAAGAAATCAATCCATATCTGCTAATTAATCCGTATGTTGGCTTTAGACCTACAACTGAACAAAAACTAGCAGGGTTTCTTACAGATCCCCCAGTGTCTGAACCTAATGATGCAAGACACTCATTTGCAGCAACAGAAGCTGCACTGCCTCCTGATGAACCTCCAGGCACATAATCAATATTCCAGGGATTTTTTGTAGGACCAAATGCACTAAACTCAGTGGTCAATCCCATGGCAAATTCATCCAAATTTGTTTTTCCAGTTATCACAGCGTCTTCAGCATGTAAACGATTTACAACTGTAGCCGTGTATGGTGCAACAAAATTTTCTAGTATTTTTGAGGCACAAGTGGTTTTAGTTCCTGTAATGCATATGTTATCTTTTATTGAAATAGGAAATCCATAACATTGACCGATTTTTTCTCCAGAGGATATTTTCTGATCAATTAATTTTGCATCATTTATTGCAGAATCATTTAATGAAAGATATGCGTGTATGTCGCCATCTATATCATTAATTCGTTGTAAAGTTGCAGCGATGAATTCTTCAACTGTGAAAGAGCCTGATTTTACATCTTCGATGTATTTTAAAATAGAGGTATTCAGATTCATCTAATTCATCTTGGGTGCACGAACATAATGTTCACGGAAGTTCTTTAATGATTCAATTAGTTTTTTATCATTTGGAATAAATTCATCTTTTCTTAATTCTGTGAGTGATTTTTCTTGAGATGTAATTTCTTCAGAAGAAAGATCAATTTGGTCTAAAATATCAAAATATTCGAGCATCTTTTTTACACGACTCACATGCTCTCCATGATCATCTAGATTAATCTTCATTAATTCCGCCACTCTGATTATTTCATCTTCGTCAACCAATTTTTCCTCCTATGGCGTTAGTCTATCAACATCTCTCGGATAGAATGTAGTATCTCTAATATTTTCAGTTCCAGTTAATGCCATCATTAATCTTTCTAGACCAATTCCACATCCTGCATGAGGTGGAACACCAAAATCAAATATGTTGAGATGATAATCAAATGCTTCTGTTTTCATACCCTTATTCTTCATTCTATCTTCCAACTCTGATTTCTTTTCAATTCTTGTACTTCCGGAAGATAATTCTAAATCACCCCACATCAAATCAAATGATTCAGATATTTTTTCATCGTCCTTTTTTACTTTAACATAGAATGGTTTTGGACCCATAGGCCAATCAATAATAAAGTAAAATCCAGTTAAACCAATTTTTTGTAGATTTTTTGGATACAAATCATCACCCCATTGTGCTTTAACCCCTACATTTTGCATCTTTTCAATTAATTCTGCATATTTGTAACGTGGGATTTTATCTGGAATATCTGGAACTTGAAATTCAACATCAGGATTTTTTTTTACAAAATTCTGTACAGTTGCAACGCAACTTTTGATAAGTTCTTCAATTCTATCCATCACATCATTGTAATCCACATATGCCTCTTCAAAATCAATAGAAATAGCTTCAGATAAATGACGATTTGTTCTAGAAGGTTCTGCTCTAAATATAGGTCCAATTTCAAAAACTTTTTCAAAACTCATCGTCAATTGTTCTTTGTAAAGTTGTGGACTTTGAGCTAAAAATGCTTCTTTGTTATAATAGAAGATAGGAAATAATGCCGCACCTCCCTCAGTTGCAGTGGCAATCATTTTTGGGGTATGAATTTCAACAAAATCTTCTTTTCCAAAATAATCTCGAAGTGCTTTGAGTGTTACATTTCTCGCAAGAAAAATTTTTTGTAAAACTGTTCTTCTAAGATCAATCGCTCTAACTTCTAAACGAGTATCAATATTTTTTACTGTTTTTGCATATGGTTCAAATGGAGGAATTTTTTCAACTTCTGAAAAAACTCTCATCTCACTTGGAACTACTTCTATTCCAGTTGGAGATTTTTCATTTTTTCTAGTTTTGCCAATTACTGCAATTGATGAATGTTCTTTTAGATTAGATAATTTTTCGCGTATATCATCATCACATTCTCCACTTTTTGTAATAATCTGAATATTTCCTAATTTGTCACGAATTGTAGCAAATACAATATTTCCATGACCGCGAACTGTTATAACCCATCCCATCACAATTACTTCAGTCCCTTCATCCAATGAACTTAATTCCACAGAGTAGTGGGTTCTTCTAAGATCTCCTAGTTCAGTTCCAATCATTTACTTTAAAGTAATTTTTGGGTTTATTTTACATTTGGTTTACAATTTTTATTTCAGAATCTAATGAAAAATATATGAATACACGAGAACAAGCTATTGCCTACATATCGGGAGCAATTGCCACATATTCTCTTAGAAAAGAGAGAGGGGAACTAGAAGATCATACCTCAATGTATGATTTTTTATCAAAAACCATCCCTGATGATCTTGAATCGGAAGCAAAAATCGAGCTAATTGATGAGATCTTTCAATATGTGTCAACTGCCTTGTCTAGGGAATAGATTCAAAAAGCCAATCAGATAAGAAAAGTTACTCTTGACAAGCATTGCAACTTTGGGGTCACACTGTTCATTACAAGTTTTGAAGGGTGCTAAAGACGAAGGATTTAAAACAATACTTGTTTGTGAGAAAAAACGTGAAAAACTATACCGACGTTTCAAGTTCATTGATGAATTAATTATTGTTAATAAATTCTCAGAGATTTTAGATTCTGGAATACAGAATAAACTAAAACAACAAAATGCAATATTAATCCCTCACGGAACATTGATTGCACAAATGAGTTCTGAAGAGATTGAATCCATTAGTGTGCCGATTTTTGGAAACAAATGGATTTTGAGATGGGAGTCAGATAGAACTATGAAAGAAAAACTAATGAGAGAAGCAACACTTCCAATGCCAAAACAAGTAACAGAACCAAAAGATATTGAAAAATTAGTAATTGTGAAAAGGCAAGGAGCAGCTGGAGGTAAAGGATATTTCATGGCAGTTAATGAAGAAGACTATAACACAAAAAGAAATCAGTTAATTTCTGAAGGAGTAATTTCAAAAGATGAAACCCTATACATCCAAGAATATGCAGCAGGTGTTTTAGCCTATTTACAATTCTTTTACTCACCATTAACTAATGAACTAGAATTCTTTGGAGTTGATCAAAGACATGAATCAGATATTGAAGGTCTTGCGAGAATCCCGTCAGAACAACAATTAAAATCAAAAAAGATTCCATCATTTAACGTAATTGGAAATAGTCCACTAGTTTTGAGAGAATCATTATTAGATGAGGTATATGCGATGGGCGAAAATTTTGTTGATGCTGCAAAAAAAGTTGTTGCCCCAGGAATGAATGGTCCATTTTGTATAGAAGGAGTATATGATGAAAATGCTAAATTTACATCATTTGAATTTTCAGCAAGAATTGTTGCAGGAACTAATATCTACATGGATGGCTCACCCTACTATTCATTATTATTCAATGAGAATATGAGTATGGGAAAAAGAATTGCAAGAGAGATTAAGATTGCTGAAGAAAAAAATCAAATAGAAAAAATTGTTACCTAGAATTATTGTAATACTCTAGGAATCTTTTTGATTAGATGTGAGATAGATATTCTACCTGGGCCACTAACAATTATGACTAGACATGCAGCCAATAAAATCAAATCTAATTCATAACCTCCCTCGCCTGTTAGGCTCGACGCACCTTTGACAAGAAAGATTGCCCCTAACATGACTATTGATAATAGACTAGATGAGATTCTAGTAAAAATTCCAAATATTAGGAAAATACCTGGGATGAATTCTGCCAGAGCTATAGGAATTTGCATTTCTGCAGGAATGCCCATGCTAGAGATCCATCCACCAAATCCTGGATTTCCAAATTTTCCAAATCCATGAACAATGAAGATAACTCCAATAGTTGCACGCATTCCCATATGTGCAACGTCGTGAAGTTTACTTCTAGAAAGTTCTACAGCCATATTTTTTCCATTTTTTTATGAGTTAATAACTAACCGGGTATTTCTCAAATAGACTAGAACGTTAAAGACATCCGAATATGATCAATTCCAACTCGTTGGAATATCTCACCCTCTTCAATAAAACCGCATTTTTTATAGAAATTCCTTACAGAGTATATTGAATCTAGGAACATTTTAGAATAATTTTTAGATTGATAATAGTCTCTTAATTGCGAAATACAGTTTTTTCCATGATTCTTAGTTCTAAATTCTTGTAGAATTGCCATTCGTTCTAATTTAATATCTTGATTTATTTGAACAAATCTCACAACACCAACAGCATTTTTTCCATCAAATATGATAAAATGATCACAAACTTTGTCATGCTCATCAAATAATTCAGATTCCAATATACCTAATTCACCTGTAA
>JAOJYB010000017.1 GCA_028242535.1 Candidatus Nitrosopelagicus sp. | reverse complement strand
AAGATTAAAAAAATTAAATTCTGAAAATAAAATATTCTGTCAAAAAATTGGTAATAAAATAATCACTTTGGGTATAATCACTGAATCTGAATCTTTTGAAAATACAATTATCTTGGAAATTCTTTTTGGTACTGAACTTGAAACAATGATAAAATTTGTACAAAATATTGCATATAAAAAAAATTATTCAAAGATTAGAATACTAACTGAACTTGAATCATTACCTAAAATTGAAAATTTAGAAAATAAATTCCCATTTTATTTAATGGAAAAAAAACTCTAATCTACAAATTTGACTGTATTTTTAATAGAGCCAAGTTTTTCTATTTCCATTTCTATTACATCTCCATCTTTTAGATAAGGTATATTTGGATTATTCAGTGCAACTCCTGCAGCAGTTCCAGTTGAAATTATGTCTCCTGGTTCTAGCGTCATTGATTCACTTAGTGTTGATATGATTGATGGAATTTTTATGAACATATTAGATGTTGTAGAATCTTGTCTGACAGTTCCGTTAACCTTTGTTAAAAGTTTGAGATTATGAGGATCATTAATTTCATCTTTTGTTGTAATCCATGGTCCACATGGTGCAAATGTATCAAATGATTTTGCTCGCGTAAATTGTTTATCCATTTCTTGAATATCTCTTGCTGATACATCATTTAGTATCATATAACCGAAAATTACATCCATTGCTTCTTCCTCTGAAATATTTTTACACTTTTTGTTAATTATTAGGGCAAGTTCAATTTCATAATCTAATTCCTTAACAAAATTTGGACAAATTATTTCTGTATTGGTTCCATTAAGCGCGGTTCTTGGTTTGTTTACTATTGCTGGTTCTTTTGGTGGTGTTAATTTTTGTTCTTCTGCATGATCTTTGTAGTTGAATGCCAAACAAATTATCTTGTTAGGATTAGGAATTGGTGCTAAAATATCAAATTCTGATAAATCATGCTTAAATTCAATTTCACCAATCTTTGGTAGAATTTCTTCATACCAGCCATCAAACAAAAAGTCTCTAACATTTAGTGGAATTGGTATACCTGTAGATTGCGCAATATCATCTTTTGTAGCAATCTTGCCATCTTTAACTAAACCAAAAGTTTCTTTACCTGTTTTTATCACTCTTGCAATTTTCATTTTATCTCACTTGTGTGTAAATATGACTTGATGTGTTGATTCTTTTCTACAGTAACCAAATCTTATAAATTGGATTTCATCACCGTCTTTTAACTCTAAGTACGCTTGTTCTACAAATCCTTCTATCTCTTTCAAACTATCTTCATTAAATTCCTCACCAAAAAATAACTGTTCAGGAACTATAATTTTGATTTTTATTGTTTCTTCTGTGACCCACTGTATCTTTTTTTCAATATTTTCTGCATTTTCTGAAATATATTCTGCAGCAGGATCTAAACCATCTTCTATAATCTTTACAATTCCAATTCCTAAAAGTCTGATCGATTCTCCTTTCTTTAATCCCGTTGCATCCTCACCATCAATCATCACTGAATCATTAACATTCACAGTTCGTTTACCCAAATCAATTGTAGGATGATTTGATAACTGGAATTCATTTGATGGTAGATTTACAATTTTTAATTCCTTTGGATTACGTACCATATGCAATCTTACGCTTTTTCCATCGATAATCTTCTTGTTAAATGCCTCTAGAGATGCAAATGGGGACATTGTATCGTTTTTTGTTAATCCCAAAGATAAGACAAATTTTTTCACTGCTTCTGGTCTAATCCCTCTTCTTCGTAATCCTTCAAGAGTTGGTAATCTTGGGTCGTCATACCATGGAACTTTACCATTTTCAATTAGTGGCTTTAATGCACTTTTTGATACTGGCATTCCTTCTAGATCTAGTCTACCAAAAAAGATGAATTCGGCTTTTTCCATTCCTAATTTATCCAAAATTGTGTGATGGAGCTCTTTTCTCAGTTCAAACTCCTTTGATCTCATGGCATGTGAGACCTTGCTAATACTATCAAAAATTATGCCTGCAAAATCATATGTTGGCCAAACTTTGTATTTTTGCTCTTGTCTTGCGTGTCTTTTTGTATTAATTCTAAATAGTGCTGGATCTCTCATTGTTGTGTTTCCAGATTGCATGTTTCCTCTAAATCGTAATAATGCTTGTCCCTCTTTGAAGCCTTTTTCATCAAACATCTTATGCCATAGTTTTTCATTTTCTTCTACATTATGTTTGGTACAACCACATTCAGTCATTTCTCGTCTATCTTTACTAATACTGTCTTGACTGCATGTACAGACATATGCATCATTTGATTTTATAATCTGATCTGCTTTTTTATAAAGTACATCTAAACTATCTGAAACATATTCTACGCTATCATATTTTATTCCAAGCCAATCCATTCCAACCTTAATTGCAGCATAATATTCTAATCGTTCGGTTCCTGGATTTGTATCTTCAAATCTTAAAATCATTTTTCCATTATGCATTTTTGCATATTCTTCACTGATTATGGCAGCCTTTGCATGACCTATGTGTGGATATCCATTAGGTGCAGGAGGGAATCTTGTAATAATTTCTTTCCCTTCTATATTTTTTAAAGCTGGTAAATGACTTTCTTTTTGTGGTTTTTCTTTTTTTACTTGTAATAACTCTGGAAATTTCTCTTCTATCTCTTTTTGTTGTTCTTCAATTGCAATCTGATTTATTTCTGACACAATTTCAGTAATTATCGGTGATATCTCTTTTGCTTTTTGTCTTAACTCTGGTACATTTCCCATTATTTTTGCAAGAATTGTTTTATCTCTTGTTTGACCTTCATGTTCTACAGCATTTTGCAATGCAAACTTTCTAATCTCATTTTTTATTTCTTCGTCATTCATTTTATAATGTCACTAACTTTACGGTATCCATTTTTTTATTAATCTGAAAATCTTTTGTAATTGTACTTACCGCTTCTGCTTCTCCTTTTAACATGAAAAGTTCCATACATTTGTCACCTTCAATCTTACTGTGTAAATGTGTTGTAATGAGATCCTCATAGGAATGTTTGATTCCATTAACCTGATTATCGTATTCGTCATTATGCACTACCAGTAAAATTGCATTAACATTTCCAGATAGATTTTCTTTTTGTTTTTCCTCTGAAACAAAACTTCGAATTCCTGCTCTAATTGCGTCTGACCTCCCAGAGAATCCAAGATTTTTTTGCAAGTTGTCGATTTCTTTGAGAATTTCCTCAGTTAATGAAATAGAAACAATTGGCATATGCTCATTGTTATTAAGAAACATAAAAATTTTAGGTAAATGTTATTAACTTTTTACACATTTATTAATAACATTTATCGAATTTGTGTATGAAAACCACGGTAAGTGTCTGTATGAGTGCAACCGCATGCTTCAATCAGGATATTCACGCTTACCGTGCTTTCACTTGGACTGATTATCTATGAATATGCAGACTAAACTAGCGATAATTGCAATAGTAGTCGTAATTACATTAGCTTCTCTTGCGGTCTCTCAAATTAATTTTAATTCAGATTTTTCAACCACCGACAATTCAAAATTTCAAGTAGTTGCATCTACTGGTTTTCTCCATGAATTTGCACAAAATATCGGAAAAGAGAAAATTGATTCAACTTTGCTAATATCAATTGGCGTCAATCCTCATGATTGGGAACCAACCATTAGAGATACAGAAAGATTGGAAAGATCTGATATGATAATTATTAATGGTCTAGGTTATGAAAATTGGATTGGTTCATTGGAATTATCTAATTATCAAGGAATCATTGTTGACACAAGTAATGGAATTTTAATTGATGATGAAAAACATGATGATGAAAAACATGATGATGAAAAACATGATGACACCCACAAAGAAGAATTTAATGAAGAAATTTCAAACGTAATAGAAGAATTTGAAGAAGGACATATGACCAAATCACAATCTATTGAAGCTATAGAAGAGATATTACATGAGCATGAAGGTGATGGACATGGTCACGGTGCAGATATAATTGAAGATATTGAAAATTTATTACATGAAATTGAAGATGGACACATTGAAGGTTCGTATGGACTAGAAGAAATTCACCATCTGGTTTCTGGTAAAGATGTGCATGATGATCATACAAAAGAAGATGATCATGACGAACATGATCATGGTGGTCAAGATCCACACATTTGGTTAAATCCTGTATATGCACAATTACAAGCTAAAAACATTGCAAATGCTTTATCAAATTCTGATCCTATGAATAAAAATTATTACCAATCTAATGCTGAAATATACATTAAAGAATTAGATTCACTTGATTCAAAAATTAGAATTGATCTATCTGGATGTAGAACTGATTTTATAACTTTCCATGATGCATTTTCTTTCTTTGCAGAAGAATATGGCTTAACTCAACATACTATTGTTTCATCAATTGATCCACATGGTGATGTGACTCCAAAAACTTTAGAAAAAGTTATTTCAACTGCAAAAAAATTAAACATTAAAGTAATTTTTGCTGAAGAAAGTGCCTCCACAAAAACATCTCAAGTTATTGCAGATGAAATTGGTGGAAAAGTTCTCGTTTTATCTCCTCTAGAAACTGTCTCAGATGAAGAGAATTATGTCTCTAAAATGACTCAAAATCTTGAGAATTTGAAAGAGGCACTATGTTGAATGCTGTAGAAATATCGCATTTAACGGTAAAATATCCAGATGTAAAAGCATTGGATGATGTAAGTTTTGTAGTCAAGGAAGGTGATTTTTTAGGCATAATTGGACCTAACGGTGCAGGAAAATCTACTCTTTTTGATTCAATGCTGGGTCTAAATACGACATACACTGGAACAATCAAATTTTTCGAACAGGATATTAAAAAATCAAAAAAATATCATAATGAAATTGGATATGTTCCACAAAAGCCTGAATTTGAAAAAAATTTTCCTGCAACAGTTAGTGATGTTGTAAGAATGGGATTGAGAAATGAATCTGATGAAAATAAAATAGATGAAATTTTGCAACAATTATGGATACATGAACTTCGTAACCGAAGAATAGGTGAATTATCTGGTGGACAGTTACAACGTGTATTTATTGCAAAAGCCTTAGTGAATAATCCAAAAATTTTGATTTTAGATGAACCTGTTACAGGTGTTGATCAACAAAGCATAGAACTTTTCTTTAGTATTCTTCGAGAATTAAATTCTAAACAAGGAATTACAATTATTTGGTCTTCTCATGATTTGGATGCAGTAAATAAATTAGCAAACCATGTTGCATGTTTAAATCGAACATTATTTTTTCATGGTGAATCTGAAAAATTCTTTTCTAATGATGAGCTTGTTAAACAATATTCTGAAGCATCAATGCAGGAACACATGCATCATCATTAATCATGTCTTTTGAAATTCTAACTTACAGCTTTATGCATAGAGCATTAATCTCTGGAGTTGCAATAGCAATTTTATGTTCTGTAATTGGATTGTTTTTAGTTTTAAGACGTTATTCATTATTTGGTGATGCACTTGCACATTCATCATTTGGTGGAATTGCATTAGGTCTATTTGCAGGAGTTTATCCATTATGGACTGCATATGGTGTATCGATACTCAGTGCATTAATTATTACAAAAATTAAAGACAGATACAACATATCTGGTGACGCGTCAATTGCAGTACTATTATCCTCCGGTATAGCAGCTGGACTTGTAATTATTAGTTTTTCAGGAGGCTTTTCAATTGATATCTTTAGTTTTCTATTTGGAAGTATTCTTCTCATTAGTGTAAATGATACAGTTTTGATTTTAACCTTAACTGGAGGCATTCTAATTGTAATTTTATTATTATACAGACAACTTCTCTATTCCACATTTAATGAAGAACAGGCTAAAGTTAGTGGAATTCCAGTAGAAAAAATCAATTATTTGATTATATTTATGGCTGGATTAACTGTTGTTACATCAATTCAGCTTGTCGGTGTGCTATTAATTTCAGCATTATTTGTTATTCCAAATGTTACAGCAATTATGTATGGTAGGGGTTTCAAACAAACTGCAATAATTTCAATTAGCTTTTCTGTATTTTCAGTTCTTTCAGGAATTTTAATTTCATACATATTTGATATAACTCCTGCTGGAACGATAGTTTTGTTCTCAATTGGATTACTTGGTGCAACAATTGGAATAAAATCTCTAGGATTATTGTCTAAGAATTAATTAAAGAATTTTATTATTTTCTAATCAAATCTACTGAAATTGTTAAAACAGCTGGTTTCTCACCTAAAGCAGCATGATAAAAACTCCATGTCCAATATGCAAGGAGCATATGCGAGATCATGATAAAGATAAAATTGAAAAATGTCTTTGGAAATTTGTCAAAGAATCTAAAAACCCTGTTGCTTATGCTTCTATGACTAAAACAATTTGTCCTATCTGTGAAAAAGAAATGGGAGATCATACCATTAGTCAAACACGTGAATGTGTAAAACAATTTATCATTGATGTTGAAAATTTAGAACTTTAAGAAATTATGTTAAAGACTTCGTTTTACTACAAAATCTAAAAGACTTACCATTTCCTTTTTGTCACTTCCTGAATAACTATCAAGTGATCTTGTTGCTTTTGTTGCATATTGCAGTGCTTTTTTACGTACTTCCTCTTCAATTCCTAAAGAACGAATTATATTCACTGCAGTTTGAACATCTTTTTTTGCAGCGTTTGATTTACCAAAAACTTTCATAATTTTCTGTTTGTCTTTACCTCTTGCCTTTCTTATTGCTAAAAGAATTGGTAGTGATTTTTTACCTTCACGGATATCATTTCCAACCGGTTTTTTTGTTACTTTACTATCTCCCATAATTCCAATTAAATCATCTGTTATTTGAAAAGCAATTCCCAGATTACGCCCAAATATTGATAAATTCCTTACATCTTTTTCTTTTCTCTTTGCACAAATTGCACCCATTGCACATGATACTTCAAAAAGAACAGCAGTTTTTTTCTCAATCATCTTGATGTATTCTTGCTCTGTTGGTATTCTCTTATTTTCTGCAAGTTTTACATCATCCACCTGCCCTTCACAAATCTCTACACATGCTTTTGATAGTTTAGTAACTAATTGAGTAGTATAATTTGGAGAAAGTTTCGATTTTGATGAAATTGTATGGTATGCCTTTGAGTATAATACATCTCCAGCCAAAATTGCTAATGGCATATCAAATTTGTTATGAGTAGTTGGAACACCATGTCGCATCTCATCATTATCCATAATGTCATCATGTACCAGTGTAAAATTATGAATCATCTCTACAGAACTAGCAGCAGCTATTGCATCTGCTTGTTTTCCGCCTAACACTTTACAGCTTTTCAAGACTAGATACGGTCTTAGTCTTTTACCTCCATGAATTATGAGGTGTGTGGCTGCATCGTACAATTGTTTTGGATCTCCTTTCAACTCTTTTTTCAAAAATTTATTTACAAATGTGGCATTCTTCTTTATTGATTCTGATGGATTCAATTTACCAATCTCCAATTATTTTCAGGAATGTAATGTTTAATTGCTTTTTCATAATTTTGCTTTAATTCACTTTTTGTCCAATCTGAAATCAATGGAGAAAATCTATTCTTTGTTTCTGGGTCACAATCATTAAGATAGTACAATGCGATAATCATCCATGGACAGTAGATGTCTCTATTATTCTCAAGTTCTGTTTTTAATTCATCAGGTGAAATCCATTTTATTGCAGAAATTTCATCTTTGATTAATGATGTTTCTTTAAAATCATCCACAACTCCTAACAATGTTCCACAAACCTCATTTTCTGAACCTACATCCTTGTATGGAACATGATATTCGAATTTGTTAATGTAATTCATTTTACATGTTATTCCAATCTCTTCAGGCATTCTACGTTCTGCAGATGATACGTATGTTTCTCCTTCTCTAGGATGACTAGCAACTGTTCCATCCCAGTCACCAGGCCAAAGCATTTTTGAGTCACTTCTTTTTGTTAAGAGTAATTTTCCATCCTTGTTGAAAATTAATGCAGTAAATGCTCTGTGAAGTTTTCCATTTGGAAGATGACACTTTACTTTTTCTTCTTTCCCAATTGGATTATCATTTCCATCAACTAAAATTACGAATTCGTCCATAATTACTTCCTAAATAATGTCCCTTCAAATTTCTTTCCTGAAATTGCGTCACCAATCCTTTTTGGTTTGTTCCCATTCACAAAAAATACTTTCAATCCTACTTTTGCCATCTTATTTGCTTCAGTAATTTTTCTTGTCATTCCTCCAGTAACATCAATTTTGTTATTTCTAATCTCTGGTTTCTCTTTTTTGAAATTTCGAATGAGTTTATTTGTCTTCAAATCTGAATAAACACCATCCACATCAAGTACAAAAAGTGAAAGTCTCGGTTTTAGAATTTTTGCAATTGTTGTCATTATTACATCTCCCGACAAAATGTATGATTTTTTCTGTCCAAACCATAATGCATCACCAAATGTTATTGGTGTTAATCCTGATTTTGCAATATCGTTAATTGTTAGAATCTTACTCTTGATTGCTTTATTTCCATTCATAAAATCTGTTGGCGGTAAACAGTACGAATTGATTTTATTTTTTACCGCACTATCTAAAATTATTTTATTTAATTCGACCATTGAATTTTTAACAATTGCAACTCCTTTTGGACTAGTTTTTGCAGGTCTTGTATGCATATCATATTTGACAGACCAATAATGTCCGTATGAGCCTCCTCCGTGTACAATTATTACTGGTTCCTTGATTTTTCCTATTTCTTTTAAAATACTATTGATAGTTTTTCTTCTTGGTGAAAGTGGTTTTTGCTTATTTGTAATAATGGAGCCTCCAAGTTTGATTAAGATCATATTTTTACATTAATCCTAGGTGTTAAAAACCTGCATTCCTATCTTTTGTATTGATACTTGATGAGTTTGATATTTTGTAGTGTTTACATATTCTGAAAGATCATTATCTTTTTCCGTTAATGCTATGATGCATCCTCCATCGCCTGCTCCTGTAATTTTTGCACCAAATGTTATTTTTTCAATCTCTTTTGTTATTGATAACAATGTGTCATTAGAAACTCCAATCTGTTCTAAGTACATTTGATTCTGTGCCATACATTTTCCAATAGTTTGTAAATCATTATTTTTCATACTATCAAGTGCTTTTGTAACCAGTCGTTCTTCTTCTGAACACAATTCTGAAAATACATTACTATTTTCTTCTTTGAATTTTTTTACTTGTTCGACTACTTTATCTGTTGCATGAACTTGTTCTGAATCAATTATCACAAAATTTAATTCATTTTCTATACTAATTTTTGTAAATCCATCTTCTTTTTGATACTCAATTATTCCTCCATGTACTGAAACGGTACAATCTGCTCCCGATGAATTTGGAAATATTGTTTTTTCTGCTTGAATAGATAATTCTAGAATCTCTTTTTCATTTGACTCTTCAAATAAATTTAAAATTGATGCTGCAGCTGCAACACAACATGCAGATGAGGAACCTAACCCAGCCCCAATTGGAATATCTGATTCAATTTTTATACTAATTCCTTTCTCAAAATTATTTTTTAAAATTACTTGTTTTGCAATATAAAAAAACGGCCTAAACTTTTTTTCAACTTTATTTACTTCTTGGTCTTTTTGTATTGATGATTGTCCTAGTGAGGATGAGATTAGAATATTATCTGTATTTGTTTTTTCTGAAGTTACGGTTGCAAATTTATCAATGGCACCCAGAATTGCTCTATTTCCATAAACAACAAAATGTTCTCCAAAAAGAATAATTTTTCCAGGTGCTTTAGCTATTGAAGTCAAATAGTTATTTTGAAGAAAACTTCTATAATTCTTCTTCTATTTTGGTCTCAAAGTCATCAATTTCATATTTCATGTCTTGATCCTCTTTGAGTTCACCTTTTTGAATTAAAATTTCTCTTGCTAATAGCCAGTATATTGTTGCTAATGCTTTACGTCCTCTGTTATTTCCAGGAATTATCAAATCTAGGTTTGATGTAATGTTATTTGTATTTGAAATACCGATAACTGGAATTCCTGCATTTGTTGCCTCGATGATTGCTTGCCCATCCACTTCTGGGTCAGAAATTATTATGAGATGTGGTTCTATGAAGTATGGCAATGATGGATTTGTTAGTGTTCCTGGCATAAATCTTCTAAGCATTTGTATTGCACCTGTTAATTCAACAAATTTTTCAATTGGAGTTGTTGCATACTCTTTTCCAGAACATACAATGACTTTTTTCATATCAAATCTAGTTGCAAATTTCGCCGCACTCTTAATTTTAGCTAATGTGATATCGATATCTAGCATGTAAAGTCCTTCAGGACTGGCTGATGTGATAAATGGACGCATTGATTTAGTCTTTACATCGGTTCCAACACGAATTCCAGTTGCTAAAACTTTCTTTTTTAGATCAGTTATTCCTGTTTGTTGGCTCATTGCGATTTTTAAAAGTCAATCATGCCATGTATTAAATCATGCTCTGAAATACGAATCAATTCATTCACTTTTTCTACTCTTTCTCCTCCGACAATTCCTACTTTGAGTAGTTTTGAACCAGTTCCAATTCCAATATGTGAAATATGTGAATCGCTAGATTCTCCTGAGCGATGTGATGTGATTAATTTAATATTATTATTATCAGCAACCTTGGCAAATTCTAATGCATCATATAGACTTCCTGCCTGATTTACCTTTAGAATTGCTGCATTACAAGATTTTGCCTCAACTGCTTTTGTAAGAATTTTATTATTTGTTACGGTTAAGTCATCTCCTGTGATCATTGAGTTAGGAAATTTTTTTGTTATCTCTGCCATGTCATCAAATGCCTCTTCGTGTACGGCATCTTCTGCATAAATCAATTTATAATTTTCTATAATCTTCGATGCAAATTCAATCTGTTCGCCTGAATCATTTTCAAAACCTGCACGATCATAAACATATTTTTTCTTTTCTTCATTCCATTGTGTTGATGATGCAAAATCAACTCCTAAACCAACTTCTTTACCCAGTGTAAATCCTAAATTCTCTATTGTTCTAACTGAAATGTCTAACGCTTCTTCATTATTGAATTTTGGAGCCCATCCTCCTTCATCTCCACGTCCATTTGTAAAAGTTGGATCATTTTTCAGAATCATTTTTTTTAATTCTTTATGCACTTGTAAATTCATATCAATTGATTCTCGAACTGTTTTTGCACCTATTGATGCAACTAAAATCTCTTGAATATCTGGAGTACCTGGTCCTGCATGTGCGCCTCCACCTAGAATATTTCCTAATGGAAATGGAAATTTTAAATTACTTTTTTCACTAATCATTTGGAATAATTGTTTATTTTCTGCTTTTGCTGCTGATTCTGTTGCAGCAATTGTTATTGCAAAAGCACAAGCGCCACCAATTTTTGCGTAATTATCAGTTTCATCTATGGTGCGAATTATATCATGTATTTGTTTTAGATCACTTGAATCAATTCCAATAAATTTATCTGAATTTTTATTTAAAATTGAAAGACTTTCTTCAGGGCTCTTATTAGGAAAACTAACTGCTTCAAATTTACCCACACTAGCACCAGATGGTGCACAAACTCTGCCAAGAAATTTCCCATCAGTTATAATATCAACTTCAATTGTTTTACTACCTCGGCTATTATACAGAACTCTACCAGAAATTGCGGTAATCTTTGACAATTTATTCTAGTTCGCTTTGCACTTCTTGATTTCTCTTATGCATTGCTTCATAAAATGGAATAACCTGTTGAATTGTTTCAACTGTTGTTAATAGCATACGTCTACAGCAATATCTCTCCATACCTAAATCATCAAGAACTTTCTTTGGATCTTCTCCTGTCTTAATTCTATTCTGATAATCTGAATATTTATCGGCAACCAATTTTCCGCATGTAAAACATCTTACAGGTACTAACACACTTGAAAAAATCAATCAAGGATTATAAAAACCCTACAAGGATTTTTCTATGCGGGTATCGCCCAGCCTGGTCAAAGGCGCTAGCTTGAGGGGTTAGTCTCTTAGGAGTTCGTGGGTTCGAATCCCACTACCCGCATTGATTATTTCTTAGAGTTATTTTGTATATTTTTAATAAATTCTTGTCTTCTGATCTCTTCAGTTAAAACTAGCCTTGTATCTTCGACTAATATTCTATTTACATCCAATTTTCTTCTAGACTCTTTTACAATTTTATCATATGTAGCAAATGGATACAAAATCAAATACAACTCTTCCATTATCTCAAAATAGTTTTCAGCCTTTTTTGAATTCCCAATTCGTATCTGATCAATTATCTGTCTTTTTAATTCTCCAATACAATCAAGCAGACCGAGTATGTATGATGCACCTGAAACTTTGATTGATTTGTATGATGGAATTTGTTTCCCTTCAATAATTGATAGTAATGCAACAGCTTCAACTAACTCCTGTTCTGGTGTTAAAATATATCTACTAAGATCTCCAATTGCTTTTTGTTTTAATTTACCAAGAAGTAATTTTGCTTTTTTAATTTTTAGTTTTGCTGAACCTAAGTCATTTTTATGAATTGCAATTATTGCTTGGCTACAATTTATTATAACTTCACGATTATTTTTTATTAAAAATTCTCT
>JAOJYB010000016.1 GCA_028242535.1 Candidatus Nitrosopelagicus sp. | reverse complement strand
AAATGCAGATGGCTCATCTAGAGCGTATAAATCAGCTTTTTGTAATAGGCATGATGCAATTGCAACTTTCTGTAGTTCTCCTCCTGACAAATTCTTTACTGATTTGTTGTACAATTTTTTTAATTTTAACGGATCCAAAATCTGCTCTTCTTCAGTGCTTCCTTCAATTGAAGAGCCATTTGATTTTTCTAAAACTGAAATTACTTCTATATCTATATCATTTGAAAGATATTGTGGTTTGTATGAAATTTTGATCTTTTTATCAACTGAACCCTTAGTTGGTTTCTCAACTCCTGCAATCATCTTCATCATTGTTGTTTTTCCTAATGCATTAGCACCCATTATTCCAAGCAGTTGTCCTTTTCTTACAGTTCCTGGTTCAATCGAAACTGAAAATGAATCATATTTTTTCTCCAATCTTGGATATGAGATGACTGTATCACCCTCTAACATCTCATCACCTGATGTTGATGCATCAAAGGTGAATTTTTTATCTCTAAATCTGACATTCTCTGCTGGCAAATAACCATCAAGAAATACATTAATTCCAACCTTGGTTGATAATACAGTTGAAACAATACCATATGCTGCTGGCACTCCATACAAAACTTCAATGTAGTCACTAAGAAAGTCCAGTAATGTTAAATCATGCTCCACCACCATCACACTTTTTCCTTCTTCAGCAAGTTTGTGAATTACTCTTGCAACACCTGTTCTTTGGAATATATCATTGTAAGATGATGGTTCATCAAAAAAGTAAAAATCAGAATCTCTTGACGCAGCAGTTGCAACAGATAATCTTTGTAATTCTCCTCCACTAAGTTCTTTGAGATTTTGCTCTAAAGAATTTTCTAATCCTAGATGCTTAACCAATTCTCTAGATACGCCTCTCTGATCAAATTTGTCTAGGAGTTCTTTCCCTGTTCCATCAAATGCATCTGCAATGGTATGAACTTGTTGCGGTTTGATTGATGCTCTAATTTCCCCATTTTTTATTTTTTCAAAATGTGCTTTCAATTCTGTACCTTTGTAATAATTTAAAATTTCATCCCATTCTGGTGGTTGCTCATAATTTCCAAGATTTGGTTTTAGAATACCTGAAAGAATATTTACAACAGTACTCTTTCCCATTCCATTTCTTCCTAATAATCCTACAACCTCTCCTTTTTTTGGAGTTGGAAGTTTGTATAATCTAAAAGAATTCATTCCGTACTGGTGAATTTTGTCTGTTTTTAGTTCACTAGCTAAATTCACAATTGTAATTGCATCAAATGGGCAAACCTTGACACAAATTCCACACCCATTACAAATATTCTCGTCTATGGTTGCCTTTTTGGTCTCTTCATTTAGGACAATACAGTCTGCTCCTGATTTATTCACTGGACAATATTTGATACACTCTAGCCCACATTTCTTGGGCTGGCATAATTCCTTGTCTAGTACCGCAACACGATGTGTCATAACGGTATTCGCTCTCGCTTTAATTTATACTTCTATGAATAATTATATGCAAAAAATTTGTTCAGGATTTTGTAGTTAGCTTATTATGAAAGATAATTTGTGGAAATGTTAAGCCGGCCATAGCGTTTGGGTGCGACCCAATCCCATTCCGAACTTGGAAGTCAAACCAAATGTCGCTGCTGTGTTACTGACATGCGAAAGCCGTTGGGAAGTAGCAGTGCTGGCATCTTTTTTATTCAATTAGCTATAAGTTATCGTCGCATTGAATCTAAACATGGTAAATTGTTCTGTATGTGGCGAAAAATTTGATAGTGATATAAGATTTTTAAACCATATGATGGAAAAACATGGTTTTAGAAATCCCAACGTTGACAAGCCAGATCGTAATAGTCGTGGATATTGACAACAATAAATCTATAAGTCGCTAAAATTGAGTTGTTCGTACAAGCAACATGATAAAAAAACAACTAGAAAAGACACTCAAAGATGCAATCAAAGAAGATGCATACATTATTGGTACAAAACAAGTTTTAGGTAACATTTCAAAATCTAAACTTGTACTTCTTTCAAAATCTGTACCAAGTCATATCAGTAAAAAAATTGAAGATGACGCAAAAAAATCAAAAGTTTCAACAATTTCATATGACGACACCTCTGTTAACCTTGGAAAACTCTGTGGGCTACAATTTAGAGTTTCAACCATCTCACTAACTAACATCGCTGATGCTGATATCAAAACATTACAAAAAGAAACCGAATCCAAATGACGTTGTTAAAAACTTATCCAAAATCAAAAATCAATCAAGGTTTAAATGAGACTGAAAATTTTTTTGAATAATTAGAATTACAATGACACAAGAAATTAAGCCTATAACACAAGAAATCAAATTAACAACTGATCAAATGAAGTTGATGTCATTATTCCAAATTATCACTAAAGCTACTGCACGCGATTGTATTGAAGATGAAAAACGTGATAGAATTATCTTTGTTGTCAATGAAGGAAAAATGGGTCTGGCAATCGGCAAAGGTGGGGCACATATCAAATCACTCCAAAATAAAATTGACAGAGCAGTTGAACTTGTAGAGTTTAACGAAGATCCAATCAAACTTTTAAAAAATATTTTGAACGAAAAATACATTATTGAAATTAAAATATCTGAAAGATTGGATGGTTCATTCCAAGCTAACGTAGAAGTTGATGGTGCAAAGAAAGGTGTTGTAGTAGGACGAGAAGGTCGTAATGCAGAGAAGGCAAGATTACTTGCACGAAGATATTTCAACATTACATATGTATTGATTAATAGTAAGGAACAAGCTTTCGAGTGGTAATAATGGCAAAATCACCTTTAGGACTATTTGCAGGACGAGATCTTCGTAACAAGAAGAAACAACAACGTTGGGCTATCTCAACTTACAAAAGAAGAGAATTGGGATTAGATAAAAAATCAAACCCATTTGCAGGTTCTCCTCAAGCAAAAGGAATAGTTCTAGAAAAAGTTGGTGTTGAAGCAAAACAACCAAACTCCGCTGTAAGAAAATGTGTTAGAGTACAATTAATCAAAAATGGAAAAACAATAACTGCATTTCTTCCACGTGACGGTGCAATGAACTACATTGATGAACACGATGAAGTACATGTTGAAGGAATGGGTGCAACTCAAGGTGGTGCAATGGGGGACATTCCTGGTGTCAGATTTAAAATTTTCAAAGTTAACAATACATCATTACGTGAATTAGTATTAGGCAAGAAAGAGAAACCAAGAAGATAGAGACATGACTGAACAAAAATTACTTCTATTTAGAAAATGGGATACAACTGGAATTGAGATTAAGGATTTAGGTCTTCAAACACATGTATCTGGTGATAAAGTACTTTCTTCAATTTCTTTAAAACAAGTAATCTATCCAATTGATTATGGTCGTTCTGCATTAAAGAGATTCAATAAAGGTGATGTTCACATTGTAGAACGTTTAGCAAACAAACTAATGCATTTTGGTAAAAAATATGCAAAAAACACTGGACGACAAGGTGGTAAAAAACAACATTCACTTAAGATTATAGAAGTTGCATTTGATATCATAAACCTAAAAACTGGTCAAAATCCTGTAGAGGTACTAGTACGTGCAGTAGAAAATTCTGCACCAAATGAAGATACAACTAGAATCGTTTATGGTGGAACTGTCTATCATGTATCAGTTGATGTTGCACCAATTCGTCGTGTTGATTTAGCACTTCGATTCATTGCAGATGCAATTAAAGAAGCAACTTTCTCAAACCCAAAACCAATTGAAGAATATATTGCAGAACATTTGATATTAGCTGCAAATAATGATCCTTCTGCTCCTTCTGTAAAAAAGAAGAATGAATTAGAAAGAGTAGCACAAGCTTCTAGATAATTAATTAAAGTAGCCCGGCCCGGACTCGAACCGAGGTCAAAGGCTCCAGGGGCCCCTATGCTTGCCGCTACACTACCGGGCTATATGGAAAATTACAAAATGTTTGAATATATTCATTATTGTAACCTTATCTTATCTTAATTTCATGCAGAGCGGTCCCATAATCAACTTCTGCTTTTAATCGCATGTATGGGATTAATCTAAAATGAATAAAGTATGATTGACTTTCTTTGTAAAGCAATCCTCTTTGAATTAATGATGCTAATCCTCTTGATAATGCATTAATTGAAATTCCATATTTTGTACATATCTCATCACGTTTTTTCTGATATTGTACAAGAGAGAATTCTGCATCATTAACTTGTATGATTAGTGGCCACACAATTTCCTTCCACACAAATCTTCTGCTCTCAGTGGCTGATGCGTATTTGCCTTTTTCACTCAACATTATAATATCAAACTTTATGAATATAAGAAATAATGTCTCAAAAAGAAATCCAAGAGTCATTAGAGTTACTTGAAAAAGATTGGGATGTTGATCCAATTTTACATGATTTCGTTCTTGGGAAATATACTGATGTTACAGATTTCTCATTAATTGTAAAGAATGTTGTATTTCACATTCCATATTTGCCAAAAGAAAAAAAATACATTCTATGGAAATGTTTTTGGCCCGATTGTCACAATTGTTGTGACAGGCAAGGTCGTTTACCGCTCACATCTGATGATTTAATACAAATTGGCCACGGTATGAAATACCAAAAAACATCTGATTTTGTAAAAGAAGAAACCCTAGTTGCTACTCATGATGAACCTACTCCATCAGGTGGTCTTTCTGTAATGACAAATGTTAGTCTCAAAAGAAAAATAGATGAAACTGAAGATGATGATGGTACACATATTTCTTGTAGATTCCTAGATGGTGAAGGTGGATGTGGAATACATCCTACACGCCCAGGTGTCTGTTACATGTATCCATTTTCAACATGGGCTCAAAATGAAAAAGGACGTGCACGTGTTCATGCAACATTCCAATTTACTGGAGATTGTCCTGGATTCTATCTTTCTGAATCTCTTGATTCTATGAAAGAAGTCTTAGATGATTATTCTACAATAATTTATGATTATAATATGAAATCAAGTCGAACTTTAAAGGATGGATTTGGTTCTCTTAGTATGTCTTAGGCTTTTGCTACTTTCATTAAATCTGCAATTTTAATATGCATGCCAAATCTATCTTCATTCTTTTTCATGTATCTGAATATTGATATAAAATCTGGCAGTGCTTTTAAGAAATTAAAATCATGGTGAATTTTTGCTCTTACAAAATTAAATACTTTGGCATAAACTTTGTAGTGTTTTTCAACAGCTTTTTCATATGCTTTGAAATCATGCATGTTTTCTAAGAAAATATCTACACATTGCATAGATGGAATAATTCCTTCACCTAATAATGCATAAACTGTTCCAATTGATTCTCCAACACCAACAACTTTTCCAGAGTAATAGGGTTTGCATCTGTCTGGAGTTGCTAATCTAATTGGGCGTCCTTTTGTTGCAACTATCTTACCTCCATGTTTTTCTAAAAATGCATCTGTTGCCTTAACATGGTTTTTGTTATAATCCCCTGCGCCAATATGTGCAAATTTCTCTCCTAATGGAAAGTACCAAAAGTATCCTGACATACCTGGGAATGGCTCAATGTAAAAATCATCATATGGTACTCCATTTTCATATTCTACTTTATACTCGTATGTTGGTAAAAAGAAATCCTGTTCCATTTTTGGTAGGTAAACTCTGTGAAATCCTGTACAATCTACTATCATATCGTATTCTTTTTCAAGATCTGCTAGTGGTGGGGCTTTGCCATAAATTACATTACAATCTTTAATGAAATCTTTGATCAATCCTAATTTGTTATATGTGCATAGTCCTTTCAAACCGATATCAAATTTCACATCATTATTCATTTTGACATGCATCTTTTTACCATCATGAATTAAAAAATCATTAAAATCTCTACCAGTTTTTTTACAAAAATCAGATAATTCTTCTTTTATTGTGCCCCATGCACAAATTGAATCATGTTTTTCCTCCAACATTCTTTCATACCCTATTACTTCGTGTTCGGAATTCTTTAGTCTAGCCATAAGATAACTTCCTGCAACACCCATTCCCATAACTGCAATCTTCATTTAATCTAATTAGTTCTTTAACCTAATAAATACAATTCCAGTTTCTACTCAATCAAAATTGCAGGTTTGTATGGTCTTGCCATTCTTGCTTTATTTTTTGGATCATATTTTTCAGAATCATTTTCTGAAAACACCTGAAGTTTGATTCCGTAATCTGCTTCAATTAATGATGAAAGTTCATTAGAAATGATCTCACTTTCATCAATCTCCCCTGCATTCAACTTTGTTTTTCTTAGATCCATTGGTTCTGAGAGAATATCCTTTAATGTCTTTTTTACAAAGTCAGGATCTTTTTTGACATTCTCCGTTTCCTTTTGTGAAATTAACTCTTTAATGAAGATACCAACATTTGTTTCTCCTAAATTAACTCCACTTAGAATTTTATGATATGCTTTTGATTTCCAGATATCTGCTGTGTAAATTATAATTTTTTTAGGTGTAATCTTTGTCACTTTGGTAATATTTGAAATATCATTCATTACTGAACTAAGTAAGCTTTCATTTTGCACTGCTCTATCATCTGTTTGTTCTTCCTGTTTTGGCCATGATGATCTTGAAACCATCTCTGAATTCCCTAATTTTTCCCACATCTCTTCTGCTATGTGAGGTGCAAATGGTGAAAGCATAGAGATACGTGTTGCAAGAACTCTGTTTAAAACTCCTGATATGTCATTTCTATTTTTTGCACTAGCTCTCTTCATGTACCATTGAAGGTCTGAGTCAAATCCATACAAAATATGATGTAATGATTCACGAAGTCGCATCTTTTCCATAGACTCTGTAACTTCAAAAATTAATTTTGATAATTTACTTAATATCCAAATATCTTCAGGTTCTGTTCCTATTTTTCCAGGATTGTTAAATTTTACACATTCATTGTACATTGATTGTAATCTATTTTTTATGCCTGAAATTGATTCGGCGTTAAAATCAGCATCTTGCAAAAGTTCTGCTGAGATTAATATTGCTAATCTAATTGGATCTGCACCATATTTCTTGACAGCATCACGTAATGGGATAATGTTACCCATCGATTTTGACATCTTTTTCCCATCCATCAAGACCGAACCATTCACTACGATCTCTTTTGGCCAATTTTCTTTAGGAAATATCGCAACATGATTTAGAACAAAAAATGTTAGATGATTCGGAACTAAATCTCTGCCTGAATGCCTAGAATCAACAGGATAAAAATACAAAAATTCTTTTCGTATTTCTTCTAGTTTTTCTATTGTAATTTTTGCATTTTTTGCAATTATCTCAGAATCTCCATTTCCATAGAAAATATAATTGAAAAATTCATCATTCATGTTTTCTGCTAAAATTTCTCCTGAATTGACAAATTTTGCCATGGTGTAAAATGACATGTAAATTACTGAATCAGCCAAACTCTCAACTAACCAATCAGTATCCCATGGAATTTTTGTTCCTAACCCATGTTGTCTTGCACATGCTCTTTCTCGAAGCCAATCAAGCACATTGAAAAATTCGGTTCGAATATCATTTGGCAGTATATTCATTGATTCAAAACATTCATGGGCTTTTGCTTTCCATTCTTTGTTCGCATAATCCAAAAACCATTGGTTGTTGAGTAGTTTTACCACACATTCTGTACCACATCTGCACCTTACTGACTCATTTGTTAGTTCAAGCATAATGTCTGATTTTCCTGTCTTGGAAATCCATTCTTTTACCTCTTCTTTGACAAATGTAATCTTCTTTCCTGCAAATTCACCTGTATTGGAATTAAGTTTTCCTTCGTAGAACTCTTTAGAATAGATCTCTTTTGTTGCATCTTCTAATTTTGGGTCATCTTGATTTGTAATTCCCATTCTCTTTATCACTTCTTGAGCTGGTATGTCACCCAATCCATCAGTAGAAATTATTGTAACTGGCTGAATTTTTTCAATTTCATTTCGTAATGAATCTTCAATATTTTTCTGATTCCCATTTTTGATATCTTCTAATGCTTGAAAATCATATGGAGCATGTGCTGGAACTGACATTACAATTCCTGTACCTGTGGTTGCTGTGACAAAAGATGCAGGAAGAATTAGAAACTCATCTTCACTTGTTGGGCTGTGAACTTTCTTGCCAATTAATTGTGAACCTGATATGTCTTCAATAATCTCTATTTTTTTATTAAGAAACTCTAACTTGTATGCACACTCTGCGCTTATTATCCAAGTTTCCCCATCAACTTTGACTTTTTTATAGATAATCTCTGGATTTATCCAAAGATTTGTCACACCAAATAGTGTCTCAGGTCGAAGTGTGGCAACAGGAACAATCTCCTCCCCAATATTGAATTTAATTACAATATATTCACTAAAGTCTGGTTCAACATCGCCTAGTGTATCATGTTGTGAAACAGGATTTTGATCATTTGGACACCATCCAACAGGATGATTTCCTTGCACGATTAGATCTTTCTCTTTTAGATTTCGAAATTGCCACTCAATAAATTTTTGATATGCTGGTATAATTGTTGTAAATTCTCTTCTCCAGTCTATGGAGTATCCCATCTCAATCATTCCTGCCTTAATCTCTTCGTGAAAATAATCTGCAATTTTCACTGGATCAACAAACTCTTTGATCTTCTCTTCTGGAACATTGTATAGATTTTTGAATGCTTCAATCAATTCTTCATCATTGGCTTGAACTCTTTTTGACATTCCAAGAATTGGTGTTCCTGTATAATGAAATCCCATTGGAAACAAGACATTGAATCCTTTCATTCTGTAATAGCGTGAATGAACGTCTGCTAGTGTGTATGTTCTTCCATGTCCTATATGTTGAGGTGAGTTTGGATATGGATATGCAACTGTTATGAATTTTTTTGGTTTATCGTTAGGATCTGTTTCAAAGTCTTTGGCTTCATACCATTTACTTCTCCATTTGTCGTCTATCTGATTCCAGTTTAATTCCATCTTGTTTACCTATCCAAGAATCACGGTCTTCGCATTTTTAATTGCATCTTCTTTCTTTGATTTATCAGTTCCACCTCCTTGAGCAAACTTAGAACTTCCTCCACCAGCTCCGCCCAAAATCTGTGAAATACTCCTTACAATTTCTCCTGCACTTTTTTCTTTTGAAATCTCATCGCCTGCATATACTATAACTCGAATTTTTTCTCCCTCTTCAAACAATCCACAATATACCAATCTAGGGTCTGCTTTACAAAGTACTTCTCCTAAACCAATATGAAAAACGTCATCATAGTCATTACTTGTTGAATAACAAAAGTTTGCTTTTCCTGATTCTGTTAATTCTATGATAATATCTTCAATTGTGGATATCCCTTCTTTACATTCTGACAGTGATTTTGCTATAATTGGAATTCTTTCTTTAGCAAGTTGTCTTCTCTCAACTCTCTTTTCTTTTTCTTGTTCTTTTAATTTCTCTTCTTTCTCTCTACTTTCTGAATCTTGATGTTTCTTCCTAACAAATTCCTTTGCGCTTTCTCCTGATACAAATTCAATCCTTACAACCCCGTCCTGAATCCTTTTTGTTCTTGTAATCTTAATCTCTTCTACGTCTGAAGTATTTGCTACATGTGTTCCGCCACATGCCTCTATATCCAAATCTCCTATTGATACAATTCTAACTGATTTTACAGGAACTACTCCTCCTTGGTAAATTCTAAATCCATACTTTTGTTCAGCGGCACCTCTGTCAAAATTTTCTATCTTCACTGGTATTGATTTTTCAACAATTGAATTGGCAGCTTGTTCAATCTTCCTAACATCATCATCTGTAAGTGCAGAATGATGTGTTATGTCTAACCTTGCATGATCTTCTTCTTTGAAAGCTGAATGTTGCCATACCCATGAACCCAAAACACTTCTAGCAGAAGTGTTGATAATATGTGTACTAGTGTGATTCTTTGTAATTCCATCTCTTCTTTTTGCATCTACAATACATGATACAGTTTCTCCGTCTTTTGGCATATCGCCTTTTATCTTATGGACTACAACGTTTCCATGTTTTGTAATGTCTACTATCTCACATTCTCCAATCGTTCCATGATCTGGTTCTTGACCTCCTCCTCTTGCATAAAACGCAGTTCTATCTAAAACTACAAAATTTTCAAATGATTTCAAAACTTTTGCATCAAATTCTCTTGGATCATCTCCATAAAAGAGAAGTTCTGTATCTGGGATTCCTTCTAATGGGAAACTTTCTTGCTCTCTTTGTTTTTTGGATTGGTGTAATTCCGCAAGTTTTCCATAAAATGTTGATGGAATCTCTGAAATAATTTTCATCTCCTTTAGATATTCTGGAGTAACTCCGTCAGATTCGTACAGTCGTATTAAATCCTCAACGTTTGGTTGTTTGTCTAATTTGCTAACAATTTTTTGCATTCTTTGTTTTGAGCTATCGTATCGTCCTGTCTCAATTGAAATAATTTCTTTGACATCTTGTCTTGTTTTTTCTAATTCTGGGTACGTGTTTTTTAAATAATCAATTTGAATATCTATTATCTCATCCAAGTCAAATTTTAATTTTAATCTATCCATAGTTGAAATAATTCTTCTAAGCATCATTCGAAGATTATATCCTCCTCCCACATTGCTAGGAAGGGCACCATCTGATATTGCAAAAATCAGTGTTCTTATGTGGTCAATAATCAGATAAATTCCCTCTAATGGGGTGATGATACGACTAATTTGTTCGTCAGACAGTCCTGTTGATTTGATAGTATTTTTCCTTACTTGAGATAAGTCATTATACAATTCCAAATTCTTTGCAATTTCAGTAAAATATGGGACTAATACTGAGGAATCTGCATCAATACCTGCATCTTGGATTAATTTCTCAGTAATTGGACCAAAACAACAATCGTATGCAGTTGGGGTTCCCATTGTAATCCATGCAAATCTTTCAAGACCTGCACCCATGTCGATTATTCTTTGATCAAGTGTTTTGTAATTTGAAAGGTCACCTTGAAATTCTGTAAACACTGCATTACCAAGTTCTAAACCTCTCACAAAATATTCTAATGATGAACCAAAAGATCCTCCTCCTTCCCAAACATCTTCTACAAATGTAATCTCTTTTTTTGCAATTCCAAATTGCTGTGTCAGTAAATTAAAATCAAGATTAACACATTCATCTTTCCAATACCCATCTTCATTTGGAATGCTATGTTGTCCTATCATACAAAATGATGAAAAGTGTCTACCTGTTACACCAACATTTTCTAAATCTTTGAATCTTAAACATGTTTGTGGTACAACAAGTGGGTTTGCAGGAAATTCAAATGCCACCTTACTTCCCATAACTCTTTGAAAATCAACAATTGATGCAATCGTAAAGTAAAGATCATCTCTCCATCTACAAACTACTGGATATCTGTTAATTGATGTGTGGTTATTTTTTACAAAAAATGATTCAACCTCTTTCCATGCTTGTGTATAATCAAATCTTTTTGATGTTGGTGGTTCTCCAATGAATGAGTAAGTATCCTCAGAATGATCAGGACATTTGTCTCTTTCAGAATCTAAAGTCCAGAAAAATCTATTACAAACATTACATGATTTACGTTCGAATCCTTGGTCTTCGAAAAGATTCACATTATAATATCTTTGAGGATCTGCTGAGAATTTCTCAAGAATCTCTTTTTTATTCACTAAATTTTTGAACTAGTGCCGATATTAAGGACTGCCGATTCAACCATTAAATATAGAAAAATGTAGGAACATTTCATGTTTGGAAGAAAAAAAGGTGAAGTAAAGGAAGGTGATTTCATTTTCACATCTAGGAAAGATGAAGAAGGAGATTTTCATAATCTAATATTTGGAACCGTAACTGGTGTTGATGGAAATAAAATTGGTGTGAATGGTTTTTTTGTAAATCCTATTGGGCTAAAAAACAAAGTCTCTCAAGGAAAAGCAGGTCCACGTTCAACAGAAATTCTCACAAATCCTTCTTCTGAAAACTGTATTTTTGCACTAATTTATCGAATTGAATATGAAAATTTTACAGATGTAATAGACATTGGATCTGAGAAAGTAGAATTTATCTCAAAAAAGGTCTTCACAATCTTTGATGGCTGGATTAGAGAATCCCTGTCTGAATTAATTAACAATGTATTGTCTCTCCCAAATGGCACAGAGCAGGATCACGCAAAAAGAATCCTCAAACAGAAAATGGAGAATCTTTACGACAAGGAATTAAAGAAAAATCTCTATTCTATTTGTCGAAGCCTAAAAATCCTGATCTAAAGACAATTTTTGATAGCTTTTTATTATGCTTAACGGCTTTTTTGTACATGGAATATGTTTACGCTGCATTGATGTTGCACAAACTCGAAAAAGAAGTTAACGAAGCAAACGTTACTAGCGTAGTTAAAGCAACAGGCGCCGAAGTTAACGAAGCCCAAGTTAAAGCACTTGTAGCATCATTAGCAGATGTTAACATCGAAGACGCAATCAAAGCAGCACCTGTGGCAGTTGCAGCAGTCGCACCAGCAGCAGACGCAGCAGCAGGTGGAGATGAATCTAAAAAAGAAAAGAAAGCAGAACCACCAAGTGAGAAACAAGAAGAAGCAGCAATGGAAGGCTTATCCTCTCTATTCGGCTAAAATTATCTCAAAAACTTTTCAACGTTATTAGTGACTAGATTTTATTGTAATTGGTTTGGCAGATTCATCTTTGTCAATTGAATTTTTCATTTACATTTTAGATCTATTTGGAACTATGGCCTTTGCTGTAACTGGAGCATTCAAGGCTATTGAACATAAAGCAGACATTGTTGGAATAATAATTCTTGCAACAATAACAGGTGTTGCTGGAGGTACAATTCGTGATGTTATACTTGGTAAAGATTTACCAAATTCTCTGATTGATCCATCATATGTTATAATTACTGTTGTATCTGCAATTGTAATCTTCTTTTTACACTCTAAGATGAAAAAACACTGGAACATATTCTTGAAATTTGATGCAATTGGATTGGGTGTTTTCACTGTAATTGGAGCTACTTTTGCCTATAACATGTTTGGAATGAATTTCCTTGTAATTGTATTATCGGGCATGCTTACTGCTATTGGAGGTGGAATACTTCGTGATGTATTTGTTAGTCAAACTCCTATAGTATTTGTAAAAGAGTTGT
>JAOJYB010000015.1 GCA_028242535.1 Candidatus Nitrosopelagicus sp. | reverse complement strand
TTCCTTTAAGATACTATCTGTAAACGAGATTGATTCTGATAGACTAGCTTCACTACCTACTGAAGTACTATCTGTCAGTGAAACTGATTCAGATAATGATTTAGTAATTACACTACTTTCAGATAGACTATCTGTAAATGATATGGACTCTGATAGCTGTTTGTTAATTTCTTTGGTAATGCTATCGGTAAATGAAATTGATTCTGTCACTTCTTCAGGCTCACGTTCCTCTCCTTCTCCTTCTCCTTCTCCTTCTCCTTCTTCTTCATTTGATTGGATTACATCTGCCAGTGATATTGTCTCTGATAGTTTGATAATGGTATCATTGGAACGACTATCCGTTAGTGATAATGTCTCTGATAGTTTGATTCCTTCAGTTTCTGTAGTACTATCAGAAAGTGATAGAGTCTCTGACAAGTGGATTCCCTCAGATGTGAAGTGATTGACGTTTTCATTTAGTGATGGTTGCCATGTTCCCGTGTTCTCCGAGTTGTATGTTGTACCAATAAAACCAGCTGACAGATTTGAGTTAGATACTCTGAATTCATCTATGATACCATCAAAGCTATGTGCACCACTATCATATGATTCAGCTTGATTGTCATGCAGTCTGGTACTACTTACTATGTTACCAAGGCCAGATGGGTTACCGTGGCCGGAGTTATCTCTACCAACAAAGGTGGCTATTTCAGCACCATCATGATAGAGATACGAGGTTGTCGATTCTGCCCATACAAGTGCAACGTGATGCCAGTCGTTTGCAGTAGTTGATGCTGACTCACAAGCTGCTACACCACTTCTAAATGTACAACCGTAAATCTTGCCATCAAAGAGGTAGATGTTTTGCCCATTTGTTGAACCGCCTTCTTCAAACAAAAATTGTGTGTGAAGAAGTATATCAGACCCAAGATCTACTGCATCCGCTTTGTACCATAGCGAGCTGGTTCTGACGCTAACTGGATTATCAAATATACTTCCACCACCACTACATGGACCAAGAGTTCCCGTATCTTCTAGACAGATTAGTTCATCATTTACTCCTCCTTCATTCAAGCTTAATGCTTTACCTATTTTTCCATCAACCTGATTAGTTGAATCCATGTTCCATGTATTGAAACTATTACCACTTGCAGCTAAACTTCCAACTTGATCCTTTGTTGTATTATCAGAATCTGGCGTGTCATTGAGGTGGTTTACTACAACATAGCTTTTTCCAGCCCACACTGCTGCAGCAGTTGAAGCAGTTGAATCTTGCTTTCCATAGTGAATGTAGAAATATGTAGGTTCGTTATGTTTTACGGTTGGAACTTCAACCCATGCAGTCAATGTACCAGTATTACCATCAAAACTTTCAATTTCAAAGTCAATCTCAGTTGAACCATTAGATGTGAATCTAATGCCCTCACCATTATTACCAACTTTTGGTGCTGTTAAATCAGAGTCATTTGTCAATGTAACCAAAATTGGTACATTTGACAGATTACTTGATCCTGACACCATTGTTGGGTCTATGGATATGACTTTCTTCCAATACGTTGCAAATACACCTGTTGTACTATCTGACAATGAAATTGACTCTGATAATTCTTTAACAAAATCTTTTCTTATAGAAATACTATCCGTAAAACTAACTGTATCTGACAGTAACTTACTGACGTCCTTGGAAATACTATCTGACAATGAAATTGATTCTAATGGATTAACATCACCTGGAATTGCCTCAGCAACATCTGTAAAACTAACTGTATCTGACAGTAACTTGTCGGTGGATTTGGAAATGCTGTCTGTAAGTGATAATGTCTCTGATATTGCTTGAGTAGTTGATACTGAAGTTATGACGGTGATGAAGTTGGCGTTGCTCTCCGAGTTGTATATGGTTTTAATCTGAGCACTTGACAGTACAGCGTTCGTTACTCTGAATTCATCTATCATGCCTTCATAAAATAATCCGGGACCAACTTTTTGCCCTGAATCATTCCTCGTCTTGCCTGAAACTTGACCCAATGCAGCTCCATTATTGTTGCTTTGAGCTTCTACTCCTACATGAGTATCAGCCAACTCTCCATCATAATATAATAGTAATCGATTATTCCCGCCATCAGCATCATCAAGTACATACACAACATGATGCCATGTGTCTGAACTAGTGTCCACTTCGACCCAATTGTCGTAGTCGCCATTCTTCCAGACACCTGCATACAGTTTATCACTTTTGATATGGATACCTTCTCCATTAGATCCACCGCCTCCATCAAATAGAACTTGTACTGTTGATCCTGAAACATTTTCTGCATTGTACCATAATGATACACTTCGTACGTTATATCGTGGAGATGAATTATCTCTCACAACATCGAAATGACTACTAGACTCATCATTATCACAGTTGAAGCCACCGTCACTTGACACGTCATCTAAGCATATCCAATCATCTGTTCCATCAAAATCCAATGCTTTACCGATCTTTCCTGTTGTTTGTGCACCTGATGCCATATTATTGGTTGAATAATCGTCCTTGGTGCCATCTTCAACACTTCCAAGCATCTCCCTTGTTCCAGCATTTGAATCTGGAGTGTTTTTGAGGTGGTTGACTACAACATAGTTTTGACTCTGTCCTGATTCTGCCCATACATCGTTAGCAATTCCTGCGGCACCGCTTAGTGCTGTAGTCTGTCCATAATGGATGTATATGTCAGTGTCCGTGTTATGACTTAGGCTTGGAATCTTAACCCATGCATGAACAGTACCATCCGTGCTATCCCCATCATAATAATCAATTTCAAAGTCTAGTAAAGTTGTACCATCCGATGTGAATCTAATACCTTCACCATTACTTCCAACTTGACCATCTGACAGATAAGTCGCATCTGTAATTTTAACTAAAATTGGTAAGTTTGTAAGAGCTGCACTGCCATCGACAAGGTCAGATTCTATTATTATTTTCTTTTTATCCCAATCTCCTGGGAAAGTAGGATCGTTTGCAACAAACCATGGTCTGGCTTCAGTGAATGTTTTGTTATCATAACTGATCACTACTTCGCCAAGTGGGTAGAGTTCAGGGAAAATCATTGGCACAGAATATTTGTATTTTATCTGTACAGTTTGGTTTTGGAGAGTCTTATCCCATATGATGGTCTTTCCATCTGCAGTTTCTGTGACAATTCCGTCTGACACAATACCAAATACGGATGGAACCGACTCTACAATTTGAATATCTGTAGCATCTGTATGTGATGTTACATCAATTACAACTTCAAACTCGTTTGGATTGTTAACAGGATCAATTTTTGATTGTGCTGTTCTGATAATGTCAAACTCTATGAAATTGGCAACATCAAATGTTGTCTCAAATCCTGTCTGAATTCCTTCTGCAATTGCTGAAATATCGACGTGATACGTTCCTTCCATGCCTGTTTCATACACTGCATCATAAATTCCACATTCTACGTTTGGTGTGATTCCTGCACCAGACGATAGTGTTGTTCCATTGATTGACATTACCAGATTGGCATCACACACTGGACTTCCTACAGAATCTAAGACAACAATCTCAAATTCTGCAGTTTCGCCAGGATAGTAGGTGCTCTTCTTTGTGTTAAGAGATACCAGTCCCCATGCAAACTCTTCATTTATGGTATATTCATTCTCATCAACTGTAATGGTACTCTCAACTGTATAGATGCCAGGTTTTGCAACTACCTCTGACAAGACCTCTACGTCAAACTTACCCTCACGTTCTTTTTCAAAGAATGCTTCATCTGCAAAGATGCTTCCGTCTGGTGCGATGATTCTTGTCGTAATGTTCTCACCGGTGGTCTTCCATGTTCCTGTCTGGTTTACATTCTGTGTAATGTCTGCAGCCTCTCTGATTATCTCAGCTGATTTCTCAATCTCTGGTGCCTTATCTACTAGGTGAGTTTCTTCAAGTTTTTTTGCAGTTTCATCAATTGACTCTGTTACCTCTTCAACTTTTTCCTGTAATTCTTTGATATCTTCAGCATTGACATCTTCTGGGATTTGTTCTACTTGGTCTTCTAACTCATAGATTGTATTCCTAGTTTCAATAACTTGTATGGCTGTGGTAATTTCGTTGATGCCTAGTTTGCTTAACAGTTCACCTGGTGTTGAGGCTAGGTCTTCTTGTAATTGATTTGCAATAGATGTGGCATTTACAATCTGTTGCTGATCAATTTTTACAGCATCCTTTTCTGAGTAATATTCAAGCTCAAACTTTGGATTCTCAGTAATTAGAAATCCTGATTTTACCATCTGAATTTCTGGGTTGACAGATGGAACAAATGGATTGATTCCTATTACATTATCATCAAATGAGAGAATTTCTTCTAATTGTATGGATGTCTGTCCTGTTGATATTTTATCATTAAATGAGATAAATTCCTCTAGATTAACACTGAATGTGTTAACTGCGGAGGTAGTTACAGAAATGGTTTCTTGTATATTGAGCAGTTCCTCTAGATAGACCGTATTATCTAGTCCTATAATTGAAATCAAATCATTCACGACTAAATTTTCATGAAGGTCTATCTCGTATGATTCACCATTTATGGCAAACTCGTAGACAAGTAATGTATCATCTAATAATTTATCATCAATTTGTACAGTCTCATAAAGTGACACAAATTTGTAAAATTGTGATAAATCTGTCTCATATTTGTGATAAATCTGCTCGGCAGTTAATACCTCTGTAAACACATCCACTGTAGCAATTTTTCCTACAAATTTGTCAGACGTCTTTATCTCTTCACGTAATGTGCTGACATATGCTCCAACTATTATCTCAGAATCTGAAACTGAGATTTGTGAATCTGTTATAGCGTACTGACCATTATCCCCAATTGAGAACTCGTTTTGTAAGGTTTGCTCATCTTCTAGATTTCCATCCATGTATAATGCAATATTTGTGCCATTCACTGATGCCATTATGTGGTGCCATCGGTCATCTAGGATGGTATGGCCTGAAACACTATTCCATTGTATTCCATCAAAGACTGAAAATCCAGCCGTATGAGGTGGCTGATTGATATTTGTTACATAAAGATTGAAAGAATTTTCTTTTGATGTTATTGTATATTGAGGAGTTCCAGAGTTGAATTCTGGTTTAATCCATGATGAAATACTCATCGTATTCATCTCTGAAGATATCGCATCTTGAATGGTAATGTACCCTGTTCCATTCATTGCAAGTGTAGAGTTTGTGTATGTTCCATTCAATGAGATTAGGTCTATTCTTTCTGTGAGAATTCTTGGCAAGATGATCATGCCGGTATTCGTCATATCTGCAAATGATATGTTCTCATTTACGGTAACTGCACCTTTTCCTGACAATCCCTGAATGTCTGAAATTTCTACAGTTTCAGTTAGAATAATCTCTGTAGTTGAATATGGAGTTGTATTTTGTAGTGCCTCGTTGATGAATTCTGCATTCAGTGCCTTGTTGTGAACTGACACTCCTGAAATCTGCCCTGAAAATCTTGATGTTGCTAACTCAGTTCCTTCATCATAATCTGCTCCAATCACAATATCACTTTCTGATATGGAAATGCCCATTTCCATGTCTACGAGCCATCCTGGTGCAGTTATCGAAGGAATTGATACTGTTTCTTGTTGTATTCCGTCAACAAACATTGTAATTTCAGGACCATCTAAAACGCCTGCAATATGATGCCACTTGCCCTCCTCTAATTGGTCTACTCCTACAACCTCGTGCCATCTTATGCCGTCATAGATTGTAAACACTGGTGTATGCTGTGGTTCTGCAATGTTGTTTATTGCAATCTGGAATGTCAAATCCTTGGATATTGCAACCATTTGTGGGGTTCCAGCATTAAATTCAGGTTTTATCCATGCTGAAATTGTAAACTGATTGACAGATTTTGCAATGTCTTGATTAGTTTCTAGATATGACGTTCCGTTTAGCGATAAAGTAATGTTTTCTGGTATTAGATTTGTAGCTGGTATCTCATTTAGTGTAATTTCGATAAATTGTGTACCTGCTTGATCATACATCTGTAAATTCTCGTCAATGTTTATGTTTGGAGTGTAAATTGTAATCTTCTCTGACATTCTCAAAAATTCATTAATCTGAAGTTCTACAACGCCGTCAATTGATATCTGAGATGATAATTCTATGGATTCTGAAATGTATATCATTTCATTTAGTGGACTGTATAGTTCAGTTCCAATCTCCATTTCAAAGGATATCGATTCTGAAATCGTGACTAATCCTACACCAAATGTACCTTCAATCTTATCATTGATGGAAATCCACTCGTTTAGATGAATTGTACCCTCTGGTATGATGTCTGCTTGTATCTCTAACTGGTCTGAAAATGATACTGATTCTGAAATTTGTACCATTCCTGGTAATATCTTTTGTTTTTCAAAACCATCTGAAAATGATACTGATTCTGAAATTTGTACATTTGATGATAATTCTTCGTTTATTGGCTCATTTGGTGCCTGAGTGGTTGCAGGTGAGCCATCTCCAACTTTCAATCCCTCTGAGATTGATACGGTGTAGTGTTTTGGCCCATCTGCTACATTGTCTGTCTCGGTAACTGTACTGTTTTGTGCTAATAGTGCTGTTTGTACAATCTGTGTCATGTTAGTTGCTGGAATATCTTCTGGATTGTCTACTTGTGTGCTGTTTGTACTCGTAGAGTTATCCATGTCACCATATGCGGTTCCCCAAATATTGTTTCCAATGGCAAATGGAGTTGAAAATGATGTAAATACAAAAAAGCCAAAGACAAAATAAAATGCTAAAGATCTAGGAATTTGAGGAGGTCTTATTGCAGGTACAACGCCTTCTGCAACTAAAATGATGTAGATTACGCCTGGGGATATGATGACGATTATTGTTTCAGTAAAATCTAATTCTGGTAGAGTAATGTTTGCTGAAAATTCGTCTAATTGAGTAATATGGTGGTAGGTTCTATCTAATTGGGAATAATTTGGAGTGTACCCTGGGAAAATTTGTGAAAAACTATTATGATTATTGGATTCTATATTTGGAGGCCCTGTATCTGAATAGACCGACTCGAGTTCTTCTCCATACATTTCATTTACTTGAAGCAGTTGTAGTGCATCCGAGTTCACATTTGCTGCAAATGCCAGCGGTATTGATGGTGCTGAAGGTGTTTTGGCCCCTCCATCATAGAATGTATCTGTAATAATGTCAATAAATTCTGTCATTGTTACTTGATTTGAATTATCAAGTAAATCACCATCTTGCACAAAGCGTAATCTTGTGTTTGGAGTGACTCTGTCCATTATTGCATGTCTTTCTGTCATCTGTTTTGTGGCTGTAACTAATTTTTGATATTTATCGTGATTTGATACCACTAATTGTTCATCTAGGATGACTTTGTGCATATTTCCAATTTTTTGTCCAAATCCACTTGATACTGTCAAGTCTTCAGATAGATTTATTGAAAATTCGGTACTTTGATATGTATTCCATCCATTTCCTGATATTGAAAATACCGAAAACCCTAAAATTGTGACTAAAAATAAAGAAAAAAGTTTGGAATTCAAATGGCTAGTTGCCAACAGTGAACGTCCAAGTGATGGTTATTGAGTCACCATCTGAGAGTGAAACATCTGTGAATGTTTGTCTTGCAAGCATTCCATTTGCGTCAGCAGTGGTACTGTTGAATAGACCTGATTCTCCAATCGCATGGGTTCTAGTTCCATCAGCGGTAAAGGTCTTTGACAACACCAATTTGGTGGTCGTAGCACCTGTTCCATTTGTCCATGTTTTGGTAGTTGCAGTACCTCTTTCTAATCCGACAGATGTGGATGTCTCATTTCCTAACAGTACTAGTGCATCTTGTGTAGCTACTGATTGACCGACTGCATAACCGCCGTTATCGTTATCAGTTCCGATAGCAATTACGTCCCAGGCACCAGTTAGTGCGCCTGTACATGCTGTTGTACTGGTATAACCTCCACGTCCAGCTGTACTATCTGTTGTGGCAAATAGCATCTTGAGGATACATTGTTCCCCATCATCAACTACTTCATTGTCTGTTTGTCTGTATGCAATCAAGTCTCCACCCTCGTCATGTGCCTCTACTGTCAGATGGCCCATCATTAATCCGGTTGCAGTATTTGATGCAGCAATAACGCCGTCATCATCAAATACTCCTGTTAGAGATAAGCCTAATCCACCAGCTGTAACAGCCAAAGCTGCTACTAAAGCAATCATTGTGGAATTCGTTTTCATTGATCGTAAGCGTTATATGATCTTTATATGTGGATCCGAAAATCTTTAACAATCATGAGGATTTTACTAACTTACTAACTAACTTTGTAGTTATTTACCCATGATTTTATTCTCTACTGTGATTATTAGTAATTGATCGGTAAAATTATTACTAAAGATCGATGTCTAAAATAATCAAAATTCTGGTCAAATAATCTCTCATATTTTGCCAATCCTTTGCTGACTTTGTGCTATTTCGATATATTTGCCAGATTTTTCCTCAAAAAGCAGGGTGTGATAAGAAAAAAGGCCGTAAATGTGGCTATATCGACATAAAATTTGGTAATATTGCCTAATTATCCTAAAATTAAGAAATATGCACCTTTCGGAGTACTAAATGGTCTCCTTCTAGGCCTATCTTAAGATGATCGCCCTTTTGCATCTCCAGGTATTGTCTATATTGTTTAGGAATTGAGATGGTTCCTCCTGATGTTATTTTGACCAATTCTTCTGATATATGACTCATATCTCATAAAATGATATCTAATATTAATTCCTTATGTTTTTATTTATTTAATAAATTATTGTATAAATCCACTAAATTCCTAAAAAATTATTCAAAAGAACTACGGAGGTACATCTCCAACTTTTACGCCTTCGGATATACTCACTTCGAATGATTTGGATTCTTCAGCTTCAACATCAATATCATCTGATAATTGAACTTGCATTGAAGACTCTTCTTGTATGACATCGCCCTCACCTGGGGACAATAATATGAAAGCCAGTGCTATGAGTCCAATTCCGACTCCTATCCCAGCCGATACAGCCTTGTTCAATTCATTATTGTTTTACTTGAAAATTATTAAACACTGGTTGGACTAACTTATTTACTGAAAACACAAAAAAAATACATTGAAAATAATTTTGGGACTATGTACACTTTGCATGATTTCTCTATTATCTGGTACTGCATTTGCTGATGATCCTATCAAAATTACCATTTCTGATACCCTTGATGATGTAATATTTGATGGAGCGTGGTCATTTGGGCACGAATGGAAGGCATCTACTTTGGATGAGTTTAGATTTAATGATGATGACCTAGTTTTACGAACTGCACATCAGGATGACTACATGTACGTATTAATTGACGTTTTAGGTGATATGACAAATGATCATATGGCAGATAGGGCAATTGTATGTCTTGATGGCAAAGAGACCTCAAAGATGGCAGATGAGTCTGATTGGTGTTATGTGGCCACAAGAGGGTCTAAAAACGGTCATACGTTAAATGGCGGTTCTCCATCACATCAAACCTCTAATTTTAACATACAAAAGAATCATCCTGATTTTATAGCAATTGGAGGAACCTCTGGGGAAAATGACCGATATGTCAAAATTCCACATGCCGCATATGAGTTTAAGATTCCAATAGAGCAAATTGGATTTGAAGATGAGTATGGATTTTTCATGCAGGTCTTTGATGGGGATGATGTTATGACTTATCCAAATGAGCATTCAGGCAAATACCCTCAAAAAATCCCCTCTCCTAAACAATGGGGTTTAATGATATCTCCAGACCATTCAATCTCATCAGAACACTTTAATCAAAATTAAAGGGGCATGAATTAATGAGAATCTTACAACTACACTGTGATAATATCTCATATGAGCCAACAAAAAAAGAGATTAAGTCAGCTGAAGAAATTGACCCAAAACCTGTATCGATAGATGAAGTTGTTGTTTGTTTTGTTGCAGTAGAAAAGGATGATACAGAAGATGTGGCAAAAGATGGTATTTCGCAAATTAAAGAATCAATGAAAAAAATCGGTTGCTCAAAACTTTTACTTTACCCATATGCTCATCTGAGTTCAGATTTATCTGCTCCATCCACTGCATTATCTTTACTAAAATTAATGGAAAGTGAATGTACTGAATTAGAAGTTAGCAGAGCACCTTTTGGTTGGACCAAATCGTATAACGTTAAAGTGAAGGGTCACCCATTAGCTGAAAGCTCCAAAGTAATCACTGCTGGAGAGAAAAAAGAGCATACATCTCAAGCATTAGAATCTGAATCAAAAATAAAGTCATACTGGTATATCTTATCTCCTGATGGAACAATGGTTGAGTTTGATAAATTTAATTTCTCAAAACACAAAAAATTGGAAATTCTGGCAAAGTATGAATCTGATAAAAAAAGGAATTCTGATGAACCTCCTCCACATGTGGCATTAATGAAAAAATTAGCCATTGCAGATTATGAGCCTGCATCCGATCATGGAAATATGCGTTATTTTCCAAATGGTCGTTTGATAAAGGGTCTATTAGAACAATATGTGACAAATAAGGTCAAAGATTATGGTGGATATGAGGTAGAGACGCCGATAATGTATGACTCACATCATCCAAGCATGGAGAGCTATTTCAACCGATTTCCGGCAAGACAGTACAACATTGATGCTGATGGAAAGAAATTATTTTTGAGATTTGCTGCTTGTTTTGGACAATTTTTGATGGCTCATGATTTTCAAATGTCTTACAAAAATCTACCTTACCGTTTGTATGAATTAACTCGTTATAGCTTTAGACGTGAACAGTCTGGTGAACTAGTTGGTCTTCGAAGATTACGTGCATTTACAATGCCTGACTGCCATGCATTTTGTAAGGATATTCCGCAAGCGATTGATGAATTTAGAAAACGTTTTGATCTATCTCGTGATGTTCTAACAAATGTCGGAATTGAACATGATGATTATGAAATGGCTATACGTTTCACCGAAGATTTCTACAATGAAAATAAAAACTTAATTCTAGACATGGTAAAAAAACTGGATAAACCTGTATTGATTGAAATGTGGAAAGAACGATTCTTCTATTTTGTGTTAAAATGGGAATTTAACTACATAGATAATATGGGAAAAGCATCTGCGTTATCAACTGATCAAATTGATGTTGAGAATGGTGAAAGATATGGAATTGAATTCGTTGATGAGAATAATTCTACTGTAAATCCAATTATTTTACATAATTCTCCTAGTGGTGCAATTGAACGTGTTATGTACACATTACTTGAAAAATGTGCAAAAGATGCTAAAGAAGGACGAAAACCAATGCTTCCGCTATGGCTTGCTCCAACTCAAGTTCGTATAATTCCACTAAAAGATGAATTCTTGGAATTTTCTCAAAAACTTTCGGATAAATTCACTGCACAAAATATTCGTGTAGATATCGATGATAGAAATGAATCAATTGGAAAAAGAATCCGTGAATCTGAAAAAGAATGGATTCGTTATGTACTTGTTATTGGAGAAAAAGAGGTTGGTTCTGCAAATCTGAGTGTTAGAGACAGAACTCAAAGTGATGTAAAAGAAATATCATTTGATACTTTTGTAGAAGAAATTTCTAAACAAAATTCAGGTAAACCGCATTCTACCTTAAATCTTCCACCTCTTCTCTCAAAAAGACCTATCATTCAGGTCTAATGGATGATTTATCATTTCTATCTAGTGGTTAAATACAAATTTTGCAATCAAAATACATGCATGGAAAGATATTGATTTGTACTGATTGTGGTGAATCTCACAAATATTGTTTATGCGATGAATCTCCATGTCAGCCTAATTAATTGGGCATGAGTTTATTTTAAAGTGATTTAAATTCTGTATAATGAGTTACGCTGATTTGTACTTGACCAGTTCCCCAAAAATCATATCTCCTACAGATGATTCTGAACCTGTCGCAACATTATTTGGTATTCCATTTGATTCAACTCATTCATACAAACCAGGATGTCGTTTTGGTCCTGATGCAATTCGTGATGCATTTAATAACATTGAAATTTTTATGCCAGAATTTGGAGTTGATTTAGAACAATCTAACATTAAAGATCTAGGAAATCTTCAACATACAGTTGTTGCTCAAAATATGATTGATATGGTTAGAAAAACTACTTCTGAGTTGAAAGAATCATCAAACCAATTAATCATTCTTGGTGGTGAACATTCTCTAACTTATGGCAGTTACATGAGTTATCCAAAAGATACCGGTTATGTGGTATTTGATGCGCATTATGATTTAAGAGATGAATTTGCAGATACTAAACTAAGTCATGCTGCTTATTTGAGACGAATTGTAGAAGAACGTGGTCCTGAAAATATTATACATGTTGGTGCACGTGCGTTTGTAAAAGAGGAATTGGAGTTTCTTACTGAAAATAATATAAAAACTATATCTGATTCCGATATTAGAAGTGGCAATGGTCCAAAATTATTGGAACAAATGACTGATAAATTTGAAAATCTTTATGTTAGCATTGATCTCGATGTTTTAGATCCTGCTTTTGCTCCGGGTGTTGGAAATCCAGAAGCGATTGGTATTACTTCTCGTGAATTACATGATATGGTTGTTGCCTTAAAAAATAAAAAAATAAAGGCTGCAGATATTGTTGAGTTAAATCCTATGCTTGATAACGGCTCCACGGCTTCTTTAGCCGCTAGAATGCTCTCAATTATTATTGCCATGAATCTAAAATGAGGAAATCAATTGTTAAATAATTTACGTGATTCTTTAAAACCTGCATTACAAAAAATTGGAAAATCTTTTGCAGCAACTGGACTATCTCCAAATGTCTTTACTGGTGTAGGTCTTGCACTTGCATTTGTTGCATCTATTATCTATGGAATTGGATTTGAATATGCACTAATTCTTGGCGGTATTGCCCTCCTGGCATCTGGCTTTTTTGATATAGTTGATGGTCAGGTTGCTCGTTATACAAATAAAATGTCCAAATCTGGTGGATTTTTGGATTCTATATTTGATAAAATTGCTGAAGTATCTATATTCTTTGGAATTTTAATTGGAAACTATACTGAACCATATTTGGTGTTTATAGCAATCACTCTTTCATTATTGGTTAGTTATGCACGTGCAAAGGCGGATGCTGCAGGAATAAAGATGCAAGGAATTGGAATTGGTGAACGTGCAGAAAGATTACTTGTTATTGCAATAATTGGAATGATTGGTTTCATGGAAATTGCAGTAATAATTGTAATAATAATTGCAGGAATTACTCTAGCTCAAAGAATTTTGGTTCTAGCAAAAAATCGTTAGTTTATCCACGAAGTTTTGTATGTTTACGTCTTTGGTCTGCTGAACGAATTTTTAGAACTTTGAAGTGTATTGCACATGAAATACAATACCATTTTGTGATTTTTGGTGCAGCAATGTATGCCCCCTGTGCTCGTAATTCTTTAGCAAGTTGATGTTCTACTAAACTAAGTCGTGATGTTACTTTTTTTGCTTTATCTTTTGGAACAGTTCCTGCACAATTCACACATTGGATTGTACCTGAGGAACCTTTTCCTCCTTTTCGTCTACCTGAACTTGCACGTTTTTTTGGCATATTCTAAATTTAAATCTTGGATATATAAATGCGATATAATTATTAAAAAAAAACAATTTAAAGATCAAGAATAATTACGAATTATGACTGGTCTGTGTGAAAATTGTCTTACTTCAAACATTGAAGTAAAATTTGTAAAAGGAAAAACACTTTGCGTGGATTGTGCAAAAAAGGATTCAAATAAGTAGGTAAAAACACAATTTTGCTCATCATGAAAATTGGAATATTTTCTCATTGTACCATGGATGTGATTATTTATGAAAATGAACAATATGAGGCTGCAGGCGGCCCAGCTAGTTACTGTTCATACACTGTACGAAAACAAAAACATGATGTAAATTTATACACAAAATTTGGAACAAATTATCCTCTGGAAGATTTTTTTAAAGAAAACAATATTATCGTTCATGATGCATTATCCACAAAGAATACAACTAAATTCCGAATTGAATTAGATGGTTCTGATAGAAAATTATTTCTAGAAAATATGTGTGAGAAAATAAATTTTATAGATAATGATGATGATGGAACAATAATAAGTCCTGTATTTGATGAAATTTCTTTGGAGACATATTCAAAAATCAAAGAGTCTGGGAATTTTATATTTTTAGATCCTCAAGGATTTCTAAGACAAAAAACTCTAATGATGAAATTTCTTTAAAAAAAGATACTCTTGATCTAAAAAATATTGATGCAATTAAAATGAATCCTGATGAATTATATGCATTGACTGGTCTTACTGGTACTGACGGTATAAAACAATTACAAAAACTTGGAATAGAATATGTACTTTATACAAATAAACAAGAAATATCTCTACTTGTAAAAGATAAATTGTATACAATACACTTGCCAAAAATGACCTTGACTGACACTACAGGAGTTGGTGATATTTTTTGTTCTACATTCGTTTGCACAATGTTAAAAGAAAAAGATTTTCTATGGGCACTATCTTTTGCTGGTGGTGCAGCACAATCTGCCTTAGAATCAAAGGCATTTGGTCTTGAAAAAGTTCCAGAAAAAAATGCACTAGAAAGTAATGGCTCCTATTTTTATAATATTGTAGATTTTAAGCAGATCTAACATATATTGTGCATAATGAAATAATCTATCTATGCACATTGGAATATTTGGAACTGGATTAACGGATTCATCAGAAAAGTCTCTAAAGAAAACTCTTAATGAAAATAACATCTCATCATCAAAAATTGGAACAAAAACTAAGAGTGAAAAACCTGATTGCATATTTGTTTTAGGTGGAGATAAGGGGGTACGAAACTATTTTCATAGAACATTTAATTCTTCAATTCCTGTATTAGGAATTAATGAATCTGAATCTGATGGATTTTTATCACAAATTGATTTGAAACAACTTCCATCATTAATCTCACGCATAAAAAAAATGGATTTTGAGACGGAGCAAGTAACTCGATTGGGAGTAAAAATTGATGGTAAGAATGTTTATCCTGTACTTAATGATGTTGCTGTCTTTTCTTCTAGAAGTGCCATGTTAATGGAACACACTTTGAGAGTTAATGGTGATGAAGTATGGCACGACAGTAGTGACGGAATAATTATTTCCACTCCTATTGGTTCCTCTGCATATTCAATGTCTGCAGGTGGTCCCATGATTTTTCAAGACTCGGATGTATTTGGAATTATTTCTGTAAATTCACTCGATATAACGAGACGCCCATTGGTTGTATCTAATACAAGTGTCATAGAAGTTGATGAAATTTCATCTAGATTATACTGTGAAGTAGTATTAGATGGACTGGATCGTTATAAAGTAAAAAATTCTGTTGAAGCAACAAATTATGTGCCTTCTGCAAAGATTATTCGTCTAAAAAAAGATACAACTGCAATATCTGCCATTGCCAAAAAAGTAAAGCTTGCTGAAGATCTATTCAATATGCCTCCAAGCTCAAAATTACTTCTCAAAACACTAGAATATGAAGGATCGATGAGTCAGAAAGAATTGGTGAAAAAAACAATGCTTCCAGATAGAACTGTACGTCTTGCCATGAGTCACCTTCTAGAAAAAGGCTATGCAAAAAAGAAAATTTCTATCAGAGACTCACGTCAGAAAATTTACGAAATTTCAAAATTGATTAATTCTGATTTGCAGCAGTAGTGAATGCCTTAAACACATG
>JAOJYB010000014.1 GCA_028242535.1 Candidatus Nitrosopelagicus sp. | reverse complement strand
ATGAATCAAAATCTGAATAACAAAATCAATTAATTTACCAAAAATAACCCTTCATTATGATTACTGTTAATTTTATAGGTGCTGCACGAAAATCTTTCCAAACTGATTCATTAACAATCACACAAAATGTTAGTACCATTTCTGAACTCATAACATATCTAATTTCACAAAAACCAGAAAATACTCTTGGCTTTGATGGAAAAAATCTACTGATTGCAGTGAATGGGGTTGATTCTTCAGCTCTTGATGGAAATAATACTCATTTAAAATCGGACGATATTGTAAATATAATCCCCATAATTCATGGAGGTGCAAACACACACACAATTTTAACGATAAATAACCATCAAGTTGGATTATTTGAAATAAATAAATCAAATGCAAATAAAGAATATCTCTTATCATTAAGAAAAAAATTTCCTAAATTGAATCTACAAGCAATTTCATCAAAATTCATACTTGATAAAGATCACGCAAAAAAAATCATCATTATTTCTATAAATCATAAACTAAACGATCAACTACTATCAGACAAAATTGAAACTGATTTACTTCTAAGATTCTCAAATACTACTCAAATTAACGATGCAATACATAATGTGGGATTATCAAAATCTAAAAATTTTATTTTAATAGCTATAGGAAGTAAATCTAATCTAACAAAATTACATGAAACAATATATGATGATTTAGACATACTCTTCAAAAATAACAATTCTAATTTCCTCAAAAAACACTTTGAAATATCTACTCAAACTCTGAATTCAATTGAATCAAAAACTCCACTTGTAGATCTACTTGTTGAAAAAGCTTCTATACTAATCTAGTTTAAAGCGTTTCTGTTTATTCACACTAAGAATCGAATTTGGTGGAATTATACTAACTCCTGTTCTATTTCTTAACACCTGAATAATTACTTCCCAATCTGAATTCTCTAATGATACTTTATTTGATAATGAATTTGCAATTTCAGAAATAATATCTTTTGTATGTAATGACGATTGTCGTTTTTCTACTGTAATTCTATATGTTTCATTTTTTTTAATCACATGAGATAAACTGATCACTTTATCTCTTATCTTATCTAATCCTGATTCACATTCTTCTTGGATTGGAATTACTCTTGAGCAATATTTGATTAACCACGGTTCATCTTCGATAATATCTTTAAAACCATCAAGAATTTTCATGATGTCAAGGTTAGTTTGTATCTGAATTATTCCTGAAAAAACAGTTTTTTCAATAATTGCATCTATATCTCCAAACCTTTCTAAAATATTTTGTATCTCCAAAATTGTTGGCTCTTCAAGATTTCTTTGACATGTTATAATTAAGTTCACAATACCCCCTCTATCTCATCTTTTGAAATAGAACCTTTTCTGATAATTTTTATCTCATCATCCACAAAATCGATTATAGTTGATTCACCATAGCTTTTGATTTCTCCACCATCTACCAAAATATCAATTTCTGGTAATCTCATTTTACATTCATTAGGATCTAAAATTGATTCTTCACCAGAAATATTTGCACTTGTTCCTATAATCAATTTACACTGTTTTAGGATGGATAAAACACATTCATTATTTGGAACTCTTACAGCTAATTTTCCATCATTCTCAATTTGTTTAGTCATCTCTTTTCTAATTGGTAACAACAATGTCACTTGTCCTGGCCAAAATTTTTCTGAAATTTTTTCTGCTTTTGAATTAAATTCTACAATTTTCTCCAAATCTTTTTTTGAAAAACCTAAAATTGGAAATCTCTTCTCACCCCTTCTTCTTTTTATGTCATAAATCTTCGAAATACTGTCTTTATTCAAGGGATTGCAACCTAAACCATACACTGTATCTGTAGGAAATGCGATAATCCGTCCATCTTCATATGCTTCTATAATCTGACTAATTCCTTGTCCATTACATGTAACTATATCCACATTAGAAATTTTACTTTATTACTAATTATGTTATCTGATTTCTCTAAATTGTTAAACCAAAGTTATCTGTAAATTCAGAAAATGTTCTGTATTCTTTTAAGAAATCTTTTCCGGTCATACTAATTCTATACTTACAAGCTCTCCTAGAATCAACTTGTTCCAATAATCCCTGTGAAACCAAATTTGTCAAAATTTTTGAAATTCTGCTATGAGAAATATTTGCTTTCTGAATTAGTCTTGTAATTGATGCTCCGTTCTGATCAATTGTGAGTTCTTCGGCAGCATATAGAATATCTCCAACAATTTGTATCTGCTTTCTGTATATCCCCATCTATGTAATATTCATCTTATCTTACTATGATCATATTCAATCTCTTGAATCAACAAACAGGGTAAACTTTTTTGACTTTAAAAAATACATGCCTATCTTCCAAATTTTTCATCTTCATTATCTTCAAAATCATCAAATTTTATTTTTCTTAATGGTAATCTTGAGATTGGTATGAACAACGAAATCAATCCGGATATCTTCAACAAAATTGAGACTGAATAAAGAATTGATTCTGGAAAAACCAATGAATACCATGCAATAAATTCCCCAAATGCTAGCAATGCAAGTCCAATTCCAACTGCTAATGTTCCTTTTTGTTTTCCTTCCAAAAATGAAACAAATGTCTCAATTGCACCATACACAAGTAAAATAAATGAAAAGGATCTGATAATATGTTCTATGTTCATTGCTGACAATGCAAACAACGGTAAAATTCCAACTGATCTAAAGTATCGTGATTTTGGAAAAAATGATTTTATTGTATGTGAAAACGCAATGAAAAAATAACCAATTGTTTGTATTCCTAAACCTAAAGCCTGTAATCCTCTATTGATTTTCCCTTCTTGAAGGTATATGTCATCTATTACATACCCTGCCCAAATTATTCCAAAACCAATCCCAATTGCTATAAACGCAATTGTTAATCTGAATAAAACTGGGCTCCCCGTATTCTTATAACCAACATATGCAAAAACCCCTATAATAATTCCAACGATAAATCCTATAAGATTTAAAATATTCTCAAGTAAGAATTCCATTTAATTAACTGCCAATTCCTAAATTAATTAAGTCTTGTAGAAAATTGATTCATAAAATGATTAATTTCATTCAGTCTTTCCATTCGTCCAACGTCCCTGCAGTTTCTCCTTCAGTGCTTCCAGTATAATCTCCTAAGATATCTGAATATTTTGCTTCATTATGTGCTACAAATCTTACATATTCTCCATAACTCATATCCAAATCACATTTCTCACATTTTACATATGAAAAATCCGGAGCTAATTCTGCATTCTCTCGACATTTTGGACATTTGATTTTCATATTCTAATTTCATTCATTGACTATTATTGTTTTTATCAATAAGAGATAAATTGAAATAAAATTTCCATATTTTGTTGAGTAAAATCTGTACAAAATGCAAACAAGAAATTCCCGAAAATCAAGAACTGGAATCTCAGGCAGAAAAATACCCTGTTTGTCCAAAATGTTGGGATGAATGGAAAGAGATGAAAGTCATGGTGATTAATGAAATGCATCTTGATCTATCTCTATCAGATCATCGCAAGGTCCTTCGAAAACATGAAAAAATATTTGCAGGCATCATGACTCCTGAGGGAGATTATGTTGATTTTACAAATGAAGATAATAGAAATCCGGAAGAAAAATCAGCCTAGAAATTAAAAAGAATTTTAGCAGAATCAGGTGTTAACAAAATCATCTTTCTTTTTGATTCTTCATCCAATTTATCAAAAACTGTCTTTATGGATGATATCAAAATTTTCTGTTTTTCCTTATCGATCTGTAAAAATATCTCAAAAATAGCATCTAAATTAAAAAGAATAATCTTCTCTGGTGATATCAAAATATGCCTAAAATAATTTGAAAACATATCTTCTCTATTTTCATTATTAATGGTTGCAAGTACTTCCAGCCATGTTTTGAATAATTTTGAAAAATTAGGAAATGGAATGGTTGGACCTGCATTCAGTGCATTAACTATAATTTCAGATTTATCATCTTGATTTCTTGAAAAAAATTCTGTCATTCTTTTTTTAAGAATGGGTGTTCTAAGGAAATCTGGTAAACTAGCAAGATTTACAATAATATTTCCTGCAAAATTAGGTTCTGACATATTGAGATCTTTAAAGACTTGATATTAACCGTAATGCACTTTAGCTTAAATACGTGATTTGAAAAAATGTGTTATGGGTGCTACAATAGTCATTGGTGGTTTTTTTGGAGATGAAGGTAAAGGAAAAATCATATCTTATTTGGCACAAAAAGATAATCCTACAATAGTTGTTAGAGGTGGTGCTGGCCCAAATGCAGGTCATACTATCAAAGATGGTGATAAAACTTTCAAAGTTAGAATGCTTCCAAGTGGATTTTTAAACAAAAATTCTCGAGTAATGATTGGTCCTGGGGTAGTTGTAAACCCTGATATTTTTCTTAAAGAGATTAACGATTTTGGAACTGATGGAAGGTCTTTTCTTGATAATAATTGTGGAATAATTGAACAACATCATATTGATGCAGACTCTAAAGGACATTTAAAAGAAAAAATTGGTAGTACTGGTTCAGGTACTGGACCTGCAAATGCTGAACGTGCAATGAGAACTCTTAAGATGGCTAAAGAAATTGAATCATTACAAAAATATCTCGTTGATGTTCCTCTAGAAATTAACACTGCTTTAGATAAAAATGAAAATGTTCTGATAGAAGGAACTCAAGGCACACATCTATCACTTTGGCATGGAACATATCCATTTGTTACAACCAAGGATGTTACTGCATCAGGAATTTGTGCTGACGTAGGTGTTGGCCCAAAAAGAATTGATGATATTATTGTTGTTTTTAAATCATATTTGACTAGAGTTGGTACTGGACCTATGGATGGTGAACTTAGTCCTGAAGAAACATCTGAAAAAGGTTGGGAAGAATTTGGAACGGTAACTGGAAGACTTAGGCGTGCAGCTGAATTTGATTTTGATTTAGCTAGTCGTGCAATTATGCTTAGTAGCGCAAATCAAATTTCAATTACAAAATTAGATGTAAGATTTCCTGAATGTGCAGGCGCACAATCTATTGATCAATTAGATTCAAAATCAATATCATTCATAAAAAACATTGAAGAAAAGTTAGGTGTACCAGTCACACTTATTGGAACTGGCCCAGGCGTGAATGATGTAATTGATTTACGCACATAATTTTTTAGAGTAAGCTTTAATTTAGAAATTCTAAAAAAATAATCAATGGCAACACTTCCAAATTATGTACAATTGGATTCTCCTTTAGAATTTACCCGTTTGGTTTGTGCATTAGAGCGTTCCCCACGTGTATCCTTTCTTCATGAACATAATGGAAAAAAAGTACTATCTGTTCAAATGGATATACTAAAAGAAAAACCTGTAATCTATTTCACTCCAATTGAAAACATTGGTCATTATTTGTGTTATGGATTTAATTCTGGTCAGGAAAAACTTGAACTAGTAGATACCACTCTAGATAATTCCAAACTTTACTCTCCAATTATCAAAATCAAATCTCTACCTGCATCTCTAAAACCTGATATTGAAGCTTCAAAAGAAAAATACAATCCAATTGAGCTAGAAGATCTTTCTAGTTTGGCTAAACTAAGTTTTGGTTATGAAGAAGCACAATTTCCATTATTTACATTTAAACAGAAAGACAAATGGCTTATGGGTGTTTTTCTTAATTTCAACGAAGACGGACCATCATATTTCTGTCATGTTAGTTTGGATCAAGAACCAACAAAACCATTTCTGAAATATACTACCTCTAAAAACTCAGAACCTGAATTTGTTAATCACACTGGTGATCATGGGTATTCTTATATCAAAATAATAAAGTTAAAAGACTCACATCCTTTGGTCGATTATGACCAAATTCAGTGATAGAATAAAAAAATCAGCAAAAGCATCTCCGATCATTTTAGCAAATGATTATGATCCAAAAATACCAAATATTGAATCAAAAACACTACGCAACATTAAACTTCTAAATAATTACCTCTGTGGAATAAAAATTAACTTTCACCTTCTCTTACGATTAGATAAAAATCAAATCTCAAAAATTAATAAAACTGCACATGATCATGGTCTACAATGTATTGCAGATATCAAACTAAATGATATAGGAAATACAAATCTCATCACTGCAGAAAATTTGTGGAATATGGGATTTGATGCAGTGATTGTAAATCCAATAATGGGAAAAAAAAGTCTAAAAAATCTGGTAGAAATATCTCACAAAAAAAACAAAGGAGTAATCTCATTATGTCATATGAGTGCACCAGAAGCAAAAGCATCCTACGAACTGGAAATTGAAAATCGTCTAAAGAAACAACAAATCTATCAATTATTCTTAGATTGGGCAATAACTGGTAATGTGGATGGAATAATTGTTGGTGCTACTTACCCAAAAATTATCTCCTATTGTAAAAAATCAATACATGGAAAATTATCAATTTTCTCTCCAGGTGTAGGCACGCAAGGCGGTAGTGCGTCCAAAGCAAAAAAACTTGGTTCTGATTATTTAATTATAGGACGAACAATTCTTAATTCTAAACATCCAGTTCAAACTGCAAAAGATTTAGTTGTTGATACCATTATCTAGAAACTCTTTAGATTTTTTTAAAATATTTTTTGCATTCTCGTATGTTATTCTCTCTAATGCATTATCAAAATTTAACCAGATAAAATCCAGATGTTCATGTGATAAAATAATTTCTATAGTTTTTGTCTTTCCTAGAAAAAATATAACTTTTTTATGAATATCCTGATTATCTGCACGGAAATAATATTCAATCTCTTCTTTAAACCCTTTAAGAAATTCTACATCTAAAATTCCAGTTTCCTCTCGTGTCTCTCTAAGTGCAGTTTCATGATATGTTTCTCCTTCTTCCATCTTGCCTTTTACAAAATCCCAATGTTTAGATGGATAATTTAACAGTAAAAATTTTCTTTCATTAAACTCATTAAATAAAATAATCCCTGCGGATACTTCTTCTTTCATTTCTATTTACCTATTCTTCGTTTTCGTTTTTGAAACGTCCTAATTGCTCTCATCAGATCAATTTTCCTAAATTCAGGCCAGAAAATATCTAAAAACACTAACTCACTATATGCACTTTGCCAAAGCAAAAATCCACTCATTCTTTTTTCTCCTGACGTCCTTAAAATCATGTCTGGAGATGATTGTGGTAAATGCGATGTATACAAATTAGATTCTATAATTTCCTTATCGATTTTATTTGGATCCAGTTCACCACTCTTGATTTTTATTCCAATCTTTTTTACAGCATCTACTAATTCATTTTGTCCTCCATAGGCTATGGCAATATTTAGAAAATGATTGGTATGATTTTTGGTAGACTCATCTAATCTTCTAAGAACATCTTTGATTGATTCTGGTAGTAGTTCTATTGTTCCTATCGCTTTGACTCTCATTTTATTTTTATGTATTCTAGGATCATTGTACAATTTTTCTAATCTTTTATGGATTAATTCATAAAGATAATCTAGTTCATCATTTTTTCTATCCAAATTCTCTGCTGATAAAACGTATAATGTTATAATCTTGATATCAAATTCCTCACACCAATCTAGTAAATTCTCTACTGCATCTGCACCTTTAAAATGACCTTTTTCTTGAATTGTTAGGTTTCTTTTTGCCCATCGTCTATTTCCATCTAAAATAATTGCTATGTGATTGGGCATATCACCTTGAAGAATTTCATTCTCTAGTCTTTTAGAATAGATCGAATAAAATCCTGAAAGATATAATGCTGCATCTTTTATTCCGTTAATATCTTGCCACCTTTTTTCCTGTATCTACGGAAAAGTAGTGTGGCTGATATCAGTGTTATTGCTGCACCTGCTAACAGTGGTGGAATCAATGTAAATGAACTCTCATTTGTTGTCAATATAGTTGCAAATTGTGCAACTGTTGGATAAATTGCAGCTAACACAATAATTCTCAAAATGTCACTGATGTGTTTTAATTTTCTGTTAAGCCAATTACTAATCAGGATACCAGCTGAAACTGTTCCAAGTCCCATCCACAAAAATGGAAATAATCCTTGAAGGAATTGTCCTACTACCATTTGATTTGATATTGATTGTGCAAAATCCATTTCTGTTTCAAATAATTGTGGATCAATATTTGTAACACCTGCAGGAATTGATGCAAGAATTAGAACTGCTCCTGTAACAAGTGCAAATATTCTAATAAAACCCGTAGGTGTAGCTTTTGTCCAACTAGACCATGATTTGTCTATATCAAATGCACGAATGAGGAATGCTCCTCCTAAAATACTAACTAAAATGGCAAAAATCTCTGCAGTATATCCAACAACTGTCCCAATTCCTCCAATTAATAATAAAATTCCTGGAACTCCCAAAAAGAATTTTGAATATGTCTTATCATAAACCACCATCTTCAGGAACTTTCCAAACACTGCATAGGAATGTTCAATTGTTCTGCTCACTTGCATCACAACTCTTTGAACAGATACTATTGGTATGACATTTTGAATTACTGGTATTACCATTTCATCATCTTCGCCATCAGAAACAATAACTGCTCCATTCGCTGAAAATTTCTGTAACACTGATTTTATCTCATTAACAATTTTCTCATCTGCTTGAACACCTCTTTTTTCTACTCCTGCTACAACCACTACTTGTACATTGTATCCTTTACTAACTAAATCCTCATAGGTCTTAACTGCATAAAATATTGAGTTTGAATCTGCATCTTCTGGATCTTCTAAAGCAAGTCTTTGAGCTGCATTGATGCATGGATCTCTTCCTACTACTGGTGTTGCTATCCCTGCTTTTTTACCTACATCATCATCTCTATCAACACAAATTACAAGTAATTTTGAAGCTGCTGTAGACTCAATATCCCTCTCTAGTTTCTTATTTTGAGACATTATGGCTATTTATAACAAAATTACCTTTTAACGATTTCCAACTAATAATTATAGTATTTTTTGTATTCACTCATGGTTTTGCAGAGTCAGCCATCTGAGCATATTTAATAGATTCTTCTTTTAATTTTTCTATATTGCTCAAAATTCCAGTTTTCTGCTCTACCTCTCCATCATCTTCGATTAGGGTTGCCATTACCATTGTTTCTATGATATAAGATTCGAATGATTTCAGTGAAGTGATACGATTGATATAACTTTCTTGCCATTCTTCTGGTGCATCACTATATGCTAATTCCATTAACAATGCATTATTTTGTGATGAAGAAACTTCTGCAATTTTGATATATTCTTCTGGTGAAATCTTACCTTCAACTAATTCTAAAAATGAATCTTCTATTGCACTTGAAATTATTTTATGTCTTTCAGTAATGCCTTCATCATGATTCTCAAAATCAGTTACTACAATTGTCATTTCAGTATTGGTTGGATTATCTAACCAAACCATGAAACTTGCAATAGTAATTGCAATCAAAATTCCTATTGTAATCCCCACTCCTTTCTTAGAGCCCATATACTTTCTCAAATTTTTGATCATTATAATACTGATCATTTTGTATGAATTTCTGCCAATTTCTAAAAAATTCAAGATTTTTGATCAAATTTTTCGAAATTTGCAAATTAGTTTATAAAAAAAATACCTTACTTCTAGCCTAAAGTGAATTAATATTCACATTCTCTTTTCAAATAGAAGATTGTTTTGGATTTGATATATGACTGAAGCATATTGCGTAAAATGCAGACAAAAAAGAGAAATTCAAAACCCAGAAGAGACTAAATTGAAAAATGGACGTCCAGCTGTAAAAGGCACGTGTGGTGAATGCGGAACTAAAGTTTTCCGAATAGGTAAACCTTAGAATCCTTTCCTTTTTCTAACTAAACCCATATAGGGGATTTGAACCACTATTAGTTATGACTAAATCTGATTATGAAAATTTACTAAAAAGAATTGAAAAAAATATTTCAAATACATCCTCGTCTGGTAAACGTTTTGAGCTGCCACCAATTGATATTACTTGGGAAGGAAAAAAAACAATTCTTAGAAACTTTGCAGACTTTCCAAAAGCACTGAGAAGAGAACCTAACATAATCTTACAGTATCTATCAAAAGAATTTGCGGTACCTGCTGACCGTGTAGGTGATAAAGCAATTTTTGTTGGTAAACGTGATCCTGATGATTTCACTAGACTATTTGGAATATATCTGAAAGATTATGTAGAATGCCCAACATGTCAGAGTCCTGATACTAAAGTAGAAAAAGAAAATAGAATTTCTTTTCTAATTTGTGAGGCATGTGGTGCAAAATCTACGATTAAAGGTAAATATGCATAATGCTTTTTTCTACAAAAGTTATTAGCGCAAGTGGTAATCTGATGTTAAACATTTGTGATCCTGAATTAATTGATAAAACTTTTCATGACAAAAATACAAAAATCAAAATCAATCCAAATTATTATGCTGAAAGAGATGTAGATGAACATGAAGCAAAAAATTTACTAGAAAAATGTAATTCTATCAATATGGTTGGTGAAAAAACAATTTCATTAGCGACAAGTTTAGGAATTGGTTCAGAAAAAAGTATAAGACTAATTGAAGGCATACCGTTTCTTTTAGTCTTCAAGATGTAACACCACAATTATATAGAAAATTTACATATCTTTTGCGTGGGAAAACGTAAAGTACTCAATGAAAGTGCATTAAAAGAAATTAGATTAGCTGAAGAAGGTGAAATGTATGGTAGAGTTCTCAAACTTTTAGGTAGTGATCAAGTTCTTGTAAAATGTACTGATGATATCACTAGAAGAGGAAGAATTAGAGGAAAATTAAAACGAAGAATTTGGATTCGAGATAATGATGTTGTAGTAATTGCACCTTGGGATTTTAAACCAGATGAACGTGGTGATATAGTTTGGCGATTTACCTTACCTCAAGTAGACTGGTTAAAAGATAATGATCATATCCCGAAAGACTTTTGATCTTAGAAATGATTTTTTATTTGTAGATATGATATAAGATATGTCTAATAATTCTGAAAAAAAAATTGAATTAAAGATAAAATCTAAACTTGACCAAAAGAAAAAAAAGAAAACATTGGATGATGGATTTAAAAAAAATAAAGTAGTTAATGAGGTCTTAGATAAAATCACTGTTATGCAACTCTATAATCTTATCACCTCTAAAATAATTGCTTATGTAAATGGAGTTGTCAAAGCAGGAAAAGAATCTGTTGTATTCTGGGCAAAAGATCCTGAGGATAATGATATTGCATTAAAAATATACTTGGTTACTACATCCAATTTTAAAAAAAGAAGTCAGTATGTAACCGGAGATCCTAGATTCACTAGCGTCAAAAAAGGAACAAAAAATATGGTTTATCTTTGGGCTAGAAAAGAATTTAAAAATATCTCAAAATGTTATGATTGTGGAATCTCTGTGGTAACGCCTAGACATGTCTCAAAGAATATTCTCATTATGGATTTTGAGGGTAGTAATGGAAAACCTGAAAATACTCTACTGGAATCAAAAGTTGATAAAAATGATTATCTACAATCTATTGCTCTGATTTCAGATTTATTCAAAAAGGCAAAATTAGTTCATGGTGATTTTTCAGAATATAATATATTCAAAACTAAAAATGGTCTAAAATTGTTTGATTTGGGATCTGCAGTTGATATAACACACCCTAATACAATGAATTTTTTGAAAAGAGACATTAATAACATAACCAACTTCTTTGTAAAACGAGGATTAACTGTGGAAAACCCTGCTGATATTCTTGAAAGGATAATAAAATGAGCTTTGAAAAATTAATTAGAATTCCAATAGAAAGAATTGGTGTTATTATTGGAAAATCTGGAAACACAAAACGTCGGATTGAAAAAAAATGTAATGTTGACTTGAATATTGACAGCGAAACTGGTGAAGTAATAATTACTAGTGATAAAATTGATGGAAACATAAGTCCCTTCAAAGCAGTTGAAATTGTTTCTGCAATTGGTAGGGGATTTTCCCCAGAAAATTCATTGCGACTTTTACATGGGGAATCTAGTTTACATGTTATTGATTTACGCGAATTTGGCGGTAAATCTCCTGATCAAATTGAACGTATTAAAGGAAGGATTATTGGTGAAAATGGAACAGCTAGACTAAACATGGAAAATTTGACTGGTGCTACAATTTCTGTTTATGGTAGAACTGTTGGAATAATTGGAGAACCAAATCAATTACGTTTAGCAGTTGATGCCATATCGTCACTTTGTACTGGTAGTATGCATGGTCCTGTTTACAGTAAACTAGAAGCTGCTAGAAGACGAGAAAAAGCCGATAAAGCACTATTGTGGGAAAATCAAGATGTCTTCTAAAGAAGAATTTAATCAAATTTCTCCTAGTGAATTCTTTTATCGTAATCGTGATCTTGCAGGATTCAGTAATCCTACTCGTTCATTATATACTGCAGTACGTGAATTTGTAGAAAATTCACTTGATGCATGTGATCATAGTGGAATCTTACCTAATATTCATATGACAATTAAAGCAGTAGATCCGGAAAAACCTGACCCAAAACAATACATCTTAACTGTCAAAGATAATGGTCCTGGAATTCCTTCAAAACATGTCCCTCTGGCATTTGGAACTGTTTTGTATGGTTCAAAATTTGGTCTTAAACAAGCACGTGGAATGTTTGGATTGGGTGCAACTATGGCTATACTATATGGACAAATTACTACAAACAAATCTGTAAAAGTCAAAAGTAATGCAGATGGAAAAACTCGTTTCGATTTTGAAATGTTACTTGATATTCAAAAAAATAAACCTGTCATACTAAAAAAACAAGAAACACCTAGTTCTGAAAAAGGATTGAGTGTAAGTATTTGTTTAGATGGTGATTATTCCAAAGCAGGTACAAAAATCCGTGATTATGTTTATCAAACTTCATTAATTACACCATACGCGACAATCTCTTTTGATGATCCTAAAGGTGAGAAATTTAATCATAAAGCAATAATTCGCTCAATGCCACCTGCCCCAACAATCATTGCACCTCATCCTTATGGAATTGATGTTGAAACAATCCGTCGAATGCTTGTTGATACCCACTATCAAATTCCAAATGTTGATGATAAAATGATTGAAAAAGTTAGGAAAGAACTTGGAATGTCAAAAAAGAAATTCACATACGATGAAATTATGAAAAAGACTGAAAAAAAATGGAAATCACTTACCAGACCTGTACGTGTCGTAATATCTCTAATGTCATTTCTTGAAGCAGATTTTGAAAAATTACAAAGAATTAGAATTGAAGATGTTGATCTTCGAAATAACAAATTAGTTTATTGGGATTATAGTACTTCTCAAACCCTTGTAGCAGAAATGGATGTTGAAAGTCATTTCTATAAACAATTAGCAAATACTGTTCAAGGTGAGTCTCTTACCCACTTTTTATCAAAAAGATTTCAAAGAGTAGGTCCAACGGCTGCATTAGAATTTTGTAAATTTGCAAAGTTCAAACCTGAAACCAGAGTTGGAAATATGACTGACCATGAATTAGTAAAATTAAGTGATGCATTGCAAACATATGAAGGATTTAGATCACCTGATCCTACATGTTTAGCACCACTAGGTGATGGTCCACTTGAAAAAGGAATTGAGAGAAGATTTGAACCTGATTTTATGGCTGTAGTTCAAAGAACCGCGTCTGCATATTCTGGATTTCCATTTGTTATAGAAATGGGAATTGCATATGGAGGCAAAATTGAAACACGTGGTACTACTGTATACCGATTTGCAAATAGAATTCCATTGTTATACGATGAAGGTAGTGATGTGGTACTAAAAGTTGTAAAAGATACAGATTGGAATCGTTACAAAGTGAAAAATGATTCTGCTCCACTCATAATTGTTTCACATATTTGTTCAACTAGAGTTCCATACAAAACAGTAGGAAAAGAAAATGTGGCTGATAGGCCAGAAATTGAAAAAGAACTTAGATTGGCACTTCAATTTTTATCAAGAAAACTTTCTGGGTACATGTCTAAAAAAGGTCAAGCTGAAATGGCAAAAAAACGCGCAAATCTATATTCAAAATATTTGCCACTTGTTGCACAATTTTGCACTGAATTATCTGGAAATAAAAAAGAACCAAACTATAAAGAAATGATGAAAGAAGAAACCGCATTGACTAATTCAGATGGATCACTAGAGGAGGTAAAAAAGAATGGCTAAAAAACAGACTAAAAAAGAAACCAAAAAACAAACTAAAAAAGAGAAACTTGACAAATCAAAAAATTTGATTAGTCTTCTCAAAAAACATGGCGCCCGAGTTTATGAGGATCTAGAAAATGGTGAATTCCCAAAATTCTCAATCCCAAATCGTTCTATCAGCAATATTATTTATGATAAGAAATTAAGGCAGTATGTACTTGGAACTAACACTTCCCTAAGAAGTTCAAGAAATAGTTCTCAATTACGTTCATTCACTCAATTACTGTGGCTCGCATTTTTTGCTAACAAATTAACACATGAAAAAAAATCATCTACTCTTCGAGATGTTTACTATTCTTCTCAAGCATTTGCAGTAGACTTTGAAGACCAAGGTGAATCTGATAATATCATTGTTGATTTAGAAGCTGTTTTGTCTCAACCTCGAGAAGACTTCTATGTATTTCCTGAAGAGAGAAGTAGTATTTTTGGTGATTTAACAATAGAATACACAATTCCTGGCTATGAAGGAAAGACGCAGAATCTTTCTAGTCATCCTGATGGATATGCAATTGGTCCAAGTATGACTTCTGCAGAATTAGTAGACACTAGTGCTGAACTTGTAATCGCTATAGAAAAAGGTGGTCTATTTACTAGATTTGTAGAAGAACAAGTTGATAAAAAATTCAAATCAATAATTATCAATACTGGAGGTCAAGCTCCTCGTTCAACACGTACTTTGTTAAAACGATTACATGATGAAATGGGATTACCTGTTGTAATTCTAACTGATGGAGATGTGTACGGAGAACATATTGCAATGGTTATCAAGTCGGGTTCCGCAAATGCAGCTCATCTTAAAGGATTAACTGTACCTGATGCAAAATGGATGGGTGTATGGGCTACTGACATTGATAAATTCAAACTTCCCACAATTCCAATGACTGAATCTGATATCAAACGTTGTTATGATCTGTTGAAAGATCCTAGATACCAAGAAGGATTATGGAAGAGAGAACTTGAAGTATTCATAAAAATTAAAAGAAAAGCAGAATTAGAAGCATTTTCTAAATACGGTCTTAATAATATTACTGAAAAATATTTACCTAAAAAATTAGAAGAATCAAAAAGTTTTTGATATTTTAATTCTTAAAGTTAATACGCCATTTCTGTATTTGAAATCACCTATTTCCATTTCTTTTGGGCCTTCAATTTGAACTTCTTTTGAAAATCCCTGAGAACCTCTGATGTATAAAACCCCGTCAATTAATCTAACAGCAATTTTATCCTCAGGACCTGGAACTTCTGCAACGAAGACTGTTTCATCATCTCCTTTGATCAAATCATATATCCAGTTCTTTGTTTCTTGTTCTTTTGCTGTAAATTTTGGTTTTTGAGTCATAACCATTCTCTTTATGATCCTAGTCCAGTAAACTATTGTTACTAGAGCAATTCCGATTAATATGAAACTAACAAATCCATTGTCTGCTCGTAACGACATTGCATATACCAAACCAAAGAAAACTAGTAAAATTATAGGTATGACATAATTTAGTGATTTTTCAGTTGGCTGTGTTGCATTTGCATATTTACTCAATACATACAAAATTAGTTTCACCAAATATAAAGCATCTTTGATTTTTATAGGCAGACTCCTATCTGTAACTGTTGGCTGAAAACTCTACAAAAAAAGTCACAACAATGGACCTTATTACCAAAGGTTCCTTGATTGCACTAATAATTACTATTCCGACACTAATTGTATTCTTTGGTGTTTGGACTATAACTGCTGATTTGATTTATGGTGCAATTGGTGGACTGGTAACAAATTTTATCACGTTGGGCATTTCATTTAAAATAGTTAATAAGAAATTTACTAAAAAACCAAAAAATGATTTTGAATTATAGTTAGTACAATGGAACTCTCACAAATTACAAAAACTTTGGTATCTGAAATAAAACTAACAGAAATTCAAGCAAAAATCTTTTTGCATATTGTAATTAATGGTAGAATGAAGACATCCCAAATCTCAAGTGATCTGCATATTCCTCTTGATGAAGCAACTCAAAACTCAAAAAAACTTGTGGAATTGGGAGGATTTATTGATATGCCTGATGATGAATTTGAGGCAATGCATCCTAGATTTACAGCAGTGAATATGTATAGAAAAATGTGTGAAAGAGAACAAAAAGAATTCAAAAAAAATCTTACCATTGATAATATTGGCGTTGCACTTGAAGTATCTTATGATGATGCAAGGACTAAATATAACAAAAAAAAGTGAAAAAATATGAGTGAAACTCCTTCTGAGACTACAAAACCCCCAGAAATTTACAAATGCTGTGATAATCCTCAGATAACATATCTTGCTCCTGTTAACATCAACATTGATGAAAGAACTATTGGTTCCGTAGATGTTTGGAGATGTGCTGCTTGCATGAAATCATTTTGTGAAGAAAAAACATTGGGAATTGAATCTATTACTGATATAGTTGGAATGCCACGAATTGAAAATGATGAAAAATGGGCAGTTATTATCAGTAAATTACAAAAAGGTAAAGACAAATGGAAACTAGTAAAACTAAAACAAAATGGCATGATAAAAATTGAAACAGTTGATGAAAAAGTAATTGAACTAAAAATTCAAGATTACAAAATTGTTGATGACTATCATTCAAGTTTTCTTGTATTAGATCATATACATCACGCAGTTGAAATTTAATCTTGAAACTTACTGTTAACATTCAAGATATCGATGGAACTCAAATGGCAGCAAAGATTGTTGGCGCTTTTATTATTGATGATCATTCCTTTCCTTTTACTGGAATTGCATTTGGAAGAATTGGAGGTCAAAACATAGGAGTAAAACTTACTGAAGATGTGAAAAAAAACATCAAAGATTTAGGTTATGATCTAGATACT
>JAOJYB010000013.1 GCA_028242535.1 Candidatus Nitrosopelagicus sp. | reverse complement strand
TACTTACACGAATACCTTCAATCCAAATCATTTTTTCATCAGGGTAAAATCCAGCATGTGCCATTGAAACAGGAATTTGATCATTTTTGATGACAATTAGATTTCCTTCATTTATCCAATTATTCCATACTTCATGTATGTAATCACCCCACGAAAATGTATTTTGACAGAAATTCAAGACATCTTTTTTATCAGAACTTGATGCTAGTCGAGGTAAACTGTCCATAAAATAAGAAAAATTATTAAGAATATAAAATGGATTTAGTTAATGGGACGAATTATTGCTTGTAAATCATCAGAATTAGAACCAGGAAAGATGAAAAAAGTTTCTGTGGATAGTAAAGAGATTCTAATTACAAATGTAAATGGAAATTATTTTGCGTGTGATGATACATGTACACATTCAGGAGCAAGCCTATCAGAAGGAAATTTAGAAAATTCAACAATCACATGTGGATGGCATGCAGCACAATTTAGCTGTGAGACAGGTAAACTAGAAAAATTTCCTGCAAAAATTAACGATTTAAAGTCATATACAGTGGTGGTAGAATCAGAAGATGTATTCATAGAGATTTAGAAAATGAGCAAGGAAAATGAACAAGCAATGGAAAGTGCACTTCAAACACTTAATCAACTAGCAACTAGTCATTCTACACCAAAAAATTTCAAGAAAACCATTTCAGATTTGATTATAGAGTTACAAACAGATGAATATTCAATATCAGTAAGAGCAGCTAATGCAATTAGTACTCTAGACGATATTACACAGGATCCAAATGTACCATCATTTGTTAGAACTACGCTATGGCAAGCAGTATCAGTATTAGAGAGTATAAGAGAATAAATTCCCTTAAGATTTTATCAATACATTGAAAATAGAAGAATATCTTTCCACATTACCACAATCTATTCTATCAGGAGAAGAAATTCAAATTCCCCCAGATACAATAAGAGAGATTTTTAGATTTACAAATTTGGGAAAAAATGACGTATTTTATCACCTAGGATGTGGTGATGGAACCAGTCTATCAATTGCAAGAGAAGAATTTAATGTGAAAAATGCAATTGGAATAGATAATTCAGAGAAGATGATTAACATTGCAAAAAAAATGATTAATGAAAAAAATATTTTAGATATCAAAGTGATTGAACAAGATATACTGAAAGCTGAGTTTAATGATGCCAGTGTAATTTTATGTTGGTTTATGGATGCAGAAATTTTAGAAAAAATGATGGTGAAGTTTAAGAAATTAAAAAAGGATACAAAAATAATCACAATATGGGCACCGTTACCAGGATGTGTACCAGAAAAGGTTGATTTTCCATACATCATGAATAAGATTCCATTGAATGAGACAGATGATTTGAAGAAACAATTGTTAGCGGTGTTTGATACAGAATGTATTGGATTTATCACCGCATGGGAGTATGCAGAGAGATACACAAAATCTATAGGAAGAGATAATCCAGAAAATGATAGATTTCTTGTTATAATTCAAGCATTAACAATTTGGATAAATGCAAAAAATCTTGGAGTTGCATGTGGTGATGAGATGCCAGATTCAATCAAATCCTATATTGCAATTCTCAAGGAATATTTTGGAATTGAAGTTGAACACTTGTTAAAATAATTAAGTCAACCTTTTATTTACAAAAATCAAGTATTATCATGGAAGAAAGAATCAACATCAATGTTTCAGCAACAGAGTATGATAAAACCAGTAAAGAAATTGGTACAGTGCTCGGAAAAATGGAAGACATGGTTCATGGACAAGAAGATTTTGTCATAACAGATTCAGAATTTGCGTTTGGTTGGCATTTCTTCATAGTTTCTGTAAATAGAGAAATGGTCATTAAATTAGCAGATATGATGGGAGAACAATTTAACAAGTACAGAGGAAAAGGGTTAGATAAAAAATTCATTTCATTATTATCTGAAAAGATGGATGGAAAAGATCTAAAAATTAAATTTGCCATAAAAGAAGAGATGGAATCAAGTAAATTTGGAATTTTTTAAAAATTAAGAGGCCTCTGGGGGGAATCGAACACCCATCCGGGGAACCACAATCCCCTATCCTAACCATTGGACGACAGAGGCCACAAAGAAACTAAATTTTTTTGTTGTATTAATCTTATAGCTGTTATGCACTAATGGAGACTATTTTTTGAATTTTCGTTTAATCCGTTTCAGTTTGGATGAGCCAAATGGCAAAATACGGTATTGCTTTGTCCATCTAAATGTGATAATTGATGCTAGAGCTGTAGAAAATATTAATACAGGAACTACCCATACGTAAGAAAATTCAAGATCTGGAATTCCAAATATTGTTGCAAGTGTGTTAGGGACTAGAACTGCAGTAGCAGCTACAGTTAACCAAACTATTAGTTTTGTTAACTGGTTTGTAGATTCTGTTTGGATTACAGTAATACCAGTAGAAATAATTTCCATTACATTTTCTGCCATCTGAATTTGTCTATCCAATGTTGCAAGAACAACTTCAAATTTTTCTAATATATCATCATCATCAGTCAACATGTCAGGGTCACCATACTTTAGATTTCTCACAGTATCATGAGTTGCCCATACAGCATTAAGAAATGATAAAAGTGATCGTTTCATATTAGATAATTCAGTAGATAGATCTCGATGTATTTGACGAGAACCGGCAAGATCAATTTCAATTTGTTCTGCACGCTCTACAATTGTCCTAAGAGCAGAGAAGTTTGTTTCACTAACTTCATCAAGTAATCTAAAAAGCAACATCGTTTGTCTTTCTGCCCAACTCTCAGGAGTTTGTGGAAGTTTTCTCATTAGAGAACTAGAATAATTATATAATTTTGTAATTTTTCCGCCATAATCATCATGTATTGTAACAATAAGATCCTTTTTTAGAAAAATTAAACATGGTGAAGTTTGAGTTCTATTTTCACCTGTAAAGATGAATGGAACCATGAGTCCCAAAGTGTCACCGACATCTTCGTATTCAGTAAGATAACCAGAAAGTAATGTGCTAGAATCCATATTGATTTTTAATTTCTCAAGAATTTTTGGAGTTTCAGTTGCTATATCATCTACTACACATTCTATCCAAGTAAGATTACCGATTGAAACATGTTTTGTTGCTTCATCTAAGCTGGTATTTTCTTCTTTGAATGGAACTCCTTGTTCCTCAATTCCTGCAATACTTACTGTCTTGAGCATGGCAGAGAGACATTTTTCATGTATATACACTTTTTTTTTGATTGGTTGAGGGAATGCATGATTTAAGTAAAACAGAGATAAAAAAAGTCATGAGTTGTTCAGGAGAGATTGTTGATAAAGAAGATGGACTTATTCAAATTAAATCAAGTATTTCGGAACAATTGAGAAAAGCAAAATATGGAGTAGCCGATCATTCAACTGTAGAAATTTGTCACTGGACAAAAAAGTCTTTTAGGAATGAAGGAAGTTGCTATAAGCATAAATTTTATGGAATTAGTACTCACCAATGTATGGAATTCTCACCAGCTGGAATGCATTGTGAGAATAGATGTGTATACTGTTGGAGACCAATGGAATTTTATGATTCAATGAAAATGGATGAACAAAAAGTGGCAGAACCAAAAGATATCATGTCAAAGTTGATGGAAGAAAGAAGAAAGCTAATCGTAGGTCATTTTGGTGATCCAAAACAAGACAAACAAAAGATAGAAGAATCACTTACTCCTAGTCATTATGCCATATCACTATCTGGTGAACCAACTATGTATCCAAAGCTACCTGGTCTGATAAAGTATCTCAAATCATTAGAAGCAACTAAATCAATTTTTCTTGTAACAAATGGTCAAGAACCAGAGATGATTCAAAGACTTGCAGATGAGGATGCATTGCCAACTCAACTATATCTTTCAACTAATGCATCAGATTATAATTCATTTCTTAAAATTAACAGACCAAAGTATGACGATTCATGGGAAAGATGGAACAGAACTTTAGAGATGCTTGCAGAGTTAGATACAAGAACAGTTCTCAGAGTTACATTAATCAAAGATTGGAATGATTCTGAAGAAATGATGTCTGGATTTACATCAATATTTGAAAAATCAAATGCCCATTTTGTAGAGATGAAATCTTACATGCACATTGGACGTTCAACTAATCGCCTTGAATATGAAAATATGGTAGACATGAATGATATCAGATCCTTTTCAGAACAAATAACAAAAAGTTCAGACAGATTTGAAGTAATGGATGAAAGTGAAATTTCTCGAATTGTAGTTTTACAAAACAAAAAACGATTCACAGAGCGCTATCTTAGTGCTTATGCATAAACCAATCTGAGAATTTTTTTAATGATGCAGATCTATGAGAAAATTTGTCTTTGTCTAAAACATTTGCATATGTCTTTGATTCACCGTCAGGAATGAAGATTGGATCATATCCCCAACCTCCTTTTTCTATCTCTTTAGAAATTTTTCCTGGTATAGATGATTCAAATAATTTAACTTCATCAATTCCATTATAATATGCAATTATAGCAACAAATTTTGCATCACGATGTTCAGAGTTTGGCAACAATTGAATAATTCCTTTGTTTCCAATTGTATCGTAAGCATATGATGAATATGGTCCTGGAAATCCATTGAGAGAATTAATAAAAAGACCATCATCTTCAATAATGATAGGTTTTTGTATCTTAGTAAAAGCATCAATTGCTTTTCGTTTTGCAATTTCATTAAGAGAGTTTGATTGGATTTCTTCCGAGGTTGTTTTGAATAATTTTATATTTACTCCTAAATTTGAAAGAATTCTTTGTACTTCTTCAAATTTGTGTTCATTGGATGATGCAAAGAATAATTCAGACGACTGTTGCATATCTACCTCTACTTTCAATTACAGAAACTAATTCAAGAATCTTTTTACAGTATTTTTTACCAACAGATTTTTCATAACCTGTAATGAAATTTTTCCATGACTTTTTCATCACATTAGCATGTACACTGTTTAAAATTTCCTTGAATAAACGAAGATCAACTGCATGATCATCTGGTTTTTCAGTTCTATTCGCAAGTCCAAAATCAATAACAAATAGATGTTTGGAAGTAAGTATGAAATTAGAGGTGGTAAGATCACCATGCATAATACCATTTTGATGCAGAGTTCCTGCAATCATTCCTATTTGTAGACATGTTTTAGGAATAGATTTTTCATCCATATCACGGATTAATTTTCCTTTGACATATTGCATGTAAATTGAAAAATTTTTATAATTTACAAAATAAATTAACGGAGTAGAAATACCAAATGATTTAACATAAGAAATTATTTGTGCTTCTCGAATTGTTCTTTGTTTTCTAATTCGAGTGTCTAGAGAAGAGTTTCTATATTTTTTTTCCTTTCGTATTTTTAGTACTGATTTTTTTCCATTCCACGAGGAGATATAGACATCTGCTTCTGCACCTTTTTTAAGGATCTTCATTAAGATTATAACCAATTCTTATGATTAATAGATATAATGATGTTAAATTATGACGCCCCACTTTACAGACCACCATCAGAAGCAAATTCGTTAATCTTTCAAGTAACTCTAGGTTGCTCTTTTAATGAATGCTCATTTTGTGACATGTATAGATCCAAAGAATATTCTGAACGAACATGGGAGGAAGTAAAAGGAGAAATTGACATGATGGAAAAAATTATGCCAAATACAAAACGAGTTTTTTTAGCTGATGGAGATGCAATTAATCTGTCAACAGAGTATATGACAAAAATTCTCAAATATATTCGAGAAAAATTTTCTTTAATTGAAAGAATTTCATGTTATGCAATGCCAATGAACCTATTGAAAAAAACTCCAGAGGAATTACAAGAGTTGCGTGAAGCAGGACTTGATATGTTATACCTTGGAATAGAAAGTGGCTCAGATATTGTACTAAAGAAAGTAACAAAAGGTGCAACATCAAAAACAATTATCAAATCATGTAACAAAGCAAAAGATGCTGGATTCAAACTATCTTGTATGGTAATTTTAGGATTAGGCGGAAAAAAATATTCAAAAGAAAATGCCATTGAGACAGGCAAAGTAATCAGTGCATCAAAACCAGATTTTGTTGGAGCATTAACATTGTATTTAGAAAATGGAATAAAAGATGAGTTCATGACAAAATGGGAAGGTGAATTTGTTAGAATTAATGATAGTGAATCATTAGAAGAATTAGAATTACTTGTGTCAAATATTAATACAGAAAACAAGATTATTTTCCGTGCAAACCATGGTTCTAATGCATATAATATTGCAGGAACATTTCCTGAAGATAAGCAAGAGATGCTAGCGAAAATTAGTTTGTTGGCAAAACATCCGGAGAATGCACGACCTCAGGGGTTAAGAAGTTTTTAATATTAAATTTTATCTAGTAAGTCTTTGATAGTATTTGGAAGATCAGGTAATTCAGTATGACTAGTATTATTTTGAATTATTTCAGGACCTATTCTTCTAACTTTTTGGGTTCCAATTAATGTGTCTAAACTTCGTTGTATGTCTTTTTCAGGCAGAACAGAAGAAAGTTTTGAGATGAGTTCTTCTTCATTTTCATACTTTTCAATAGAATATTGAACAAGAGTCATTTTTTCATTCATGGAAAGTTCAGGCATTATGATTTCTTATTTCATGGAATTAAAAAATATTTGGTAGTGGGCCCGCGGTGATTTGAACACCGGATCTTCGCCGTGTAAGGGCGACGTCATAACCGAGCTAGACTACGAGCCCGCCAAAAAGTTCTTCGTTAAAATCCATTTAAATCTTTGACAAGAAAAAGTAATCAGTGTATGACAGAAATTCTATTTTTTTCTAGTCCAATTGGATTGGGTCATGCTACAAGAGATCTGGCCATAATTAACCAATTAAAAATTCGTTCATGCAAAGTATTTTCAGGAAGCTCAGCTATAGAGTTTTTTCATCAAAACAGCATACAAGCACAAGATGTGTATTCGCCCCCACAATTTGATGTGATAAATGGTAAGTTAGAAAAATCGTTAAAATGGCTTTGGAGTTACTATAGATATTACAAAAGATGTAAAGAGATTTCTAGTAAGATTATCAGTAATGAAAAACCAAGAGTTATCATTAGTGATGAAGATTTTGCATCAATCGCCATAGCACAAGAAAGAAAAATTCCAAATATCATAATCACAGATATTCTTGAAACAAAATTCATTAGTGGTTTTGGAGGAGTTGTTGAAAAAAAGATGAACAAGACAATGCATGAAATGTTAGATAAAGCTAATAGAGTAATAATTCCAGAACTTGGTGAGAATCAAAATAATATCATAAGAACAGGACCTATTGTAAGAAAAATACAAAAAAATCGTGATGAGTTAAGAGACATATTAGATTTTAAGAAAAAGACAATAGTTCTTTGTGTAGGAGGTACAGATGCAGGAATTTTCTTGATTAATCAAACTATCAAGGCAATAAAAAAAATTCAGATAGATGTTGATTTAGTTTTAGTTTCTGGACCAAAGATTAATAAGAAATTTTCAGATGATGTAAGGAATTTGGGATTTGTTTCAAATCTTCATGAAATAATTTTTGCTGCAGACTTGGTAATTTCACTTGCAGGAAAATCTACAATTGATGAGTCAATTGTATATGGCACGCCAGGAATTTTTATACCAATTAAAGGACACTTTGAACAGGAGGATAATGCAAAAGAAATTGGATTTAATTTTGAGGATGTTTTTAATTTAGAGAATCTCATTGAAGAAAAACTCAACAAGAATAGAAATGAACAACAACAAAATGGAGTTAATTTGGCAGGCATGGAAATTTCAAAAATTCTTTTAAATAAAAATAACGATTAATACTGCAATAATATTTTGGATTAATCATGAATAAACTAACAATTGCAAAATTTGGAGGAAGTGCAATAGGAATTGATGGCGAAGGCATACCAGATATTGTTAAGAGAATAAAGGAAATTCAAAAAGATAGTAAGATAATCGTGGTTTGTTCTGCACCGTTAACTATGGTTGACGGTAAAAAGAAATCATTAACAGATGTCATACTAGGTATAGGACATAATGCTGTAAATGGAGATAATTTTGATTTTTCAATTGTTGAAAAACCTTATCTAAAACTTTTAGAATACATAGTTGATTCAGATAAAGATTTGTGCAAGAAAATAATTGATGAGTTTTTGAAGAAGTCAAAAGATTCAATTGATGAAGCATCATCTAAAAAAGAATTTTTAGATGAAACTCGTTCAAAAGCACTAGCATTTTCTGGAGAAGTCTTAATGTCACATGTCCTCAATTTGATTTTAAACAGTAATGAGATCATATCAGGTACAATTTCACTTGAGGATTGGCCTATAATTACAGATAATAATATTGAATCAACAAATTTTCTTTTCTCAGAATCAGTTTCAAGAATGGGTAAACTAGAAGAAGTTCTAGAGGTGAATGATGTAGTAACAATTGGAGGATTTATTGGAAAAACAAAAGATGGGATTATTACAACATATGAAAGAGGTGGTTCGGATAGAACTGCAGCTGATTTAGGAATTTTATTTCATAAAAAATATGATACAATCATAGATCTTGAAAAAGATAGCTCCGTCGTTTCTGCAGATCCAAAAATCGTGAAAGATGATCTAGAACAAGTCAATGAATTATCATACAACGAAGCTAGATTAGCAGGAATGTTTGGTATGAAAATTGTAGATCCTATTGCAATTAAAGAAATTCTTGAAAATGGTCTAGAAATACCACTTACAATTACAAATATGAAATCACCAGAAATGATTACAAAAATTCAGAGAAACCCAGAAGATAAGAGTGGACATCCGTTGAAAATTGTCACAGGTAAGAAAAACTGTGCTATATTACGTATAGAATCTGAGATGATTAGGGATTTACTCGTATCATTAGATAAAGATAAGAGATATAGTGAATTTATCGTGTTATCTCCATTCACAAAAGATGGAATTGAATTTAGCAGAGTATTATTCTTAGATGGAGATTATGTCAAAAGAAATGAAAAATATATTCTAAGTTTCGATGCACTTGCAACAGTTGCATATGAAAGAGGAGTGGTTACGTTAATTGGAGATGAGATGTGGAGAGTACAACAGATTGCATCAAAAGCTAGTTCAAAGATAGGTGATGCAGGATTAAACATTTTGAATATGGATGCACAAGAAGAGACTTCAAGAATTATTATCGTTATAGAAGATGTAGGAGATAGTGTTGAAAAAGCAATTGAAGCAATACATTCTGAAAGATCAAAAATTAAATTTATTTAAAACCAGTTTGGCGCTAAAGGTCTTGTGACCAGTAGTGCCAAGGTGGGTTTGTTCTTGGACCATCGTCTAGAATTAGTCCGGCGTTACCCAAAACACGCTTAATTATTCTAATACATAGAGATTATTTAATATGATCTATGAAATGTATGTGAATTTAGGCATGATTGTTTAAATTACGAGACAAATTTTTCAGGATATGAAAGAAACAGGTAAGATTTGGATGAATGGAAAATTAGTTCCTTTCAAAAATGCCAAGGTGCACGTTTTAACCCATGCATTACATTATTCAACATCAATCTTTGAAGGAATTAGATGTTATGATACTCCAGGTGGTTCAGCAATTTTTCGATTACCAGAACATGTTGACAGATTTTTTAATTCTGCAAGAATGTATTCAATGAAAATGCCATATTCAAAGAAAAAAATTACTGATGCAATAGTAAATACTGTAAAAGCAAATAAGCTAAAGCAGTGTTACATTAGACCATTAGCATATTATGGATATGGAACTATGGGATTAACTCCAACAAATAACAAAGTAGATGTTTCCATTTCATGTTGGGAATGGAAGATGGGTGAATCAAAGGCAGGAAAATTTTCAGGAGCAAAATGTAAAATCTCAAAATGGATAAGAATTGATTCAAAATCACAACCAATGCAAGCAAAGTCAGCAGCAAATTATTCAAATGCGGCATTAGCTAGAATGGAGGCACTTAATGCAGGATATGATGAGGCAATAATGTTAAACAACAAAGGTCATGTTGCAGAAGGAAGTGCAGAGAATATTTTTGTAGTGAAAAATGGAAAAATTACTACACCTCCATTAGATGCAGACATACTTAATGGAATAACAAGAGATTCAGCAATCAAACTTCTCAAATCAAATAAAATTAAAGTTATTGAGAAAAATATCAAAATTAGTGACCTTTTAAAGGCTGATGAGATTTTTATGACAGGTACTGCAGCTGAAGTGAAATCTGTTACTCGGGTAGATAAGACAAAGATTGGAAACGGAAAGATTGGAGAGGTTACAAAAGAATTACAAGATTCATTCATGGATACAGTTATGGGCAAAAATAAAAAATTCTGCTCATGGTTGAGATTCATCTAAAATTAGATATATCCTAAAAATTTAGAAAGTTCATGGAAGATTGTTCGGTTTCAGATAAGATTTCTGAAATTTGCTGGTTTTGCAAAAGAGGAAGACATGAGGAATGTATGAAAGAAATTCCAATCAATGCAAAAACAGAAGGACCACACGAATGTACCTTTGATACAAAATTTATTGTATGTAAATGTGAACATAAGGAGGAAGATTAGATTGGGTTATGATGAAGAATTTTGGAACAAATATGCAGATGAAAATGAATCACGAGGTAATGAAGAGTTTACAAAATTTTTGACAAATCTTGTAAGATCATTACATTGTACAAGTGTTTTAGAGATTGGATGTGGGACAGGAATTGATTTAAGAAAATTTGATGACTCGTTTGAGATACATGGGATTGATTTAAACGAGCATGCATTAGAATTAGCTAAGGGAAACATCCCTAAGGCTAAATTTTACAAAGAGAGTATTACAAAATTACCTTTTGAAGATTCTTCTGTTGATTTTATATTTACACATAAGTTACTAAATTATCTAGATGATGAAACAGTAGATAATGGTGTCAGTGAAATGTTTAGAGTAGCAAAAAGGTATGTTTTGAATTGTGAATTGTTTGGGGAAACAGAAGAGAAGATTGATGATGAAATGAAGTTTAGAAATATGCTCAAAAGATGGTTAAATTACAAAGTGAGAGTTGTAAGTAATGTCAATATGCATGAAGATATAGAACCTGAACAAGTAAGATTCACTTTATTGAAAAAATTATAATCAGCGGGTCTAGTGGGATTCGAACCCACGACAGCCGGATTAAGAGTCCGGTGCGCTACCTGGCTGCGCTATAGACCCACACAAAGAAATAAAAAAATGATGTTATTATTTAAACTTGGGATATAGGGTTAGTTTTTAATTTCTGGTTCTTGTCCATATTTTTCAAGAATTGCAGTAAGTACAGTTGAAACTGGAACATTGTTCATCTTTTTCTTTTCTGCAAGAAGTTTTTGGTATGCATCTAGTGTGATATAAACTGGGATTGAACCATTTCCTTCTAAGAGTCCTCTTACTTTGTACAATGCAGTTTCAAGTCCATTTTCAGCAGATTTTGAGAATTTTACTTTGTCTAAAATATTGCCTAGTGGACCTAATGGCATTTCATAACTAACAGTCATGGTAACATTTGTAAGATTATCAGAGAGTTCTTTGAATTCGGTGGTGATTTCCCAACTTTTGAATTTACCTTTAATTTGTTTTGCAGAGATTTTTTCACCTCTAACAAATTCAGTTGTCTCACAATCCCATTCGAGTCTTTTTCCGCTAAAATCACCAATTACTCTGAACGTAGTTCCTACACCCATTCCTGCTTTAATATCCATAGGAATAACGGTCATTCCTACTCCTTTTTCAGACATTTGATCAGAAACATGTTCTGGTCTTGCAAAATAAGTAAATACTGTGTCTACAGGTGCCTTTATGTCGATTGATTTCTTAACTACAGTCAACGATTGTGACTTTTTCCAGAGATGATTTAAAGCTTTACACGATTTTCAATCCTATTTTTAATTTATAATATATTGATCAGAGAAGGAACAGATTTGTTGATAAATAAATTTAGAATGTTTTTGATATTGCCTTTACTTTTTCTGTCAATCACAGCAACAACAAATGCATATGGACATTCACTGTTTAATTCTTCAGAACAAACAATTGGCGAATATAGAGTTCAGATCGCAACACTGCCAGAGTTTCCACAAATTGGGGAACAATCAGAAATTTTGATTAGGGTTACAGATAATCAGCTTGAAGAAGTTGATCGGTTTACCATGGGCGCGAGAATATTTTACAATGATGAGCAAATAATTACATGGAGACCACAGTCATATGACGATGGCCATATGCAAAAGAACTTTATTTTTGAAGAGGCAGGAAATCATATTTTTCGAATAGATTTGTATGATGCAGGAAAAGATGGAGGAGTTTTGACATATACTTTCAACATTAGTACACAATCCCCATTTGGCTATATTTTCATAGGTTCGATTGCTGCAGGAGGTATAATTTTTGCAGCAGTCATAGGACTTGTGTTTGTTCCAAGATTATTAAAAAAGAGATCTAAGCTTTAGATTCAATAATTTGTTTTCCAATTTTAAATGCAAATAATACAGTAAGTAAAGTCATTGCAAATAACAATATACCAATACCCAAATGTATAGCAACTAGTACTGCATGCAATTGAGTATCAATTACAAGAGCACCAAGTGTGATTTGAGTGACTACAAGAGCGCTTGCGAATGCACTTGTAAACTTGATTTTTCGTCCTGCATCCTTATTTATCCAAACACCAATTGTGGTGGCTAAGATTAAGAGACCGGTTGTTGCTGCAACTGTTCTATGAATCCACTCAAGGAAATATTCATCATTAGGCATTACTCCATTTGGACACAGTGGCCATTCAGGACATGTTAGACCTAATCCAGCTGCCGAGATGTATCCACCTACAAACATTAGTGAATATAGAACCACCAAAGATGTTAGTGCCAGATATTTTAGAATCAAATTACTCTACGATAAATGAACCCTGCATACCCTGTAATGCATGTCCTGGAACTGTACAGATGTAGTAGTATGTGCCAGGTGCACCTGCCAAGAATGTTACTTCTCCAGATTCACCAGGTTTTAGAGGGTTGGTTGCAGCTGCAATTGCAGAATCAAAAATAACACTGTTAAAGTCATCAGGATTTGAAACAACACCAAATGCATGGAATGATTTTCCTGCGTTAACTGTAGTAATTGTTACTTCATCACCAGAGTTTACGCGGATTTCAGGGTTACTGCCTTCTTCACCAGGTAACGCATTGAACGCTAAAGTCCTAAAGTCACTACTTTCTACAAAGTCAAATGAAATATCATGAGATACACCAGTTGGTGGGGCTGCGGCTGCAGGGGCTGCTGCGCCAGAAACAATAATTTCTCCAACCATTCCTTGCATTCTATGACCCGGAACTGTACAGATGTAGTAGTATGTTCCAGGTTCAGATGGAATGAATTCAGATGTTCCAGATTCACCAGGTTTTAGAGGTGCGTTTGCAGAGGCTATTTCAGAATCTGCAATTATTCCTGCAAAGCCTTCAGTGTCAAGGGTAACACCAAATGCATGGAATGATTTTCCATCATTTATTACATCAAAGATGATTTTGTCACCTACGTTTGCAGTGATAGTTGGGTTGTTATCAGCTTCTCCAGGTAGTGCATTAAATGCCAAAGTCCTAAAGTCACTACTTTCAATAAAGGATAATGATGAATTGATTTCTACTCCAGTTAGAGCTACCGGACCTGAACCAGCACCTGATGAATGATCATCACCAACACCTCCAGTCATGAGACCTGCTGGTGGAGGCATAGATGTCCAGTAATCCCACATTCCAAAGAAGATTCCACCACCGACAATACAGATTCCAAGCATGATCACCATCATCTTGACAGTACGTTCAGGGGTTGTTCTGTAGATTGGATCATGTTGTTGTACTTGTGCCATTATAATCTCCTAATGCGATGGGTTCTTTGCCTGGTATGGGAAGTAGTATTTTCCACCCAATTCGAATGGATCGTCCATATCTGCTGGTTTTCCTTTTGCGGAACTCCAAATCAAGTTTACAAGGAAGATAGCCATGCCTATACCGATGATAAATGCGCCAATTGAAATTATGATGTTCATTTGCACCCATTCTGGGATTGGAGGATAATCGTAGATTCTTCTTGGCATTCCAAATAGTCCCAAGATGTGTTGGGTAAAGAATACCAAGACAGTTCCAATGAATGATAAGATAAAGTGTACTTTGCCCATTACCTCATTGTACATTCTTCCAGTTACGTAGGGGAAGAAATAGTATATGAAGCCAACAGTTCCGAATAGAATTGTTCCCATTACGAAGAGATGGAAGTGTCCAACTACCCAGTAAGTATCATGAGACATAAAGTCTAATGGCATTGCGGCATTAACTACACCACCTGCTCCAGCAGAGAAGAATAGTGCAATTCCACCTACAGCCCACATAATTGGGGTTGCAAATTTGATTCGTCCACCCCACATTGTTGCAAGGAAGTTGAATACGTGCATTGCAGAGGCTGGAACAGCTGCGAGTGTACCAACCATAAATACTGTCTTTTCTGTAAATGACATTCCTGATGCATACATGTGATGAGCCCAAGATGAAAATCCGACAATTGCAAGTAGGGTAAATGCGAATACTCCAGAGCTATGACTGAATATTGGCTTACGCGAAAAACGAGGAAATATTTCATACATGAAGCCAATTGCTGGAATTACTAAGATGTATACTTCAGGATGGAAGGTAAACCAAAACAAATGTTGGTATGCAATTGGATCACCACCCATTGCAGGGTTAAAGAATCCAGATGCACCTAATCTATCGGTAAGTAACATCAACAGTGCAGCTGCAAAGGTTGGAACTGCTACAAGAATAATCAATGAAGAAGTAAGATATGACCAAGCCAAAAGCGGCATTTTACTTAGTGGTAAATCAGGATGTTTACATTTCATAATTGTCACGACAAAGTTTATAGCTCCAAGAATAGAAGATATGCCAAGAATTTTCAGTCCAAAGATCCACATGTCTGCAGCAGGACCTGGTGCACTGATTACAGAGTAAGTTGGATATGCATACCAAGTAAAGTCTGCAAACCCTAACCAGATGAGTGCACCTGCTGGAGGAATCATCCAGAATGCAACAGCATTTAGTTTTGGATATGCCATGTCTTTGTATCGTACCATAATTGGTACCAAATAATTTCCAAATGCAGAAGCAGATGGCAAGATGAATAAGAAGATTAGAGTAGTTCCATGTACCGTAAAGATTCTGTTGTATGTCATTGAATCAGCAATTAATTGTACACCAGGACTGAATAATTCAACTCTCAAGAGTAAAGCAAGTGCTCCGCCCATAAACATGAAAGCCAAAGAAGTGATCAAGTATAGTAAACCTACATCAGTATGATGTGTTGAAAACATGATTTGCCAAATCGGTCTTGGTTTTTGTAATTCTAATACCATGTCAATTATGCTCCTTTATCCTCTACAAAAAGTGTTCCGCGCATATTGTAATGAATTAATCCACAATATTCTCTACATTGAATATCAAATTCTCCTGCAACATTTGGTGAAAACCAAACATGGTTGACCCTTCCGGGAACTGCATCCATCAAGACAGTATACTCATGAATGTTAAACGAGTGTATAACATCTTTTGAATGTATCTCAAATCTGTACGCTTCACCTTTTTCAAGGTGTAGTTCACCTATTTCTTTTGTACCATCTTCATGTTCAAATGTCCAAAGCCATTGTTGTCCAGTTACTGTGATTAATTTAGCATCTTCTGGAACATGTTCAATCAATCTTTCAACATTCCAAGCTTCTGCACCAACATAACACATCAAAGCAATCACCACAGCAACATAGATCCATTCAGGCCAATTTGAATGTCCACTCATTTTACCAATTCCCTTCTGCTTCATATGAAGTAGGTTTTGCTTTTGGATTAGATTCTCTAAATCGTAAAACTAACCAAACTATCATTCCTGAAACTACAGTTCCTACCGTAAATGCTACAATCATTAATCTATAAAATAATCCCCAGATTAGCTCTTTTCTGTCAAGATATTCACCAGGCGTATCACCTGCAGCCATAACATTTTGTACTGAAGGAAGCACAATTAATAGTGCCAAAACTAAACCAAAGCCAATTATTACTTTCATATTTTTACCGATAATTACGCGTGGTCAAAAATTTCTATTTAAAAGTTTTGAAGATTTTTCTTAAAAAGTCTCATGAAAACGTGAAGAGTCCATAGAATTGATCGAGGAGAGATAGAAATTTTGTTCGTCATATTTTATTATGTTTAATGAAGCATTTGCGATAATTAATTCAAATAAAACTTCAGGTTTTAGAGAAAGGACTTTTCCGATCATTGCTTTGATTGGATCCATATGAGTAACAAGTACAACATTTTCACCTTTGTGTTTATTTTTTACAAAGTCTACAATATCAAAAACTCTTTTTTGAACTTGAGCAAATGATTCAACTCCATTATGACTAATCTCAAGACTCCCTTCATAGAATTTCAAGAATACATTGCCGTGGTTTTTGAAGATTTCAGTGTACGGAACCATGGTAAATTTTCCCATATCTAATTCTATGAGTCTATCATCCAAGATTGGTTTTACATCACAATGTTTTCCCACAATTTCTGCAGTTTGCATTGCTCTATCAATTGGACTAGAATAAATTGTTGAGATGTTAAGAGATTTGATCATTTCACCTGCTTGCTCTGCTTGCTGTTTTCCTTGTTCAGTTAGATTAATTCCAGGAGTTCGACCTGCAAGAATTTTTTTAACATTATTTTCAGCTTCTCCGTGTCTAAGAAAAATTATCATGTTGTATTACAAATTTTTCTTCAATAGAGATAATAATAAGATTAGCAGAGCGCATTCATGAAAGTTGGGATCATTGGAGGAACCGGTGGAATGGGAAAAGGTTTTGCCATTAGATGGTGTAAAAATAATCAAGTAATAATTGGTTCAAGAGATGCAGCACGTGCAGAAACATCTGCTCAAGAATATACAGAATTAGCAAAAGAGGCATATGGAAAAATTAATGGGAATATTACAGGAACAGATAATGCTTCAGTTGCTAAAGAAGCAGATGTTCTAGTCTTATCAATTCCATATGAGAATATTGATTCAACTTGTTCTGAATTATTACCTCAAATTAGTGACAATTGTGTAGTTGTGTCACCAATTGTCCCAATGACTAAAACAGATACAGGATTTGAGTGTGTTTCAATAAAAGAGAATAAACCTTTTGCACATCAAACAGTTGAAAAACACATGAAAGATAAAACAAAACTTGTTTCAGGATTTCATGTAATTTCTGAAAAGAAACTTGTTAATGCAACTTTGAAACTTGATTATGACATATTTGTTGCAGGAGATAGTAAAGAATCAGTAGAGGTTGTAAATGGATTAATTAATGAGATTGAAGGTTTAAGACCAATTTATTTAGGACCAGGAGCATTAGCATATCTCGTAGAGATGTGTACTCCATTGCTTCTTAATGCAATGATAAGAAACAAGATGAAAAATCCTGGAATTAAAATAATTTAAAACAACTAGATATACAATATTTATCATGAGTCGTGAATATCCACGTAGAGGAAGAAATTGGTTTACTGCGATGGGAGTTCTATTCATTGTTATGGCATCAATTGTTTTAGTTAGAAATATGATTTTATGGAGTCCAGAATTTGCGCTTGATTTTTTGTTAGGACCAGATATAACAAATGAGAAAGTTTCATTGGGAATGATTATCTTTGGATGCATAATGATTGGATGGGGGTACAAAAAACCAAATGTCAAAATTAATTAAATTTTTAAAAAAAGAGAAAATTCTTCATTTGGCAACTATTGATGATAAATGTACACCACATATCATTCCTGTTTGGTATTTGTATAGTATGAAGAAGTTCTATGTTGGGACAAATACTAGAACTCAAAAAGTAAAAAACATCAAAGTTCACAAAAAGGTGAGTTTCTGTGTTGATGTTGGAGTGAGTGCACCGAATATTTTTGGAGTTATGGGAAAAGGTACAGCAAAATTACTTAGAGAAAAATCTATTGTAAATAGAGTTGCCAAAAGAATTCTTTTACGATATTTCAAGTCGTTAGATAGCAAATCTGCAAGAGAATTATTGGAAGATACAGATTGTATAATTGAAATTACACCTAAAGAATTTTCAAACTGGGAATATTAACGAACAAAATCCTCGATTTTGTTCATGGCTGATTCCAAAATTTCCATTTTTGGTAGATATACAATTCTAAAATGACCGCTTCCATATTGTTCTCCAAATCCAGAACCATGAACTGTCAGAACGCCTTTTTGCCTTAGTAATTCTAAAACAAATTCTTTATCTGAATTGAATTTGTTTTGTTCAATTTTTGGGAATGCATAAAATGCTCCTTTTGGATTTGAGCAGGAGATTCCATTCATTTCATTTAGTCTTTTAATAACATAATCCCTATGAGTCTTTAATTCTGAGACAAATTTTGGTATATAATCTTGAGGACCGTTTAGTGACTCTAAAGCAGCATATTGAACTGGTAGATTTGTTGAAATTCGAACTCTGGCAAGTTTTGGTAAATTTTCTCTAATGTTATCTAGTTGTGGGGAATTGTTAAATGCAATATAACCAATTCTCCAGCCAGACATTAGATGAACTTTAGAAAAACCATTTAGGACAATGACCGGAGAATCACCAGCAACTTTTCCAATACCAGTAAACTTTTCATCAAAAACTATTTGATCATAAATCTCATCACAGATAATGTAGAGATTGTGTTCATTGGCAACATTTATGATTTGTTTTAAAGAATTTTCATTGAATACTAAACCAGTAGGATTATTTGGACTGATTAAACAAATTGCAACAGTTTTTGATGTGATTTTACTTTTGATATCATCAATATTAGGAGATGACGAATTCAAGTCAACTGAGAATTCAATTGGAATGCCTCCGTGTAATCGAACATAGGAAGCATATGGAGGATAATATGGTCCTGGAAGTAGAACTTCATCGCCTTCTTCAACTATTGAAGAGATAACCATGTCTAGACCTTCAGAGACACCATTTGTTACTATAATATTTTCGGAGGATATGGATAGACCTTTTGTGTTTTCTTTTTTAGCAATTGCATCCGTTAATTCAGTTAAACCTTCAGAACGAGTATAGAAATTATTTCCATTGTTTATTGCATTAATCATAGCTTGTTTGACATTTTGTGGTGGTTGAAATCCAGATTGTACAGGATCACCTATGTTTAGATAATCAACGGTTTTCCCCTGTAACTCTATTTCACGTGCTGCAGAAACAATATCTCGTATTGCATATTCCACTCCTGCAACTTTTTTTGATATTTTCATAACTGAGACAGATATTTAGAGCAGTTAAATGCTTATTTTTTTGGACCCGTAGCTCAGCCTGGATAGAGCGGGTGGCTTCGGACCACCAGGCCATGGGTTCGAATCCCATCGGGCCCTTTTTTTAAATAATCAAGTATATTAGACATAATTTCTAGATCATGACATGAGTCCCGGCATTGGTTTGATGGATAGAAGATTGAAAACAGAAAAAGATGCAATTTCACTTGCTACATCCGGTATTTTAAAAAATTACAAAACAGAATTACAAAAAATTGAAACATTGGAGACAAAATATCATGAAGAAGCAGGTGACTGGTACGTTGCATTAGGGTGGGAAGATAAACGAGCAATTGTAAAAATGGATTCAGTACTAGCAAAAATCACAAATATTAAAGAAATATAATTTTGGAAATTTTAGAAAAGATGATCACCAGAAATCGAACCGGATGAATTCAAATTAAAATAATAACCATGTACATATGGATTATCAGCCTTAATTGTAACCCATCCCTCAGTTTCAAGAAAATTTTTTAATTCAAAGTCATCAATTGTGAATCTTTTTTCAGAATTAGGTACTAAAGATATTTTTTTAGAAAAAGTCGTAGAATCCTCAATTCTATAAAAATTAAGTTCCAAATTTGCAGTTTTTTCATAATTTTTTAGTGTAGAGAAATTTCCTAATGCTAAAACAGTATTTCTTTCAGAGAACATAGGAGCCCAGTGGAATGAACCAGATTTATTTTCTATGAGAGGGTTGCCCATTTGCATATTGAAGCATATGTTACAAGGTAATTTGAAATTTGATTCAAAATTTCCAACATTTAATCCAAATTTTATTCTAGATGGAATTTTATTATTCTCAAAATTTGCAATTATATGTGCAGAAAGATTTTCATTTCCATACGTATCCAAAGTAATTATTTCATTTAGATTGATTTTGGTTAATTTTTTTTGGCTACTGTCTATTTTTAGAAAATTTGAATTTTCGATAATTTTTTTTCCATTTTTATCATGTATGTCTATTTTTAAAGTAACATTAGATGGTGACATGTTAGGATAAATTATTAGATTTGTAAAGTGATTATTCTTATTAAATATTGGAATGTAGATTGATGAATCAAAATGATTTTCATCTGTCCTTGACCAATAATCAGATTCAGTTACACAAGAAGTACAATCATAATAAGAATGAGTGAAACTTACAGATGGTGAGGATTTTTGTATATTTCCTACTAAGAGTCTAGGATAGAATCCTTCAAAATTATGCTTTAGAGATATTGAACCAGAATCATTTTTCAAAAATTCAGCTAAATTTGTAATATGTTCATTAAAATACAATAATTTAGTTTCAAATGGATTAATTTTTCCAATATGAAATGTTCCAGATGATTTTTCTGAATGAGAATTAGTTAAGGTGTATTCAATTTTTCCATCTTTATTTTCTAGAGGTCCATTAACAAATGACAAGAATGATTTTAGATCATCTGTTTCATGAATGTCAAAACCGGTTTCAGGAACGTGAGTATCATCATTTTCTTTTAGATCTTCCAAGTCATTGTAGATTCTACCTAAGGTGTGAACACATGTATTGAATTGTTCATTTTGATATTCTAATACTAATGCAGGATAAGGAAATACCATATCGCGCGTAGTGTGAAACTCAGTTTCAATTGAACCGACAAAAGAATTTTCCCTGTAATCAATACTGCTTAAAATTTTATCTAGATTTATGGAAAACGCCTTTGCGCTATTAATTATTTGAGTTTGTCTAGATAATGTATTTCCATCAGAATTACGTAAAGTAATAACTAGTGAGACTTCTGGAATATTTCTTTTCAGCAACCAATAACCTAAAAAATGAATGGCACTACTGTAAAATTCATTATGGATCACTGGAAAAATTGCAGAACTACGAAGAATTGGTTTTTTTAATATATTTTCTTTTTCACCAAATTCCCTAGTAGAGCTAAGATGTTGATAGTAACTTTTCATATTTTTCTAAAGAAATTATAGTATAAAATTAGTTTCTACCCTTAAATTCTACATTAGGTGCATCATTCTGATTTGGAATAACTAGTAAGCCACCTTCATGTAATTGTTTCAATAATTGCATAACCTCTTTTTCAACTTGAGTACGTTGTAAGCCAGTTTGTTGTGCAAATAAATCCACTAGTTCAGTTACTTTTCTTTGTCCATTACATGATTTCCAAAAATCTATGATTGCTTGATTTACCATAAATCCTTGTTCATGTTCATTTGCTAAAACTAGAGAACCATCTTCTTGCTTGACCAGATTACCAATGCCTTGTGGAACTGCAGTTTCATAATTAATAGGTGCAGGAGTATTTTGAGAACCCATTGTTTTCATCATGGCTTTGGCTGTATCAGACATTTTGTCCATAGTCCATGGAGGATCCCAGACAATTTCTACATCAACATTATTTACGCCAGAAACTTTTTTTGTATATCGTTTAACATCGTCAACCATTGTTTCATGTAATGGACAGCCTTTTGTTGTCATTGTCATTTTGATATTTACGTCATTATTTTCAGTTACATTTATTCCATAAATCAGACCCATGTCAACAATACTTAGTGGAACTTCTGGATCCATACATTTTTTCAATGAATCACGTACTTGCTCCACATTAACAGTACTCATAACAAAAAGTAACATGAAATGAATAAAAACTTTCTATTAATTAGCTTGGAATAATTTTTTTATAGATTCTTCAAGGGGGAATTTTGCAATACCTTTCTCAGTTATAATTCCGGCAATTAATTCTGGAGGAGTCATGTCAAATGCAGGATTAATTACATTAATTCCATCAGGTGCAGTTTTTTTATCTCCAATTCCGGTTACTTCAGATGCTTTTCTTTGCTCAATAACTACATCTTCAGGATTACTCTTCATATCAAATGTAGAAAGAGGGGCTGCAACATAGAATGGAATGTTATGTTGTTTTGCCATAGTTGCTACTTGGTATGTTCCAATTTTGTTGTAGACGTGTCCAGTTCTAAGAATTCTATCAGCACCAACAATAATTTTGTTTACAAGATTATTTGCCATAGTATAACCAACTGCTGTATCAGGAATTAGACTAACATCAATTCCATCATGTTTTAATTCAAATGCAGTTAATCTTGAACCTTGTTGTACAGGTCTAGTTTCGGTTGCTATAACTTTAATATTTTTACCACTTTCTTTTGTGGCACGGATAACACCTAATGCAGTACCATAACCAACTGTTGCTAAAGCACCCGCATTACAATGAGTCATTATTGTATCATTATCATCAAATAATACGGAACCATTTTTCCCCATTGTCATATTGATTTGTATGTCTTCTTCTGCCATTTTTTTGGCATATTCAACAACATTAGTTTTTAGCTGGTCAACAGAATTTGCATTTTTAGCAACCTGCATAATTTTTTCTAATCCCCAAGCAAGGTTTACAGCAGTAGGTCTTGTTTCAAATAGAACTTTCTTGGCATTTTCTAGATATGAAATTAATGTATTTTTATCAGTTGTGTCACTTTGTAATGCAGCTAAAGCAAGACCAAATGCACCTGAAACTCCAATAGCAGGTGCACCTCTAACAACTAAGGTGCGTATAGCATCAGCAACTTGATTATAATCTGTGTAAGTAACATATTCAAGAACATTTGGTAATTTGGTCTGATCAATCATAACAACAGCATTATCTTTCCATTCAATAGTTTTAAGAGTCATATAGAAAAATCATGATAAGCACATATTATTTCTTTTTCTAGACAGATTTTGTAGTTAAGTATTTTACAATACAAAGATCTCTAGTTTTAATATGGAATTGAGAGACATGCAAAGAATTGATACTAAGTGTATGTACAAAACTTATGATGATTGGCCAAATATTGCAAGAGAATCATACAATAAAAAATATGATAAAATTGATGTGAAGGATATTGATCATATTGTTTTTGCAGGAATGGGAGGCTCTGGTGCAATAGGTGATACAATTAGTGCAATATTATCAAAAAAAAAAATTCATGTTACAAATGTTAAAGGATATTTACTTCCAAAAACAGTTGATTCAAAAACTCTTGTTATAGTAACAAGCGTGTCAGGGAATACAGCGGAAGTCATGACAATTCTCAAAGATGTCAAGAAAACAAATGCACACGTAGTAGGTTTTTCATCAGGTGGCTTCATTGAAGAATATTGTAAAGATAATAGAGTATTTTTTCAGAAAATTTCCATGATTCACTCTCCAAGGGCATCATTTACAAATTTTTTATATTCAATTTTAAATATTCTAGAACCAATTCTCCCCATACAAAAAAATGATATTCTCGATTCAATAAAATCACTGGATGAAATTAGAAAGAATATTTTTTCAGAAAATTTAACTAATGAAAATAAAGCATTAGAATTAGCAGAATTTGTAAGAAATATAATATGTATTTACTATCCTGGAGGATTGCGAGCAGCAGCAATTCGTTATAAAAATTGTTTACAGGAAAATGCAAAAACTCATGCAGTAGTGGAAGATATTATTGAATCATGTCACAATGGAATTGTAGCGTGGGAAAAAGAATCTTCAGTTAAACCAGTTTTAATTCAGGGGAGAGATGATCATATAAAGACAATCGAGAGATTTAATATTTTAAAAGAATATTTTGAAAATAAGAAAATTGATTATAAGGTAATTAATTCAGTAGAAGGCAATATTTTATCAAAAATAGTTGGTCTTACATATTTGTTGGATTATTCAACAATATACACGTCAGTATTAAACAACATAGATCCAACACCAGTAAATTCGATAGATTTTGTTAAAAATAAATTAAAAGCATAGAATAATTCATCAGTTAAATTTTATATCTAGATTTATGAATAATTATTGAAAATGAAAATAACAGTAGGGATTCCAGCATATAATGAAGAAAAAAATATTGCAGGAATAATTACTAAACTCAAGAAGTATACAAATGACATAATTGTATGTGATGATGGTTCAAATGATTTAACAAGAGAAATTGCAGAAGGGTTAGGAGCCACAGTAATCTCACATGAAACCAATAAAGGATATGGTGCAGCTATTAAGTCATTATTTCTTAAAGCAAAGGAATTGAAGACCGAAGTTCTTGTAACATTTGATGCAGATGGTCAACATAGAATAGAAGATATTCCAATAGTAAGCCAACCAATTATGAATAATGAAGCAGAACTAATAATTGGTTCAAGATTTTTAGATACAGAATCAGAAGATATGCCAAATTATAGAAAAGTTGGAATAAAAATTATCACTAAAGTTACAAATCTATCAATAAAAAAGGATCTTACAGACTCACAGAGTGGATTTAGAGCTTACAGTATGAGAGCACTACAAAACATAACACCTTCAGATGACGGAATGGGAGTATCAACTGAAATTTTAATTAAAGCAAATAACACAGGGTTAAAAATTGGAGAAGTACCAATAAAAGTAAGTTATTCAGGGAATACCTCCACTCATGATCCAGTATCACATGGCACCTCAGTTATTTTAAGTACAATCAAATTTACTTCAATTCATAATCCATTGAAATTTTATGGAATTCCAGGAATTATTTTTTTAATAATTGGCTTAGGTTTTATAGGATGGACAGTTCAGATTTATTCTCAGAGTCAAGAAATAATTACAAATGTATCATTAATTGGAATTGGATGTATAGTTTTAGGTACAGTTCTTTTAATGACTGGAGTTATATTATTTTCAATTGTTACAGTAGTAAATAGTAAAAAATGAATTAGTTTTTTACTAAGATTTTCCACCAAACACTTTCAGTTTCATCTGTATTAATAT
>JAOJYB010000012.1 GCA_028242535.1 Candidatus Nitrosopelagicus sp. | reverse complement strand
TGCTTGGATTGGCGATGGAAACAATGTTTGTAATTCTCTAATATTAGGATGCGCGAAATTAAAGATAAAACTCTCAGTTGCTGTTCCTGATGGCTATGAACCAGACCTTGAAGTTGCCAAAATTGGTAAAGATGCTGAAATCCTAGAAGTTTCAGACAATCCGGAATTGGCAGTTAAAGATGCAGATGTTATAATGACTGACACTTTTGTTTCTATTCATAATGTAAATTCTGATCGCATCAAAAAATTCCTTCCAAAATTCCAAGTTAATCAATCTCTAATGAACAAGTCCAAAAAAGATGCTATCTTCATGCATTGTCTTCCTGCAAAACGTGAACAAGAAGTCACTTCTGATGTTATAGATGGTTCTCAATCTGTTGTTTGGGATGAAGCTGAAAATCGCTTGCATGTCCAAAAAGCATTGTTAGTTCACCTTCTTGGCGTCTAAGGTTTATAATACCAATCTCAAGTTTTCCCTCTATAGATGGCATATTCAAAAATATTACAAAGAATTCGCAGTGAGAAAACTAACTATCGGAAACGTAAAATCATGCTTATGGGGAAGTGCGATTTCATTACAGTTAATATTACAAATGAAAATACTCAAGTCCAAATTGTAAAACCTGTTATTACTGGAGATAAAGTTTTGGCATCTGCCCATTCTAGATTTCTACTTAAGGATGGATGGAAGGGTTCACGAAAGAACATTCCTGCATCATATTTGACTGGGTATTTAGCTGGAAAAAAAGCATTATCAAATGGGGTGACTGATGCAATTTTGTATAGTGGTACTAGAAGGTATACTGACAGAATGGCTGCAGCATTGAAAGGTGTGATTGACGCAGGTGTTAAAGTACCGGCTGACGAAGAAGCATTTCCAGCTGACGAAAGAATTAGTGGTGAACATCTTAAAGTAAAAAATGATGTTGCAAGTGTTAAATCAAAAATTGATGGTGAGGTAAAAACTAAATGAGTATTGAAAAAACTGTTAAAAAAACACCACAACAACAGCAATCTAGAGGTGGCTTTGGAGGTAGACCTGGTGGACCTGGAGGTAGACCTGGTGGACCTGGAGGTAGACCTGGTGGACCTGGTGGACCTGGAGGTAGAGGTGGTCGTCAAGGTAATAGACCAGCTAGAAAAAGACGTGAACCTGTTGTTGAAGTATGGGAACCAAAAACATTGTTAGGAAAAAAAGTTGCGTCTGATGAGATTACCACCATGGAAGAAATTTATGAAAAAGGTTATCGTATTCAAGAAGCAGGAATTATTAAAAAATTATTGCCTGACCTAAAAACAGAAGTTATTGATGTTGGTTTAATTCAAAAGATGACACCAAATGGTCAATCTACACGATTCAAAGCTTTAGTTGCAGCAGGTAATCAAAATGGTTGGCTTGGAATTGGTCTTGGTAAATCTAAACAAATGAGAATTGCGATAGAAAAAGCAAACAATGCTGCATTTCTAAATGTGAGTCCAATCAAACTTGGATGTGGAAGCTGGGAATGCAGGTGTGATGAAAAACATTCTGTTCCATTTACTGTAAAAGGAAAAGGTGGAAGTGTAACAATTCAAATTTTACCTGGACCAAGAGGTTTAGGACTTGTTGCAGGTGGAAAAATTCGTAATTTATTAAAATTAGCAGGTGTAAAAGATGCATGGACCCATACAAATGGTTCTACCGCAACAATGAATTCAACATCAAAAGCATTACTTGAATGTCTGAGACAGACATTCAGCCAAGGATGATTATTATGTCTAAAGCATACCTTGTTGTAAGAATTAGCGGAACCGTTGACGTACCTTATTGGGCTACAACAACCATGAATTTGTTAAAATTAGAAAAAAAACATCGCGCTGTAATCATTCCTGAAATAGATAATACTATTGGAATGTTACGAAAAGTCCAACATTATGTAGCTTGGCAAGAACTTGATGTTGAAACAGCAAAAGAGCTTTTAGATAAAAAAGCAAGAAAATCAGGCTATAAGAAAATCACTTCTGAAGATATTACTGCATTAGGATACAAATCTGTAGATGAATTAGCCTCTGCACTGGCAGATGGCAAAACATCCCTCTCAAAATTAAAACCTCTAAAACCTTGGTTTGCATTGGATCCTCCAAGACATGGATTCAAAAGAAGTTGCAAGAAACTTTATGGGCAAAAAGGTGTTTTGGGATATAACAAAGAACTTCTAGTTATAGTAAAGAGAATGATGTAAAATGGCAACAAGATTAAGAAAAACTAGAAAACTTAGAGGTGGAAGACACATGGGATGGGGTCAAGTTGCACAACATAGATCCTTTGGTCATAAAGGTGGTCTTGGGCGTTCTGGACACTTGAAACATCTTGCAAGTACTGTAATTAAAGAAGACCCAGATCATTTTGGTCATGAAGGAACTCATTCTCCACATCCAAGTATTACAAAAGTTTGGATAAATGTTCGAGACTTGAATGATTTATTTTTAAAATCAGGAAAATCAGAAAATTCAAAAAACACTTTAGATTTACAATCACTTAAAATTGAAAAATTACTTGGTGGTGGTCAAACCAATACTGCATATACAATAAAAGTAAAAAACGCAACGCTTTCTGCAATTGAAAAAATAAAACAAGCAGGCGGCGAAGTAATTCTTCCTATTAAAAAGACTGAAGAAAAAACCGAAGAAAAAATTGAAAATGTAGAAAACAACAATGGCTGAAGGAACATTAACTGAAACTATACGAAAAATTGTAGCCAAGGCTGAACCTTACGTTCCTCAAGTTCCAAAACCAAAAAAGAAGATTCCATTACAAACAAAAATACTGTGGACTTCTGGTTGTCTAGTAATTTATTTAATAATGGGTCAGACTCCACTCTTTGGTGCAACTGCACCTGAATTTGACTTTCTAGCATTTGCAAGAGTTATCTTTGCATCTGCACAGGGTTCACTCGTTGAACTAGGAATTGGACCAATTGTAACTGGTGGTTTATTGATGCAATTACTGCGTGGTTCTGATATTTTGAAATTTGATTTCAAAAACCCTGCAGAACGTGGTGTATTTCAAACTGCAACAAAACTTGTAACTTACATTGTAATTGTTGCAGAATCAGTTGTATACGCAATTGCTGTCTATGGGCCTGGTATTTCTGAGCCGTATATTCTTTACATACTGATAGGGCAGCTGATGGGTGCGTCAATCATTGTAATGTTCCTAGACGAAACTATTCAGAAAGGATGGGGTCTAGGTAGTGGAATCAGTATTTTCATTATGGCTGGAGTTTCTCAACAAATTCTTTGGAGTTTATTCAGTCCGATGCCTGCAGGTGATGGTGGTGCCGTTGGTGTATTTCCATTCCTTGGTCAAATGGCAGCGTATGGTGATGTGGCTGATGTATTATTTAGATCAAATTCTCTGCCGAGCGTTTTTGGCTTGTTCTTAACTGCAGGAATTCTGGCAATACTGGTATACACTCAAGGAATGAAGGTAGAAATTCCAATCGTATCTACAAAGTATAGGGGATTTGCAGCTACTTATCCAATTAAAATGATGTATGTCTCAAACATTCCTGTTATCTTAGCATCTGCATTAACTGCGAATGCTGTATTTATTGGACAAATGTTTTGGTCAAATTTTAACCCGCGGAATAATAATATGTTTTTGAATCTTCTAGGACAATTTGATCCGACGGCACCATCAACTCCAATTGGTGGACTTGTTTACTATATTACTCCTCCAAGAGGTCTAGATATTGTAGCACTAGATCCTATGCGAGCTGTTGGTTATGTCCTATTTATGATTGCAATTGTAATTGTCTTTGGAAAACTATGGGTAGAGCTTGGTGGACTTTCTCCAAAGAAAGCAGCTCAAAATCTTTTAGATGCTGATGTTCAAGTACCTGGATTTAGACGTTCGAACAAACCAATTGAAACATTACTTAACAGATACATTCCATCAGTTACAATAATCGGATCTTTTGTTCTTGGATTAATTGCAGGTGTTTCAGATGTGTTGGGAGTATTTGGTACTGGAATTGGAATTTTACTTTCTGTAGATATTCTAATTAATTACTATAATCAATTAGTAAAAGAACAGGTGGAAGTTGTCATGCCACGGTTGGGTGCTTTACTTGGTAGAACGTAAAAAAGTTGTAATAGTTGGAATTCCCGGAGTAGGGAAAACTTCTCTAGTTACACGTATTGTAGAATTAATAAATTCAGAAAAACATTGTGCTAGTGTACATAGCTATGGAACTGTAATGATGGATGAAGCAGGAAATACTCAAGTTTCTGATAGAGATAATCTTAGACATTTACCAGTATCTCAACAAAAAGATTTACAAAAACAAGCAGCAACTGCAATATCTCAATTAACAGATGATGTAGTGTTTATTGATACACATGCATTCATTTCTACTAATGAGGGATTCTATCCAGGTCTTCCATACCATGTAATTCAAATTCTTGAACCTACACATCTCATTGCAATATCTGCACGTCCTGAAGAGATTTACAATCGTAGAATGAAGGATGATACTAGAAATCGTGATAAAGTTTCAATAGAAGGAATAAAAAAGGAATTGGCGGTACAAGATGCAATGTTGGCAAGTTGTTCTGTATTGTCTGGTTCACCACTCAAAGTCATACTAAACAATGAGGGAAAGATTGATGAAGCGGCACAAAATGTAATAGATGCAATCGGTGTGGGTTCTTAAATGGAATTAAATTTTATACTAAATTTTATTGATGCAGTATTCCTTCAAATGGATTTCTTTGGTATGAGGGAAGGTCCTTTGGGTACTGACGATCCAATGATAAAAGGAGTTATACTTTCTATGCTTGCAGTTGCTGGTTTTGGAATTGCACTAAATCTAATCAATTCAACAATCAGACGCAAAATGGTTGATCAGGTGAAACAGAGACGAATTACAAAAGAAGTAAGAGCTTGGCAAAAAGAAAGGATGGCTGCATTTAGATCAAAGGATCAATCAAGAATTGCATCTGCAAACAAAAAATCTTCCTACATGAATAAAATGAATATGGAAATGATGCAGATGAATATACGACCAATGATGATTACAATTATACCATTAATGTTAATTTTCTATTTTGTATTACCACAATTATTTTCATACACTGTAGCACTCTCACCAATTCCACTAAATGTTATTCCAGGTGATTGGTTTGAGTTGACATGTACTGCGCTAAAAGTTGAAGAGGGTGCATACTGTCAAGACGAAAATGCATTATATTTATGGGCTTGGTATTTCCTATCATCCATTGCATTTAGTGGGCTCATTATGAAACTAACTAAAACTCAAATGGATCTAGGATAATTGTCAAAATCCATTGTAGTGTCTGGCCCTCCTGCCATTGGAAAAACCACTGTAGCTAAAGGATTGGCAAAAGAATTCAATCTAAATTACCTTAGTGGTGGAGATATTCTAAAGGAACTTGCTAGTGAAGAAGGATTTTCTTCTAGCGGTGATGATTGGTGGGATACTGAAGATGGAATGAAATTTCTTAATCAAAGAAAAAAAAACCCAGAATTTGATAAAAAAGTTGATACAAAATTAATAGAATTATTTGAAAAGGGTAACGTTGTAATTACTAGTTACACACTTCCTTGGTTAATTGATAATGGAATAAAATTATGGTTAGATGGCAATGTTAAGAATAGTGCAAAAAGAATGCAAAATCGTGATAATATGGATGAATCTTCTGCACTAGAAGTTGTCAATAAAAGATTCAATGAAAATAAATTAATTTACAAAAATCTATACAACTTTGAGTTTGGGGATGATCTTTCAGTTTTTGATAAAATAATACAAACTGATGAAAAAAATGCAGATGAAGTCCTAGAAATTGCAAAATCAATTGTGAGAGAATTACTATGACTCTAAAACAACTCGAAAATCTTGTAAAAATAGATGAAGATATGACTAATCTTGAACATGGGACATATTACAACAAAAGAACTATTGAACAACTTTTAGAATACGGTCTGATTCTAATTGACAAACCACCCGGACCGACAAGTCATGAAGTTGTCGCATGGGCAAAAAGAATTTTAGAAATTCCTAAAGCAGGTCATAGTGGAACTCTTGATCCTCAAGTTTCAGGCGTATTACCTCTTGGTTTGGGTGAAGGCACAAAATCTTTAGGAGTATTATTGTTAGGACCAAAAGAATATTATGCTTTAGGTAGATTACATTCTTTACCTTCTAAAGAAAAACTTGAAGAAATTCTTGAATTGTTTCGTGGTGAAATATTCCAAAAACCTCCTCAACGTTCTGCAGTAGTAAGACAAACAAGAAGTAGAACTATCTATGAATTAGAATTATTAGAACAAAAAGAGCGATTAGTATTGTTACGGGTATTATGTGAAGCAGGAACCTACATTCGAAAATTATACTATGATATGGGTGAACTCTTGGGCCCGGGTGGTTCCATGATTGAATTACGTCGTTCCCGTGTACATCAGTTTGATGAAGAAAATCTTGTTACTATGCATGAACTAGCAGATGCATATACAACATGGAAAGAAAGTAAGGATGAATCAAAGCTTTTGAAAATTATTAGACCTGTAGAAGAAACATTTAGCGAAATAAAATCTGTAGTTATTCGTGATTCTGCAATAGATTCTATGTGTCATGGTGCACAATTGGCAATACCTGGTGTTTTGCAAATTTCACCTTATTTGGAAAAAGGTGACTTGGTTGGAATTTATTCTCAAAAAGGCGAAATTGTTGCATTGGCAGAATCTCTTTTATCTGAAAATGAAATTAAGGATCAAACAAAAGGATACGCCTTTCAAACAAAACGAATCATTATGAAACCAAATACTTATCCAAAAAATTGGCGTACCAGCACACCAAAAAAAGAATAAAAATTGTTTCCTAAAAGCCTGCTTTTTGCAATAGTTTTGGGTGTTGTGGCTGGTCCAATATTTGGAATTATTCTATATGAATATGGAGTTGAAGACCAATTGGTATATGCTGATGGTACATCATTATCTATTGTTACTGAAAAAACTAATTTTGATTTAGGTGAATCAATCTCAATTAAGATTGTTAATTCGGGCACAGATGAATTGAAATTTCATGATGCTTCGTATGGATTAGTAATAAAACAACTAGATAGCATACCTATTTTCTCACCCATATCGTCTCAAGTAATTTCAAAATTAAATTCTCATGAAGAAGTAACTTTTGTCTGGGATCAAATAAAAAATAATGGTGACCAAATCTTGGAAGGTACATACAAAATCACATCAAAATCTATTACATTAGATGGAAGTATAATAGAGAAAATTGTTACAATTCATATTTTCAAATAAATCATATAATGCATTTTTATAATCACTACCAAATTGTTATTTAGCGAAAGCTAATGCCGAGGTCGCCTAGCCTGGTAGGGCGCGTGCCTGGAAATCTAAAAACCATAAAGCACGTTCTCGCAAGGGATCGAGAGTTCAAATCTCTCTCTCGGCGCCATATTTAATTTAAAATCTAAGACTGTATCATCTAGTATATTGAAAAAATTTGATATTGCAATTATTGGAGGGGGAATTTTGGGTACAACAATTTCATATTGGATCTCAAATCTGTATAATTCTAGTGTATGTGTGATAGACAAAGAATCAAATGTTGCAAAACATACTAGTGGAAGAAACACTGGCGTGATCCACACGCCATTCTATCTTGATCCTGAAAAGAAAAAAATCTTTGCTAAATCTGCACATATATCACATGAATTATGGAAAACACTTGCAAAAAATACAATGTCTCCGTGGAGTGAGGTTGGAACTATTGAAGTTGCTCTAAATGAAGTACAACACAAAACACTGGAAAAATATCACAAGTGGGGAATACAAAATGGTGTTTCTGAAAATAACCTATCATTACTTAATTCAAATGAATTAAAGTATATAGAAAAAAATCTTGAATGTCATTCTGGATTATTATGTAAAAGTGATGTGTCGACTGATTATTCTAAGCTAACACAAGAAATTAAAAAACTTTCTATTCAAAATTCCACCGAATTTCTTTTTGAGAAAAATGTTAAGTCATTTCTAACAAATGATGATGTGATTCAAATAAATTTCACAGATAATTCTTCAATTGAATGTAATTATCTCATTAATTGTTCTGGTGGAAATTCACTTGATATTGCCAAACAATTTAATCTATTCGAATCATACTCGGATCTTCATTTTAGAGGTGAATATTGGATAGCTGATAGCAATTATGCAGATATTGTAAAAACTAACATTTATTCTGTTGCAAGACATCCTGAATTCCCTTTTCTTGATCCTCATTGGATTAAACGTGCTGATGGAACTACGGAAATTGGTCCAAATGCCGTACCTGTGCCAACACCTGAAACATATGATGGATTTGTAACTGATATCCAATCTACACTATCAAAATTAGGAGATATTTTGACTGGTGGTGCAAAAAAACTATTGCTTAATCCTGACTTCTTATCTTTAATCACCCATGAGTTTAGAAGCTCAATCTCAAAAGATGCAATGGTTCAACGCGTTATGAATTTCATCCCATCTCTAAAACCAGATTATTTTACAAAAAAAGGAACTGCAGGAATACGTACACCTGTTATATCTCCAGAAGGAAAATTCATTCCTGATGTATTAGAACGTGAAGGGCATAACTCATTTCATATTGTGAATTATAACTCTCCTGGTGCTACTGGGGCACCTGCATTTTCTGCTTTAGTTGTTCAAAAATTACAGAATAAGGGAATCTTAAAAGATCCAAATCCACAAAAAAATTCATTATGGAATTTTAATTCTATAATAGAACAAATTTAATATTACCTCAAAATGGTAATCTCATGCTACCTGATAGATGCTCTGTAAAACAAAATGGACGTGATTGTGTAAATCCTCCTGAATATGTTGTAGAAATTGTTCATAATGATGATTCTTACATGGTTGGAATTACGTGTGAAAAGCATAAGGGAGTCGTATCTATCAAAATTGGGGAACTTCAAAAAATAGGAAAAATTCCTGAAGGTACACTTGAATTTCAAAAACTCAAAGCAGTAGGAACTGACTGTGTTAAAGGTAATCCTGATGATGTATTGATTCAGTTAGATTAAACTGAATAAAGTAATTTTTTTCCTTCTAATCCTAAAATTAAGTTTCTTGCTGTAATATCTGACATTTTTTGTCTTGTCTCTTTCGTTGAGCTTCCAACGTGTGGTGCTAACACAACATTTTCTAATTTTAACAATGGATTATTTTTTTTCATAGGTTCTAATTCATATACATCCATTCCTGCACCTAGAATCTGTTTTGTTTTCAAAGCAACTACTAATTGTTTTTCATCCACAATTTTTCCTCTAGATGTGTTTATCAAAAAAGAAGTTTTCTTCATTTTTTTAAAAATTTTTGAATTCATTAAATGATGTGTATTTTTATTATATGGAACATGAAGTGAAATTACATCACTATTTTTGTAGAGTGTGTTTTCTGAGACAAATTTGGCTCTTAACATTTTTTCTACATTTTTTGAAATAGGTTTTCTACTATGATAAATTACATTCATGCCCAAACCATTTGCTTTTTTTGCAACTTCTTTTCCAATTCTTCCCATTCCCATAATGCCTATAGTTTTTCCTGAAACTTCTATTCCTGTATAATCATAGGCACCAAAGATTTGATTCCATTTTTTATTACGAATAATTCTATCTCCCTCAGAAATTCTTCTTAATACATCTAGGATTAATCCAATTGCTAACTCGGCTGTTGCATTTGTCAAAACTTCTGGTGTATATCCAATTCTAATTCCTTGAGTTTTTGCAACTTTAATGTCAATGTGATCAAAACCTACACTAAAAGTACTAATCACTTGGAGATTTTTTGCATTACTGATTACTTCTTTATCTATTATATCATATGGATGACAAATCAATCCATCCATATCTTTAATTTTGTTTATTAGATTTTTTTTTGGAATTGGAATCTTCCCAGAGTGTAGAAAAACATTGTATTTTTTTCCTAATTTATCTAGTGCAGATCTATGTAGTCGTCTTGTAACTAATACATTGAAACGTTTTTTCATTGATGTTTGGTCAAACCATTTATAATATTTAATCATACAAAGACTATTGTCTTCTTCTGATGATTTACTAAATTGTTCTGAATGTAAAAAACTAATTGAACAATGTATCTGTGTTTGTCCATATTGTGGAGAACGCGATAAATGTGAGTGCGCACTATTTGATGCCGCAACGGGTGCATAATATGGTATCAGATTTTACATGGATGATTGGTGGGCCACAGGGAAGTGGTGTTGAAACTGCAGCAAATATATTTTCTCAAGTTTTTTCAAAAATGGGATATCAGATATTTGGTAAGCGTGAATATTATTCAAACATTAAAGGTGAGCATAGCTATTTTGCGGTAAGAATTTCTGATAAAAAAATTCGTTCTAGTGTAAAAGGAACAAATATGTTAATTGCATTTGATGCAGAAACAATTTTTCGTCATGTTGATGATGTTTTAGAGAATGGTATCATAATTTATGATTCAACCTTGGAAAACATGAAAATTTCTGATGTAATTACATTTGAAAATGATTTTAAAGATAGACTTGAAAACATTTTAAAATCTAAAAACAAAGAAAGTAATGTTAAAGGAATGCTGGAATTGGCATCTGAGAACGGTGTAACAATTCACTCTGTTTCTTTTCGTAGTCTTTTAACTGAATTATCTGAAAAATTAGAAAATCCACGAATTAAAAACATGAGTCGTATGTTCAATGTCCTAGGAGTTTCTCTTTCACTAGGATTGTTAATGATTCCTTCTGAAAAACTAACTGAATCTATTAATTCAATTTTTTCAAAGAAAAAATCTATAGCTGACATGAATGTATCAGCTGCAAATTTTGCTTACAATTATGCTGCTGCAAAGTTTGATGAACCTAACTTCAAATTTAAGGCAAAAGAAATTGAAGAAAACACACTGTTAGTTCAAGGATATTATGGTACATCACTTGGAAAAATAATCGCTGGATGCAGATTCCAGTCATATTATCCAATTACTCCTGCAACAGATGAAAGTAATTTTCTTGAAACCAATGAGATACTTGAAATCAATGAAGATCGTCCTGGCTCTACACTTGTTATTCAAACTGAAGATGAAATTTCTGCAATAGGTATGGCGATTGGTTCATCATTAACTGGTGTACGTTCTGCAACATGTACTTCTGGACCTGGTTTTGTATTGATGGCTGAATGCTTGAGTTGGGCTGGAATTAATGAAGTTCCAGTTGTTATTACATTTTATCAAAGAAGTGGACCCTCTACTGGTTTACCTACTCGTCATGGTCAAGATGATTTACTATGTGCAATTAATTCAGGTGTTGGAGAATTCCCTAGAATTGTTTATGCATCTGGTAATGTTTCAGATAGTTTCTATGACACAACTCAAGTGTTTAATTACGCTGATATTTTCCAAATCCCTGTTATACATATGTTAGACAAATTCATTGCTAGTTCTGTTACTACTTGCCAAAGATTTGATGAGACTAAAGTCAATATTGATAGAGGAAAATTGTTAGATGAAATCCCTTCAGATAATTATAGAAGATTTGCACACACTGAAGATGGAATCTCTCCAAGATCAAAATTGGGTTTGGAAAATGGAATATTTTGGAATACTGGTGATGAAAGTGACATACAAGGTCACATATCTGAAGATCCAGTAAACCGTATACAGATGATGGATAAAAGGCAATCACGTTTAGATTACATACTTGAAAAAATTCCTGAATCTGAACAAATTGTAAAACATTCTGAAGGTGATTTTTGTATTGTTTCTTGGGGTTCAACCCAAGGTCCAATTTTAGATACAATTGAAATGTTAAAAAATGAAGGAATCAATATTGGATTTGTTGAAATAAAATTATTACACCCATTTCCAAAAGAACTCTTAAAAAAATCACTTTCTAATTCCAAAACTATTATTGATATTGAAGCTAACTATACTGGTCAACTGGGATCATTAATTAGGCAAAATTTAGAAAAAGATCCTAATTATTATATTCTAAAATTTACAGGAAGACCAATGACTTGTACTGAATTATACGATACACTAAAAAAAATCATTAACAACAATGCAGAAAAAAGGGAGGTTTTAACATATGGCGCTTAAGGTAGGAGATTACAAAACAGATGTACACAATGATTGGTGTCCTGGATGTGGAGACTTTGGAATTGTAAATGCAATTCAAATGGCATTAGCAGAAATGGAAATTCCACGACATCAATCTGCAATATTCTCTGGTATTGGATGTTCTGGAAAAACATCTCATTTCATTAATGTATTCGGTGTTCACACATTGCATGGACGTGTTCTACCATTTGCACAAGGTGCAAAAATATCAAACCCAAATTTGGAAATAATTGCTGTTGGCGGTGATGGTGATGGTCTTGGAATAGGTGCAGGTCATTTTGTTGCTGCTGGTAGACGTAATGTGAATATGACATACATAATTTTTGATAATGCAGTATATGGATTAACTAAAGGTCAAGCATCACCTACTCTGAAATTAGGTGAAAAAACTAAATCATTACCTACTCCAAATACAAATTATGATGTAAATCCAATTGGATTGGCAATTGCTAGTGGATTTACATTTGCAGCTAGAGGATATTCGTATGATGTTCGACAATTAAAAAATCTAATTATTGCAGCTGTACGACACAAAGGTCTAGCATTTCTAGATGTTTTACAGCCATGTCCAACCTACAATGATATCAACACAAAAGATTGGTTTAGTGGGGAAGATAGAATTGATGAAACAACCAAAAAACCTATGCCACGTATTTACAAATTAGAAGATACTGATTATGATCCGGTTGTACATTATAGTGATGAAACTGAATTAAATCAGAAAAAAACACAGGCTATTGTAAAATCACTCGAATGGGATTCTAAAATACCAACTGGCATATTTTATAAAAATGAATTAATCACTCCATACACCAGAAGACTAACTGATAAAATTCCAAATTATGTGGAAAATCCTTCAGCATTACAAAACATCTCTAAAAATAACGTTCCTATAACAAAAATTAATCAAATTCTTGATTCGTACAAAGTTTAGTTACACGACAAATGATTATTAGATAGTTTTTTCTATTTTACAACTATTGAATATAACTGATGTAAATAGGATATTTAGGAAATCAATTATTAATGAATTTTTTATTCCTGAATTAACAAAACTTGATTTTAAAAAATCAAACGTTAAACATCCTGAAATCAATACTGATGGTCTAATGCAATCCAATCTTCTTCATATCTTCTTTGATGTTGAAACTGGCAATGATTATCCTGATGGTGATGAATGGTTTATTGCTGAATTTCTTTTTCCATATCAAATGAATTTGCCGGATAATCTAAAAGGAACTGATTATTTTACAACCATTTCTGTAGAAGAAGGAAAAAGTTTTTGGCATCATCGTGAATTAGTTCGTTACAAATATGGAAAATCTAAAAAATTAAAGGAGTCACTTGATTTTATAGAATCAAAATACAAGGAATTGCATGAATTAGCTGAACCTCTTGAAAAAGAAATTAAGTAGTTAACTTCCAACCCTTTTCTGAATTTACAAATACCTCGTCATTTGTATAAACTGTGTTTAATTTCCATCTTGCTGTCTCTTGATTAAAATTGTAAATCACCTTTTTAACTCCTTTCGGGATTTTATCAGGTTCTAAATGATATGGTAGTAACTCGACAACAAAATCTATTTTTTCAACTTCCATTTTAAACCATTGACTTTGATCTGATTGAATTACAAAAGTAATATCTGGTTCTCCTGCAAAATTTAACTCAATCTTTATAGCTTTTCCGTTTCCTCGTCTTCGTTTCATTTCTTTGAAAACTCCTTTTAGTTTATCCCATTCTCTAAAATCAAACCATTTGAAAAATTCTTCATTAAATGAATATGGAAAAGATATTTCTATATGACTCACAAATTTATCCTCGTATGTATTTTCAATCTCCTCATCTTCTGTTTGAAATCTTTTATCCAAAATACTTGTAATCACGTTAATTTCCCACGGAGAAATTCCATAATGTTTCAGGAATAATGGTTGTACTTGATCTGACACGTAGTCTATTCTTATAATTGATAATTAAAGCTTCAAAGAGTATGCAAATATTTCCATAGATACATTGCTCCAACGGTTCCAATCATGAACAACATTGGTTTCCATGCAAAAACTGGAATGTCTGGAGTAGTTAATTCTATTCTATATTCATCTAACACTTTGTTAACATATTTGCTAATTCTCTTATTCAAAATATCATATTTTATTCCATTTCTTTTTAAAATAGTCTCGATTTCATAGATAACTGCAGTACGTTGACTAAACAAATGTTGTAAATAGTCTCTTGAAATTTCAACTTCTCCTTGAATTGAGATGCTATTTTTTGTATTACTGAATAATCTCACATGCATTTCCCAAGGTTTTTTTAATTTTAATGATAAGCCATCTCCAATTTGAAGTGGTTGTTTATGTTCAAATTTTACTGTAGTAAACCCCTCATTAAATAAAATTTTTCTCATTTTTTCTGCATTTTCTTTAACGATTAAATGTAATTCTTCTACTCCTGTTTTTTTATCAACATGAATTTTATTATCTTCTCCATTTCCAAGTGAAACAGTTTTTGGATATCTAGTTACATACTCCATTTAATCTCTCTTAAGAAATCTCATATTTAATACTAGACGGTTAATCTGAAAAACTACGAATGTAGACACATTGTTCATATGGTATTATCATTTCTTTAGGAACAATTTTTCTATTTGTAAGACTGCAGGATGAATCTCGAACAATTGCTATTGGATGTAAATCACTTCCTTCGCCCATTTCATGATTTGCAATTGATGCTAAATTATCTGCAGTTGCTTGAAATGTAACTTTAAGTGGATTTCCATCAAGATCTTTTTCACCACGTAAATCTTTTGTAGGTTCTATTCCCGCACATGCTATTGCAACTCCTGTCGTACCAATTCTTGCAGGCATCAATCTACTATCTACTATGATTATTCCAACATGTAAATTTAATTCAAGAAAAATTTTCCTTTTTAATTCTTCAGCAAAATTATATGGCTCATTAGGATATAGAATAATTTTTGTTCCTTTAGAATTTGATTTATCAATTCCTGCATTAGGTGCTAATATGCCATTAGTAGTAGACATGACAAATCCTGCAACTCCTCCTAAAATATTGTCTGATTCTCTAAAAACAATCTCCATAAATTTTTCATTAGAATTGAATTTTTTTGCAATTTCTTTTGCTTTGTTACAAACTTTTGAATTATTTATTTCTAAAATTCGTCCCTGAGAATTTGAGATAAATTTACTTGAAATAACTAACACATCTCCATTTTTAATTATAAATTTGTTGTATTGCAGAATCTTTTTCAGTTCCTCAAAAAAGCAAAATTTTCCATCCTTTTTCTCACCCGTAAGTGGAATTACTGTCAAATTCATACCTATTTTACATATTATTCTCTAATTATTGTTCTGAAAAGCTTTTAATCTCAATTAATGGCATTGTCGTTCATGAACATAACTGAAAAGATATTGGCACGTGCTTCTGGCAAAACTACTGTGTCTCCAGATGATGTTATTTTTGCTAAAGTCGATAAAGTAATGGTTCATGATGTCTCTGGACCTGGAGTTATGAAGGTTTTTGACAAATTACAAAAACAAGGGATTGATACATCAAAATTACATGATTCATCAAAAGTTTGGATTGCTGAAGATCATTTTGTTCCATCTGCTGAAAAAGTCTCTGCAGAAAATATTGTAAAATTATCTAATTTCTCGAAAAAATATGATATCAAAAAACATTTCAAGTATGGAATGGGTCAATATGGAATATGCCATACACTTTCACATGAAGAAGCATTGGTAAATCCTGGAGAAGTTTATGTTGGTGGTGACTCACATACTAACACCACTGGTGCACTAGGTGCTTTTGCCTGTGGATTAGGTCATACTGACGTTGCATATGTATTATTAAATGGAGAAATTTGGTTCAAAGTACCTGAAACATACTATTTCAAACTTGATGGAAAATTACCTCCTCATGTAATGGCTAAAGATTTCATCTTAAAGATTATTGGTGATATCGGTAATGATGGCGGAGCATACAATACTATGCAATTTGGTGGAACAGGAATTGATGAAATGTCTATAGAAAGTAGATTAACCTTGGCTAACATGACAACAGAAGCTGGTGCAAAAAATGGTATTATTGAGTCTGATGAAAAAACAGTTCAATATCTAAAAGAAAGAGGCGCAACTAATGCAACAGTATTTCGTGGAGATGTTGATGCTAATTATTCTAAAATTTTTGAGTATGATGCATCTGAACTAGAACCTACTGTTGCAAAACCATTTTCTCCTGATAATATTACCATTGCAAGAGAATTATCATCCACTGAATTAGACAAATCATACATTGGTTCTTGCACTGGTGCAAAATATGAAGATCTTTTAGCAGCCGCTAAAATTCTTAAAGGAAAAAAAGTAAAAATACGAACTGAGGTGTTACCTGCTGCAATTTCAATATACAAAAGAGCTATTAAGGATGGATTAATTGAAATATTTTTGGATGCTGGAGCTACCGTTGGTCCTCCAACATGTGGAGCATGTTGTGGTGCACATATGGGCGTTTTAGCAAAAGATGAGATCTGTGTTAGTACTACAAATAGAAATTTTCCGGGAAGAATGGGTCATGTGGAATCTCAGACATATCTTGCTTCTCCACAAGTTGCTGCTGCATCTGCTGTAACTGGTAAGATAACTGATCCGAGGGACTTGAATTGATTGGTAATGTAATAAAGTATGAACAGGATAACATCGATACTGATGTCATAATACCTGGAACATATCTGAAAATTCATGATTACAATGAATTGGCAACACATGCAATGGAAGGACTTGATCCTGATTTTCCATCAAAAGTCAAAGATGGTGATTTCATTGTTGCAGGAAAAAATTTTGGTTGTGGTTCTTCAAGAGAACATGCACCAATTGCACTCTCAACATGTGGAATTAAAGCCGTAATTGCTACCTCTTTTGCACGAATATTTTATAGAAATTCTGTTGATGGTGCATTTTTACTCCCAATTGAAATAGATGATGAAACTTATCAAAAGATATCTAATTCTGATCAATTAGAAATTAACATTGAAAATAATGAGATAAAAAATATTACAAAAAATGAAACATACTCTATGAAGCCTTTCTCGGAAATAATTGCAAAAATTATATCTGCTGGTGGTATCTTCAAATACAAAAAGTGAATATAATAAATGACAGAAACATTATTTGAGAAAATTTGGAATTCTCACATTGTAGTTGAAAAAGAAAATGAACCTTCATTGATTTACATTGATCGTCATCTGGTTCATGAAGTAACATCTCCGCAGGCCTTTGATGGACTAAGAGTCAATCATAGAAAGGTTAGACGTCCAGAATTAACTGTTGCCACAATTGATCATAATGTTCCTACTACTGATAGAAGTTTACCTATGATTGACGAAACTTCATCCACACAAATTAAAACTCTAGAAAAAAACTGTAAGGATTTTGGAATAAAGCTATTTGGAATCAATGATCCCAACCAAGGAATTGTACATGTAATAGGACCTCAGTTGGGGATTACTTTGCCTGGTAGCACAATTGTGTGTGGTGATAGTCACACATCGACACAAGGTGCATTTGGTGCTTTTGCCTTTGGTATTGGAACAAGTGAAGTTGAACATACTCTTGCAACTCAAACACTTTGGCTTGAAAAACCAAAAACCTTTGAAATCTTGGCTACTGGTAAACGTAAAAACCCTTTTGCAGTTACATCTAAGGACATAATTCTAAGTATAATCAAAAAAATTGGAACTAATGGTGGAACAGGTCATGTGCTGGAATATCGCGGTGATGCAATTAGTGATCTGTCGATGGAACAAAGAATGACCATTTGTAATATGTCAATTGAAGCTGGTTCTAGAGCTGGTTTAATTGCACCTGATGAAAAAACATTTGATTATATCAATAATAGGGAATACACTCCAAAAAATTATGATGATTTAGTTGAGGATTGGAAAAATAATTTAATGTCTGATAGTAATTCGAAATTTGATAAAAGGTTCACAATTGATGTTGAAAAAATTGAACCTCAAGTAAGTTGGGGAACAAATCCTGCAATGGTGTCTGATGTAACAGATAAAATTCCTACTCCTGAAGAGTTTGGTCAGAATAATGAAATACAAATTGAAAGTGCAAAAAAAGCATTAGCATACATGGATCTAGAACCTGAAACTCTAATTACTGAAATTCCAATAGATAGAGTTTTCATCGGCTCATGTACAAATGCACGCTTAGAAGATTTGATAGATGCTGCAACGATTGTAAAAGGTAAGGTAATTAATTCTAATGTCAGTGCAATGGTTGTTCCAGGCTCACAAATGGTTAAACATGAAGCCGAAAAATTGGGACTAGATAAAATTTTCAAAGATGCAAATTTTGAATGGAGGGAGTCAGGTTGTAGTATGTGTCTTGGAATGAATCCTGATATTTTGAAACCGGGTGAACGTTGTGCTAGTACATCAAATCGAAATTTTGAGGGGCGACAGGGTTCTGGTGGTCAAACACATCTTGTTAGTCCTGTTATGGCTGCAGCTGCTGCAATTGCTGGACATTTTGTTGATGTGAGGGACTGGTCTTAATTTGAAACCTTTTTCTAAAATTAATAGTATTGTTACTCCATTTGATAAAGCAAATGTAGATACAGATCAAATAATTCCAAAACAATTCCTCAAATTAATTACAAAATCAGGATTCGGAAAATTTCTTTTTTATGATTGGAGATTTGATCATAATGGACAACCAAAAGGTGATTTTATATTAAATGATCCAACTTACAAAGATTCTAAAATTTTGATTACAAATGAAAATTTTGGATGTGGTTCTTCAAGAGAACATGCAGTTTGGGCATTAAAGGATTTTGGATTTAGTGTTATCATATCTCCTTCATTTGCAGACATATTCTATAGCAACTGCTTCAAAAATGGAGTTTTACCAATTATTTTGGACATAAAAAATATTAAAAAATTACTAGAAATCAGGGATGAAGTAGAACTAGATTTGAACTCCCAAAAAATCATTTTTGGTAATGAATTCATAAATTTTGAAATTGATTCACACCGGAAAATAAGATTGCTAGAGGGATTAGATGACATAGATCTTACTCTAAAAGAAGATCAAAAAATTGAAAATTTTGAAAAAAATTCTTCTATTGCATCAATATTTGAATAAACACAAAAAATTTTTTACTGAAAGACTATCTGTATGATTTTTGTTTTCTTCTTCTTGCACCAGGGCCGCCAAACTTCTTTGGTTCTTTTCTCCTTGCATCTCCACTGATCAAATATTTATCATAATCTGCAATTTTCTCTCTTAATTGTTGACGAGTTGTTTTATTTAATGGATGATCTTTTGGTTCTTTTTTAGATTTTGTCCAACCACTTAAAGCTCTTGACATTGCAGTAGCAGATGCATATGCTTGTCCCATGAATCCTCCACCTCTAACTCTTATTGAAATATCCACTTTATCTCTAATCTCTTCACCAACAATTTCCAATGGAGTTAAAATCACTTCTCTTGAAGATTCTGGTTCAATCATCTCAAGTGGAATATTGTTTATTCTAATTTTTCCTACACCTTTTGTAATGTATACATGTGCACTAGATGTTTTTCTTGATGCATAGTAAATCTCAGTCTTAGGAATCAAAAGTTTGTTCCTCCAATGTATCTGCTTATTTCTGCCATTGTTGTATATCTTGATGTATCGTGTCTTATCTTTGCCTTTTCAAATTGAATTTTTTCTAGACCTTTCACTTCTTTTGGAACTCCGATGTAAGTTCTTAATCGTGATAAATCAGTTTTTCCAGACGGTTTATCTTCATATGGAAGCATTCCTCTAATCATTCTTGCAATTACTGTATCTGGTCTTCTAGGATGTTTAGGTCCATGTTTATAATTGATAATACTGTTAATTTTTAAAAAGTCTCTATACTCTCCAACAATGCTTGATTTTTTTCCACTCATCATAATTCTATCACAATTAACTACTGAAACTCTATTTCCTTTTCTTAATAATTTTGCAACATTTGATGCAAGTCTTCCTGCAATCAAATTTGTACCATCAACAACTATTGGTTTACTCAAGTCAATGACTTGTTGTTGTTCGTTAGCCAATTATTTTAACTCCTTTACCTGTTGGAAATTTTTCAATCATTTCTGAAAATTCTAAGACTTCTCCACCTGATTCTATAATTTTTTTTGCTGCAGAATTTGAAATAGATAATGATGAAACTGAAACTTTATGTGAAATATTGCCTGTTCCTAAAATTTTACCAGTAATGACTACTGCATTTCCATCTTCTGTTGTTTGATTAATTTTGGTAAGATTCACGATTTTTTGATTTGATCTTGATTTTTGAACATAATTTGCGACTTTTGCCCAAATTGGTGCATCATTTTCTTTAGATGCCTTCTTCAAGATTTTCAGCATATTTACTTTAGCTTGTGTTGCCATAAGTCAAATCGCCATTTTACCCAAATATAATATGTTGTCTTACTTAATCTCAGACATGATTGTCTTAAATTCGGACAATCTGTTTGATAATTGTTCTACACTTGATAATATGATGTGTTTTGGATCAAGCGCTCCTGTTGATTCCACTGTTAAAACTCTCTCATCATCTTTTTCAGACTCAGTTAATGTTACAATATTTGCTGAATTCCATCTTGCATGTTCTGTTCCTTTACCCAATCTTGCATATGCTTCGAACTTTAATGATTGACCTGGTGCAAGAGTAATTATTGGAATATTATCTGATGTAGGGATTACACTGTCATCTTGTGATTTTAAATCTCCTGACAAAATTGTTCTTGTTTCATCAAAAACACCTGAATCCAATGTGAGCATTATCTTGTCACTCTCATTTCCCTGCTTAGATGCTTCCAAATCGGTCTTTAAAGGAATCAAGCCCACTCTATGAGCTACACCTTCATCTGCTAACACTGATGAATTCTCTAAAACATCTATGCTTTCAATTGCGTAAACTGGAACTCCATTTAGACAAATTCTTCTTAATGCATTTGCATATTGAAGTGGAACGCCCTTAATCTTTACAGATACTTTCTGTTCATTTGCATTAATAATTTCTAGAGACAAATCTTAATCAAAAAACATATTGTACTAATAAAAATGTAGTACTTTTTTCATCAGAGATAAATATGAATGTGCTCTGATCCCTATATTATGGATAAAGTTACTGTTGTCAAGTATAGTTTTGAGAATGAAAAATTTGAAATATTAGTAAAGCCTGATCCTGCATTTGATTACAAATTAGGCAAAATTTCTGAGATATCAAAAATACTTGTCTCTGATGAAATATACACTGATTCTGGAAAAGGTAAACGTGCATCTAGCGAACTACTTTTCAAAGCCTTCAAAACAGATGATGCAACAAAAATAGCTGAAATTATGATGCAAAAAGGGGAACTAAATCTTACTATCGAACAAAGAAAAAAAATGACTTTAGACAAACGCAAACAGATTGTCACTTTTATTGCTAAGACATATGTTGATCCTAGAACACATTTTCCACATCCTCCATTAAGAATTGAACAAGCAATGACAGATGCACGTGTTTCAGTGGATCCATTCAAAAATCCTGATGAACAAATTAAAGATATTGTTGAAAAACTACGACCTGTTATTCCATTGAAAACTGAAAATTTAACTCTTGAAATTTCCGTCCCTGCTCAATTTGTGGCACAATCTTACACTGTGCTAAAATCAATTGGCAGTTTAAAAAAAGAAGATTGGCAACCAAATGGCTCATTAAAAGCAATACTTGAAATACCCGCTGCCGCAAGACCAAACGTGATCGACAGACTAGGCGCAATTACAAAAGGTACTGCTAACGTTGAGGTACAAAAATGAGCGGTGAAAAAAAACGTCATGTAATTCCTGGCGAAGTAATCACATCTGGCCCTTATAGAGCTGAGCAAAACACTATTCAGGTCGGAGATAATATTGTATCAACTATTATTGGTTTATCTGATGTGCACGATGGTAGTGTTAGAGTAATTCCTCTTACTGGTGGTTACATGCCAAAAGATGATGATTTAGTAATTGGAAAAATTGCATCTCATTCTTCATTATCTTGGACTGCAGACATTAATTCTTGTTACGTTGGGATGCTTCCTGCTAGTGATGTTTTCGGTAGAGATTATTCTTCAAGCTCTGATGATATGACTGCTAAATTAGCTAAAGGTGATTTAATTGCTGCAAGAATCGTAAATGCTGATAAAACTCGTGATCCACTTATTACAATTAGCGGTCGTGAATTAGGTAAGATTGATTCAGGCGAATTAGTAAAAATCTCTCCAAATAAAGTACCACGATTAATTGGTAAACGTGGTTCAATGATACAAATGATTGAATCGTCAACTAATAGTCAAGTCACTATAGGTCAAAATGGATTACTTGTTGTTTCTTCTGATGATCCAAATGGATTATTAAAGGCGGTACAGGCAATTGAATTGGTCGAAGAACAAGCACACGTTGCAAATTTAACTGATCAAGTAAAAGAAATGTTGGAATCAAAAAGTGAATAAAAATGGGCGGAAGAGACACAGATATTGTATTATTAGATGAAAACGGGATTCGTTCTGACGGACGTAAAGTCAACGAAACCAGAAAAGTTACCATAAAAGCAGGAGTTTTAAAAAATGCTAATGGGTCTGCATACATTGAATTTGGTGATAATAAAATTCTTGTAGGTGTATATGGTCCTAGAGATGTTCATCCAAAACACATGTCTGATACCGACACAGGAATTTTGCGTTGCAGATATCATATGGCTCCATTTTCTGTAGGAGAACGAAAAAACCCTGCACCATCAAGAAGGGAAATTGAAATTAGTAAAGTCATCAAAGAAGCATTAGAACCGGCAGTTATGCTAAAAGAATTTCCTAGAACTGCAGTTGATGTTTACATGGAAGTCTTACAAGCAGATGGTGGAACAAGATGTGCTGCATTAACCGGTGCGTCTGTTGCATTAGCTGATGCAGGAATTCCAATGCGTGATTTGGTAGCAGGATGTGCTGCTGGTAAAGCTGCTGATGCTGTAATATTAGATGTGAATAATGAAGAAGACCAAGCAGGTCAAGCAGATCTTCCGATTGGCTATATGCCAAATTTGAAAAAAATTACTTTATTACAATTAGATGGTGTATTGACTCCTGAAGAGTATAAACAGTGTATTGAAATTGGAATTGAAGGTTGTAATCAAGTTTATGAAATACAGAAAAAAGCATTACAAGACAAGTTCTTTGCAAGTGGTGAAAAACAATGAGTGATGGTTTAATTATTGATCAATTGAAGAAAACTCAAATTCTTGAATTACTTAAAGAGGGAAAGCGTGTCGATGGTCGTCAATTTGATGAACCACGTAAATTAACTATAGACACTGGTGTAATTCCAAAGGCTGAAGGTTCAGCACGTGCAAGACTAGGTGATACTGAAGTTGTTGCTGGAGTAAAAATTCAGCCGGAACGTCCATTTCCGGATACGGGTGATAAAGGAATGCTAATTTGTACTGCAGAAATATTGCCAATAGCACATCCTTCTGCTGAAACTGGTCCTCCACAACCACATGTTGTTGAATTGGCAAGAGTTACTGATAGAGGAATACGGGAAAGTGGAATGTTAGATATGAAACAGCTTGTTTTAGAAAAAGACAAATCTGTAATTGGTATCTTTTGTGATAATGCTGTAACTGATCATGATGGCAATTTATTTGACGCATGTTCATATGCATCAACTGCTGCAATCAATTCGTGTAAAATTCCTAAATATGAAATGCAAGATGAAAAACCTGTAAAAATTGAAGATGAATTTATTGAACCTCCTATTACCACTTTGCCTGTATCTGTAACAATGGCAAAAATAGGTGATTTCATTGTGGTTGATCCTACTATTGAAGAATGGGGTATAATGGATGCACGAATTACAATTACATCTAATTCTGATAGTAATGTCGTTGCACTTCAAAAAGGTGGCTCTGATGGATTTACTCAAGAAGAATTAATCAAATGTGCTGAGATATCAATTAAGGTCGGCAGTAAGATAAGAGAGATTATAAAAGAATCAAAATAACGTGATAATTAGAATGGCAAAAAAACAAACTACACTAAAAGGACTTGGTCCACGATATGGAATTAAAATTCGTAAGCAATTTACCCAAGTTCATCATTTGATGAAGAGTAAAAGAAAATGTCCTGAATGTGGTGGTTCTATAATCCGTGAAGCAGTTGGAATTTGGATTTGTAAAAAATGTGGAATTAAAATAGCTGGAACTGCATATGACGTTAAGCTTTAACGCAAAAATTCAATTCTCTTCAGATAAAGAAAATTCTTCAATATACCATTCAATTAATACTGATAATGAATTTTATCCAGAAAACCCAACAAAAACAAAAATTTCTCTTGATAAGGAGATTATCATAGAACTAGAATCAAATCATCTGCCACATCTACGTGCGAATCTAAACTCTACCTTACGTTTGTTGCAGGCCTCTTATGACACCATAAACTCTGTAAAGGTATAATAAAACAACAATAAATCCTAAACTATGTCTGCAGGACAACAAATGCCTCCTTGGTTACAAGAACAAATCACAAAAATGCAACAATCTCAACAAAATCTACAATCAATTCTAATGCAAAAACAACAAGTTGAGATGGAAAATGTAGAATCTGACAGAGCTTTAGAAGAATTAAAAAAAGCATCTGACGATGACCAAGTTTTCAAATATGCTGGCTCAATCCTAATCAAATCTAACAAGAAATCTCTGATTGATGAATTAGAAGAAAAAAAGGAATTATCTAAAACAAAATCCATTGTCTTGGCAAAACAAGAAGAGCGACTAAAAACTAGTCTTAAAGAACAAGAACAAAAAATCCAGGAAATGTTAAAGAACCCAAATCCTCCTAACGTTGATAAATCATCATCATAACGTCTTAACAAATTTTAACATCGAGACTATAACTTAATTATGAAAATTGAACAATTACGAATCATTGTTGATGAGCGAGAAAAAAAGAGCGGTATTCCAAAACTTTTGTCTTCAATTGGGGTAAAAACTGAAATCAAAACACTTCCAATAGGTGATTACATTGTTGCTCCAGAAACTGTAGTTGAGAGAAAAAGTATAAGCGATTTACTCTCTTCTGTATTTGATGGTCGTTTATTTGATCAATGCAGTAGACTAATTGAACACTATCAACATCCTGTCTTACTGGTAGAAGGAAATGTAGATGAAATTGAACAATTAACTGACAATCCTCTAATATTTTATGGAGCGCTGGCTACTGTTGCACTAGAATTTAAAATTCCAATTATCCCAACTCCAAGTGCAATACACACTGCCAAATTATTAGTATCACTTTCTACTCGAAAAGAACTAACAAAAGGTCCTTTTCTTAAAAAAATTAAAAAATCAAACAATATTGAAAAACAACAACTTTCTGTTCTGTGCAGTCTGCCTGGAGTTGGTGAAAAGTCTGCAATCCGGTTACTAGAAAAATTTGGAACTCCTCTTAATGCATTATGTGCTCCTATTACTGAGCTTGCAAAAACTCCTGGATTGGGTGAATCAAAAGCCAAAAAAATTAAAAAAATGCTACAAAATAAGAACAAAAATTATAAGAAATCTGGGCAAAAAACATTACATGAATCCTAGATTGATTTTTTAATTAATTTTCTATTCAATTTGTTTCCGCATATAGGACATTCTTTTTCTTTTGAAAATTCTTTTCCACATATTGAACAATAACTAATCCATTTTCCAACAGTGTTGATGCCTTGAGTCATGAGTGAATCTGTTTTAATTTTCAATTGTTTAGCAACATTTGTAACAGCAAAATCATCTGTAATTAATCCAATCTTGTTTTCTAAAGCTAATGCAATAATTGATACATCTTGTTCAGAGATGGTTACGCTGTCTCCCGTTCTTTCTGATGCATCTCTTACAACATTAATGGAATCTTTGCTTGGATCTCTTATCTGAAGTCTACCTGTTTGTTGTAGCATCTCAAGTGCCCCCTGTTTTCTCTTAATATGTTGTATTTCGTCATACACTGCATTAGTTGTCATAAAAAAATCATTAGACACAAACGGTATTCCTGCATAAAATGCAGTAGCATCTAAAACTCTAAAAACCAAGTTTATTCATTTGTCTTAGACCCTTTTTCTTTAATCGAACAAAAACTGCCTGCTTCTTAAATTTCTTGATAGTAATTTTTTGGTCAATTTCTGATGATTTTATCATCTGTGCATCCATTACTATATTACAATCATGTGAACAGTTTATCTCAATTTTTTCATCTGGTACAACAATTGATGGTAGTCTATGTACTGGTGCAACTGGTGTTATGATCAGCACATCTAAACTTTCATGTAGCAATGGACCTCCAATTGAAAAAGAATGACCTGTAGAACCACTAGGTGTTGAAATTATCACTCCATCCATTTTCTGCTTTACAGTATCGCTTTGAAATTTAATTTCAAATTCTGCAGTCTTTGTTAGATTTTTACGATTAATGTAAATTTCATTTAATGCAGGTGCAAATTCTTCCCCATTACATGATGCA
>JAOJYB010000011.1 GCA_028242535.1 Candidatus Nitrosopelagicus sp. | reverse complement strand
TTGCAAAAAATAATGAATCCCTGCCTTGTCCACAACCTAATTCAAGTATATTTCTAATAGAATTAGTTTTAATTAGTTTTTGAGCTTCTAATGCGAGGATTGTAGGTCCAGTTCCAAAGTAATTTTGTTTTGAATAGATATTGTTCCAATAACCTAGTTTTTTTAATTCATCCTCAATTTCAGAATTATTGTCAGAGTCCATAAGTGTCAAAAAATTTTAGAGTTATTGTGTTTTTTGATTTAATAATTCATCCATCAAATGACTCATTTCAACAGATTTTTTCGTTTCTTGGGAGATAAGATTTGAATTTTCATCGGGATCATTTACAAGATGATATAGCTCTTCAGTAGAATCATGTATGTTTCGAATATATTTCCATTCATCAGTTCTAATAGAATAAACATTAGGTTCTTTTGGCGGTTTACCATAATCAAGAGGATTTCCAGATTGAGAAAATGCAATTCGTGATTCATCACGACCATTGATTAAAGGAACTAAGCTTTTACCATCTATGTTTTCAAAATTTTTATCAAATGGTATTGATAATATTTCCAAAATTGTTGGCAAGATATCTACAGAACGTACTTGATTCTTAAAAATTATAGAATTTAATTTGGGATGACAGAATAATGCAGTTGAAATTAATGTTGTATCGTAACAAAAAACACCATATGCACGTTCACCAATTTTTTCTCCAGTACTAATACCATGATCCGATATAACAACCAATAATGTATCTTGCTCAAGTCCTAAATTTTGGAAATGATGATAGATTTCTCCAAGATATTTGTCTCCATCATTAAATAATTTATCATAATACTCAGAATTTTTTTTCTTATTAGAAAAATATTCAACACTAAAGTTATCATATGGTTTAAGAACTTTTTCCATTATACCAGTGTGGATATTACTATAATGTAGATAAAGAAAGAAATTTTTTCCTAATTTTTTTTCATTAGACATTTTTTCTAATAGTAATTTATGACGTTCAGTAAGATTATCATGTAGTTCATCATGAATTTTTAATTCATCAAATCCATCAGGAGGTAAAATTAGTTTATTTATAGAATCACCATAAGTTACATAATTGTGATCATGCATATATCGAGGAAGTGTTTTGAAAAGATTTTTTTTAAAATTTGGACTAGACCAATAACTATTTACACCATTTTTGAATCCATAAACTCCAGAGAAAACAGCATGCATTGCAGCAATTGTAAAAGGTGCATTAGTTATTACTTTAGGAAAAAAAGAGTTGGATTCAATTAATTTTTTAAAATTCTTACCATTTACAATTCGATCTTGTCTAGCACCATCAATTGTAATGAATACAAGATTCATGAAATAATGGTAGTTTTATCATATATGGGTTATACTATAGAAAGTTCAATACAGATTTAGACATAACCCATCTTTCGTAATTCATTTTCTATTTCATCAGATGATAGATTGTTTTCATCTTTGATATTTTTAGATAAGTTCTCCAATAATTTTTGAAGAATATCTTCCATTATAGAGACCTGTTTGGAATTAGTAGATGCACAATTATTGTTTTCATTAGGATCAGAATTTAGGTCATAGAGATGAATTCTTTTATTTTTATAGTCCTTATCGCGAAAATATTTGAAACTAGATGTCCGAATACCTATCACATCATTAGATTTCAGACCAATGAGAGGATTACTTTCAATGTATGCAGGAGATTCACGATAAACTGTTTCAGATTTTAAAGGAAAGAGATTATTTCCATCACAAGTAGAATAATCAAAATCAATTTCGAGTAGATACAAAAGAGAAGGTAATAAATCTACTAAAGAAACTTGTTTTGAGAAGATTTTATCTTTAGGGATATTTTTTCCTACAAAGAATAATGGTACATGAATACTATCATCAAATAAGAAATGTTCAGTGGAGAAATGACCAGATAGTAAATTTCGTTTTTCATGATTTTTTAAATCAAATTTAGATAAGATATTTAATTTTTGGGATTTTTTTTTATTTTCTAAGGAAAAGAAGATTTTATCTTTCAAGGGTTTTAGAAGTCGAGGAGTTTTCTTAGTAAATTTTTTTGTAACAAGATCTTTCTCTCCATCATCTTCAAAATCAATTACTTCAGAGTTTACTTTTATTTTTTTAATATAACTTCCATGATCTGCAGTTATAATTAGGATAGTATTTTCCAAATTAATTTTTTCAATCAATTTTTTAATCCAGGAATCAATTGATGATACTATTTTTTCATATTTAGAAAATCCATGATCATCTTTATCAAATTTTTTTGGTACAATTAATGGAGAATGTAAATCCATTAAATGTATATTAAAAAACCACGGTTTATCTTTAGGAAGAGATGAAAAGGTAGATAATATTTTTTCTCCTAATCCAGTATCTAGTCTTTCAGTAAAATCGTAGAGATAGTTTTCATTTTCAAATTTTGGAAATAAACCTATAATTTCAGAGAAGGTTGGAATAAATCCGAAAAAAGAATAATTAGATTTTTGTAGATGATGAAAAAGCGTTGTTGTGTCTTGATCTAATTTGTTAAACCGTGATGAACGAATTCCAGTCCTGAACGGGTAGTTTCCTGTAAATATACTAGACCAGGACAAAAGTGTTGCATCTGCGGTTGAAAATGCATTGGAGAAATATGTTCCATCTTTTAGAAGATGATTAAGATTAGAAGTATTAGAAGAATTTGCTCTTTCCATGAATTTATCAGACCTAAAGGAATCAATTACGAGTAGCACAATATTTGATTTCATAAATTATGAGACTTTTTTTAGATATTAAACTATAAACTTTTAGAATGATTAATTCTAAAAGATTAGTAGATTATTATTAGATTTTATTTTTTTTAAACCAATTAATTTTTTGAATGTGTGCATTAGCTAAATTATCCAATATTTCAGCATTTGAATCTAAAAATGATTTCATTTTGGATTCAGATATTTTCACATCTACAAGATTGCCATTATAGAAAAATTCTTGTTTAATTTTTGTTAAAAAATTAGCATAATCAAAAGTTGTAGTATTTTTTTCCAATAATGTTAGAAATCGATCAAGTTGATCAGATGCTATATTTTTTAGTAGTGACTTTTCAATGACTTCTGGAAGTTGATTCATGTCAGTAACAGTTTCAACAGAACTTAATGAAGAGTAATTTAATTCAGCAAGGGTAATGATGGGTTTACCATAAAACAATCCTTCAAAACCAGCAGAACCAGCTATAGTAACAATTAACGAGCATTTTTCATATAATTCTTCTTTGCTTACAGATGGATGTAATAAAACAACATTCGGGATTTTCATTATTTCATTATATTCATTAGAGCTTCTCCAACCACGTGCATATTGAAGTGGGTGTTCTTTCACAAATAATTTGAAGTTAATCGGTAATGATTTTGCTATATTCCGTATAACTTCTATTTGATTAACAAAATATGGAGCAGTTATGAGTAAACTTCTTTCCATTTCAAGATGTAATGGAAAATAAACAAATGGAACATCATAAGAAGGAGAATGTACTAAATTTTTTTCAATAAATGAACGACGATATTTTGTTTTGAGAATATATTTAAGATAAAAAAAGAATACTTTTGATTTTGTCCTACCATAATATGGATAATTAGTTTCAGTGTTATCAGAATTAGATTTTAGAAAATAATCTATTGATGCAGAAAATTGATCTTGGATTTTATTACTAGGTGCAATTGTATTGTTTTCAAGTTGTTTTGCTAAATCAGATGATTTCATGTAAGTTCGGAGTTCATCAAAAGTTCTATTTTTTCTTTCTATATTTTCAAGATTTTCAACTATATCCAATTTTTCATGTTCTTGAGTTATTATACAGTTTTGGCTTAAGAGGCCATAATTTATCGCTTGAACCTTTGTATCAGAATTAATACACATTTTGTGAAATAACTCTTGATGATGAAAACTAGCTAATTTAGTGAAGAGATAGTCAGGTTTAATTTCATCCAAGATTTTTTCAAAAAATCTACACTCTTGTTCTAAAATTTGTAATATTTTATCTCTTGAGAACTGATAAAAACTTGGATAAAGAAAAATTCTTTCATTTTGTGCTAGTTTCCATAGATTAATTTTATATTTTTTTTCAAATTTTCTTAAATAATCAATATCTGGAGTTATAGCGTTTTTTTCAATTTGATCATGAAAAAACCAGAATTTTTTAAAATCTACTAAACTTTGATTTTCAAAAAAAACTTTAGGTTTTTTTGTTATATCTATAATTGCGTACATATCACAATCGATTTTTTCTTGTAATGAATATGCTAAAGAGAAAGTTGTGTAATCCACACCCAACCAAAACATGATTTTATCTTTCATATCTCTACATTTTTGATTGGAATTTAAATATCATGGAGCTATTCTTTGTAATTCATTTTTTACTAAATCTTTTATCGCTGAATAAAAACTAGAATAAGCCTTTTGCTGCCTCTGCAATATCATCTTCAATTTTTGCATTTGCGTCCGACCAATAGGTCTTGATAAATTCAGATCTCAAATCTTCTCGTAATTCAATATTAGTCTCTGCTTCTTTAATTTCTGGCCAGCGATTTTTTGGGAATTTAATATACATTGCAAAAACATCTCTGAGACGTGTAATGTCTTTTTTATCCCATTGAGGCATATTTAACAAACTTTCACCAGAATTACTTACTGCACAAATGACATTAGGATCAAGATAGCCTTTTTTTACACATATATCATGAAGTTCAGTTCCATGAAATGGAACAAGAATTGAACAGCTGGTATTATCAGACTTGAATTGACGATTTAATTCAATTGTATCAAATGCTAGTTCACGAGTTTCATCTGGGAATCCAATAATATTATTTACGCTGAATGTAATTCCTAGTTTTTCTACTATCTTTATTTTCCTAATTGCACTATCATTGCTATATTCTCTTTTAACTACCTCTGCTCTAAATTTTGCATTTCCATGTTCTAAACCAAATGTGACTCGATCTAAGCCAACTTCTTTTAATTGTTCAAATTTTCCCTGATCAATAGTTTCTATACGTGTTTGACACCAAAAAGGAAGTTTGATTTTTGAGTACATTTCTATAAATTGGTCAAATTCGTTTTGATCCCAAGCAAGAAATGTATCTGCCCAAAAATAGATGTATTCAACATTATACTTTTTAATGTGATTCTCAATTTCAGTTTTTACTAAATTCATATCTTTTTTACGGAAAAATGACAAGCCTTTTTTGAAATCTCCATCTCCATACAATCTATTTTGACCAGGTGAATTACAAAATGAACAAGTGAATGGACAACCACGATGAGTTTCAACTGGAAGTAATCGTCGAATCTTACCGCCCATAGGTCTGTAAAATCTTTCTTCACCAAATAATTCAATGTCAGTGATGGCAGGTATTTCATCAATAGATACAGGTCGGGATATACTATTTTTTTGAATAGACCCATCTTTTTGTCTAATCCAAAGATTTGTAAGATTTGAAGGAGTATCTTTATTGGATATAGTATTAGCTAGATCAATCATTGCGTTTTCTCCTTCACCAACACATATCATATCAACATTTGAATATGTCATTACTAAATCAGGTGCAAATGTAGGAAAAACACCTCCAAACAAATTTTTAATTCCTAGATCTCTAGTTTCATCAATTATTTTCATTCCACGTAAAAATGTGGTTTCAGTACATGAAACCGCTATAATATCAGGTTTAAACTCAAGAACAGCTTTGCGAAAATCATCTACTGCAGATTTAGTTGTTTTTTTGAAATGTAGATCATCGTCATCAATATCTGTCACGGGTCTATTGGTAAGGGCCTTTGAAGTGATTGCATCCGAGTCTTCAATTGTAATTTCATCATCAAATTTGTAAAACGTTGTATCAAAAAGTGAAGTTACATGACCTTCATCTTTTAGAATTTGTGATAAACCTGCAATTGAAGGAGGTATTGTACTCATCCCACGCTCATTAGGATACAGAAATAAGACTCTACAAGGTGAAAAACCAGGCTTCCGTATGACTTTAGAGGTTAAAAATGGATTTTGTTGTTGATCAGATAGTAATTCAGTAGATTTCTCATTTGATAGTTGAATTAGCGTTTCAGACATTTAATTACCTTCTATCTAGAGATCCCGATATCAATCTTATAATCATTAGTATTTATTATTTAGTTTTGAAGGGCTCAGTTTGTAATTTTATATATTCTAGATCATATTCTACCATAGATTTTACCAAATCCTCAAATTTCATTTTTGGTTTCCAATCTAATACACGTTGAGCTTTAGTTGGATCACCGATTAATTCATCAATATCTGATGGACGTAAAAGTTGTTTATCTAAAGTGACAATATCTTTCCAATCACCTAAATCAGCATACTGTGTTGCTAGAGTAAGAAATTCTTCTACGGAGTGAGATTCACCTGTTGCAATAACATAATCATCGGGTTGTTTTTGTTGTAACATCAACCACATTGCTTCAACATAATCACCAGCAAACCCCCAATCTCTTCGCGCATAGATATTTCCTAGAGGGAATTTTTTTTGTATATTATATTTTACGCGAGCTAAACGATAAGTAATTTGTCTGGTGACAAATTCTATTCCTCTTAATGGAGATTCATGATTAAATAATATTCCACAACATGCAAAAAGATCATATGCTTCCCGATAATGATTCGTCATATGATGTGCAAATATTTTTGCGGCTCCATACGGACTTCTAGGTTTTAAAATAGATTCTTCATTCTTTATCCCAGGAGAATTTCCAAACATTTCACTAGATGACGCTTGATAGAATTTTGCATGAGGAGAAAATTCATGAATAGCATTCAACACTCTTAATGTTCCCAATCCAGTAATATCTGATGTAAGGATAGGTTGTTGAAATGATGCACCAACAAAAGATTGAGCTGCTAAATTATAGATTTCATCTGGTTCAGATTGTTTTATAGCAGAACGAATTGAAAGATCATCTGCTAAATCACATTTGATTCTGGATATATCTTCAAAGATTTCAAGTTCCTCTATTCTCTCAAAGCATTTATGGCTGGTTCTTCGAAATGTTCCAAAAACATTATAACCTTTTTTTAATAAAAATTCTGCTAAATACGAACCATCCTGACCAGTGACACCAAAGATTAATGCATTTTTCATGATATAATTAATCCTGCTTCTTTAACCTTATCTAAAAATACTTCGAATCCTTTACCACCTTGTTCATGTCCTTTCCATACTTCAACGGCAAAGGTTTTTTCTGTGAATTGATTAAGAATAGGAATTACTTGATCAAAAGGTAAATCACCATCTCCAAATTGAAGACCTTCACCATCGTCTCCACCTGCGTCAGATAAATGAAAATGTTCCACATTATCTTTTATTTTCAATAGTTCATCAACTAAATTTAGATTATTTTTGTTACAGTAAAGATGTGCGTGACAAATATCATAACAAACGTTAAGACCAGTTTCATCACAGTAGCTTCTCATATCTTGAGCACTCAAAAATACATTGCTATTCCAACGACCTCCAAAGAACCAAGCATATGGAGGCATGTTTTCTAACAGAAAGTTGACATTTTTCATATCTAGTTGTTTAATTGACTCTGCAACCAGTTCTTTCATTTTGTTTATTTCAGATTCTGTTGATAGATTTAATGAATATCCACCAGGATGAACAATCATTGTGGGGGTTCCAGAAAATTGTTCGTTGAGAGATAATGTTTTGTCAATGGCTTTTTGTATTAATTCTATAGATTTTTCTTTTGAATGAACTTGATTTGTTTCACCAAGACTAGCAATATCCAATAATCTTCTTTCAAAATATTCAAAACAGTGAACAATTAATTTTTGATCAAATTTTCCATCTAATTCTAAATTTAAATCGCTATCAGAAAAATGAAATTCAAGTGCTTTTGGATTGAATTGTAACATATCAGATAAATCAGGTTTTCTTACTTTCATTCCAAGAATCATTTAAGATCGTCCTCTTGAATGTAATCACCTTTTTTTATGTCACGATTTGAATTTTTACCTATTAATTCATAGAAATGTTGTGGAGATAATCCGCGTGCAGGAGTTCTAATTTCAACATTATTTTCAGAAAATGATTCTCCTTTCGAGATTGGTTTGGAACAAATTATACTTTTTCCTAATACTTCTCTTTGTAGTACTTCACCTCTAGTCATTTTTTTATGTGGAGTACCTTTTGCTTTTTCAGATTCACGAATGTCTTGAATTAATTTCTTAAATTCATCAGGTTCAAGAGAAGATGCTTGATCTATTCCTTCCATTTTTTTATCTAGTGTGATATGACGTTCAACTATAACAGCACCCATATTTGTTGCAGTTAAAGATGGCAGTATGGAAGTTTCATGCCCACTGTAGCCAATAGGAACATTAAATTTTTCTTGTAGAATAGGAATTAACGAGAGATTAAGTAGTTCTACAGGAGAAGGATATGTGCTATTACAATGTAATAAGGAGAACTCAACTTGTTTTTCTTTAACGAAATTTACAGTTCTTTCAATTTCAGCCATTTCAGACATTCCTGTAGAAATTATAATTGGTTTTTTTAGATTTGAGATATAAGAAATCAATGGAAAATTAGTTAAATCTGCTGAAGATATTTTATAGGCAGGTACATCAAGTTTCTCTAGAAAATCTACACTTGGTATATCCCAGGGCGTACACAAAAATGTAATATTTTTTTCTTTACAGTAATCTCTTATTTCTTCAAATTCTTGGTCATTAAATTCAACTTCTTTTAAAACGTCAATTAAGATCTCAGTACCTTGACTATCTAAAGTAGGATCATCTAGAATATCTTTTTGATATATACTCTCAAGATTTCTTTTTTGAAATTTTACTGCATCTGCGCCTATATCTACTGCTGCATCGATTAATTTTTTTGCAATTGAAATATCGCCATTATGATTTATACCAATTTCTGCAATAATATAACATGGTTCACCAAAGCCTATGTTTCTTCCATTAATTTCAAATTTATTTTTCATATTATAATCCATACATAAAAAGAGAATTTCTCATATTTAATGGTAATAATTTTTGTAGTTGCGATAATAATAGAATTAAGGATCAAATTAATTATTGATTTTTTTGTAAAAATTCTTTAAAATCAGTTTCATGATCAACATCTATACTTGAATTAATTTTATGAAAATAGGTATTTTCATTATACATATTTTTATTTAATTTGTTGATTATTCCAACTTGAAAAATGCATACAAAATGACTTAATTCAAAGCATTCTGGGTAATCCTGTCTTCGAGGTAGATCATGTTCAATAATTTGTTTACCACGATTATTATCTTGTTTTAGGAAACATAGACATGGATGAGATTTAGGTTCCATACAACACGTTAGTGTTGAGATATTGTTTTCTTTGTAAATATCTAATATTTTTTCTATGTCTGAAAATTTTCTTTCAGGTGATGTTAGATACAACATAATAATTGTATCAGAATAATCCAAAGAAAATTTATCTATCACATCTTCCATTACATCTCTAATGTTTGTACTATCTAGAGATAATTTCTCATCACGTTCCAAGATATTTATCTCTGATTGAGATAACTTTTCAATTATTTTCTCATCATTAGTAGTCACAATTGTGTTTTTATGTAATTTTAAGGGAATCTGATTAATGGTATAATCTAATAATTTTCTATTTTTAAATGGAAAACCTTTTGAATCTCTTCTAGCAGGAATAACAAAATATGTTTTTCTTTTCTCGGACATAATTATGAAACTCTTGAACCTACTATTCAAATTTTTCTTATGAGTTATAATAAAGACTAGAAAATACAGTAATAATTTACATGAATATCTTAGATTTTGTGATTACCGCCAGTCCATCCAGTTTCATCATTATATTCTTCCAATGTTATTTGAAGGGCCTTTCTTTCAAGATTATTAGTTATCATTCTAGTTCCATGTGCAGAGGTAGGACCATCATGAAATATTGCCATAGTATTATCTAAATTATATGGTTCAAAAATTATTTTTGATTCATCTTCTTCAGATGCCATATATGTTCCACCAGCTTCACCTTCCTTCCAACCTTTTGAAAAGTAAAAGAAAAGTTGTACTGTGCTAGGACCAACATTATGAATATGTGGTAATTGAAAACCCCCATTACGATATGCAATAAATTTGAAAGCCTTTATTTTGTTAACAGGCACTCCAGAAAAATCTCTCCACATTTTGATAAACTCTTCAGATTCGGCATATACTTTTAGTTCATTCCATTCTTTACCAAACTTAGGATCTTCTCCAGGAATTACAGGCTCCATATGTTCATATTTTTCTTTTCCCCATTCCATTACAAATTGAGATTTTGACATATCTGATGAGTCTTTAAACTCATTTAATTTAGGATAAGTTTCAAAAAGTTTCTGATAAAATGAATTTTCAAATATAGTTTCTACAAATCCAAATTTAAAGGGAGATTGGTTTTGGAATGTAGTAGAATGTGTAGATACATTTTCCCAATTAATTATAGTCATTTTTTCTCATGTTGAATTTGCAATGCTCTGCATCTTATAAAGAATACTCATCAAAAAAGTCTTATAAGATTTTTTTATGAGAGGCGATAGAAATTTGTATTTGAATTCTAGTTTAATGTCTATATTTACAATAATATGAGAAATAGAATTTTTTTCATCAAGTATAATCTCAATGGTAGAATTTTTTGCCGGTCCGCTAAGTATTTGACTTTTAAGCACATTATTTGAATAAGCATAATGTTTTGTTTGTTGCTTGAAAGTTTTTGAAATAACAGTAGAGAAATGTAGAGTTTCTTCAGTGATAATATAATCATTAGTTTTTTCTATAATTTCTACTGATTTTATTTGATGAGGAAGATACTTTGGAAATTCAACATAGTCAGTTAGTAGTTTTAATAATTTATCTTTCGGAGAAGAAAAATCCATTGAAAATGTTATAACAGACAATATTTTCAAATGATAGTAATTCTATATTTAAATTAGACGTACGATTTTAAATTAGAAAAATTATCAGCAGATTATACTAGATGAGGAAATTACATAGATCAATAAGTGACAATTTTAACTTTAGGAAATACTATTTTGATGACTTTTAGTAGATAACTATTTACAAATCCAGAAGTTGCTATATGTGAGATATAAGTGATTTTGATTGATCAGCAATAAAAAAATAGTATTTTGTTTGATTATTTCCTTTTCAATTGCATTTACAATATTTTTTGCAACCATGTCAAGTTTACCAGATTATGTATATGAAGAACATGAAAAATTTTATTTGCAAGAGTTACCGGATGAAAAAATATTTATTTTTGGTTCTAGTCATACTTTTGCAATTAATCCAACTATAGTATCAGATATTTTAAGTATTGAAGGTCATAATCATACAGTTTTTCACTTAGGTCAAGGTTCATTTGACGCTGAAGAGAGATTAAGAACTGTAGATTTGGTTATTTCTCAAAAACCAGAAATTGTAATTTATGGTATAGCTTATCAAACATTTTACAGTCATGGAAGAAGTACAATTGAAAAACCTATAGATTCATTTATTGAACTTCCAAGAGCTAGAGATTTCTTAACAGTTTTTTCACTTCCGTTAAACTCCGGATTGATTGATAATCCAAAATTTGCAACAATCAATACAATAAATCATTTTCTCCAGACATGGGATGGAAAATATGATGAAGTATTACAAAGACCATATCCAAACACACCTTTTTTTCTAAAGGACGATAATGCAAAAATTCCTGCTGAACAAAAAGATCTTGAAGTGGGTGGGAAATTAGCAAGTTTCAGAGGAAATGAAATCTATCCTATGGAAAAAAATAGAACATATGCTGCGTTAAAAGAATTAATTCATGAACTTCATAGTAACGAAATTGAAGTAATAATTTTCACTGTTCCACATCACAAAAATTGGTTAGAGCAATTACCTATTCAACAAAAACAAATTTTTGACGATATGCTAGAGAATTTAGAACAAGAATTTGATTTTGAGGTTTTTAGATTACATGACAAATATGATGATGAGTTAGATATTTGGGTAGATCATGATCATTTAATTTCTCATGATAAAAAAACAGATTTCTATTCTCAAGAAATTGCTAAGATGTTATTAACAGAGATGAAAGAACAATGATCTTTACAACAATTGATTTCGTTGTTTTTTTTGTTTTTATTTTAGCAGCTATTGCAATAATCAAACATCGAAAATTTCAACATTTAATACTGTTGGGCGGAAGTTATTACTTTTTTTATTTTTCTAGTAATTATCTAATTGTTTTATTGATTTTTTCAACGGTACTTGATTATTATCTTGCAAAAATGATTTATAATTCAAAAGAAAAATCAACAAAAAAAATACTTCTAAGTATAAGCTTAATTGGAAACCTTGGTTTACTTGGATTCTTTAAATATACAGATTTTGCAATATTGCAATTTAATATTTTAGGAAATTATTTTGATTTAGCCACTGCAATTCCATATTATAATTTAGTCTTGCCACTTGGAATTTCTTTCTATACATTTCAAACGTTGAGCTATACCATTGATGTCTACAGGGGTTCACTTGAGCCTAGTAAGAGATTTTCTGAATTTGCATTATTCGTTGCATTTTTCCCACAGCTTGTAGCAGGTCCGATTTTGAGAGCAAAACAATTCTTACCACAACTACGTGAAAAAATTCAAGAGTATAATACAGGAGGAAATATTCGAAAGATAGTTTTTCAGAGTGTAAATATAAAATTTGGAATTACACTAATGGCATTTGGATTTATCAAGAAGATGTTTTTTGCTGATAATATTGCACCTCTGGTAGATGATATATTTTTCAACCCAATTGGAGCAGAGTCATTTACAATTATTTTAGGAGCTTTAGCATTTGCGGTACAAGTATATGGTGACTTCTCGGGATATACTGATATTGCAATTGGCGCTGCTCTTATTCTTGGATTTAAAATACCTGCAAATTTCAATAAACCTTATTTTGCAACATCTCCAACTCAATTCTGGAACAAATGGCACATAAGTCTGTCATTATGGATAAGAGATTATCTATACTTACCACTAATTTTTAAAAATAGAAACTCATCATTAAGAATATTTCTTGGTCTGATGATTGCTTTTATGTTAATTGGATTCTGGCATGGAGACGGTTGGAATTTTCTCATTTTTGGTATACTACAAGGAATATTTGTAGGCATTCATACTATTCTAAGACGTAAAATTCCATTTTTATATAATCATAAATTCTTTAAAACTAAATTTGGAAAAATTTTTTCGATCTTAACCACACAATATTTGATATTTTTCTCATTTCTTGCATTTAGAATACCTGATATGAGTCATCTATTTTATTCGATGCAAAAATATATTATTCTTGATTTCCAAATAATTGAAACAATTTCAGTTATCCAATCACACAAAATATCAATCTTTTTAATGATTTTATTCATCGTTATACACTTTATTTCGTACAAAAAGAATAATCTAGTAGAAAAATTTGCTAATATGAACTATTATTACTGGTGTTTGTTCTTAGTGTCTGGAATTTTATCAATTTTATTATTATATGATGGTAATCCAACCGATTTCATATATTTTAAATTTTAGTAAATGATAATTTAACATAGTGAAAAGTTAGTTGAGACAATAATTATATGATATTTGTGATTGATTTAATTCTTTGAGTTTTTTTGGTATTTTTCCATATAGTATTTTTTCAGATCTCTATAAAGAATTTTTTTTGTAGGCCCTTTTGGTATATCATCTAAATCATCAAGCAGATTTATGATAACTATTTTTTGTGGTTGTTTAAAACCACCAATATTATTTTTACAAAATTCTTTTAATTCCATTTCCGATACTTCACTCTCTTCTTTGCATTTCACAAATGCACATATGTCTTCTCCTAGCAATTTATGTGGAATACCTATTACTGCACATTCAATAATATCTGGGTGTTGATATAACACATTTTCCAATTCTGCAGGATAGATATTCATTCCTCCCTTTATAATCAAAAAATCTTCTCTACCTTGAAAATAAAAGAATCCATCTGAATCTTTCCAACCAAAATCTCCACTGTGGAACCATCCGTCTCGAAACGATTCCTTATTTTTTTCTTTTAATCCTAGATAACCACTGGTTACGTTATAGCCACGAATACAAATCTCACCAACATTATTTTCGCCCACATCTTTACTATTTTCATCCAATATTGTCATTTCATTCGCTGGTAATACTTTTCCAATTGATCCAATTCTTCTTTTTTCCGCAGGAAAACCATTGATACACGTAAAACCAGTAGTTTCAGTTAATCCATATCCATCAAAGATAGGTACTTTGAATCTATCTTCAAACTGTTTTTGTACTGTTCTAGTTAATATTTGCCCACCACATAGTATTGCCTTTAATGTTTGATCTTTCCTTTCTTTGGATCTGCTTAACAAGATTGGCAAAATCGATGCCATCCCACTTGTCCAAGTTACGTCATATCTGTTTACTAAATCCCAAAAAGATCGTAAACTCACTTTTTCTTGAACAATTACTGTAGAACCGCCTTGATAAAGCGGAGACAGTAAGTTGGTAACTTGCCAAGCTATATGATCCAATGGTAAAATACAAAGTGCTCTGGTTTTTGTATCAAAATGGAACCATTCTGAAATGGCTTTCGATTTGGAAAGTAAATTTAGATGTGATAATATAACACCTTTTGGATTCCCAGATGTTCCTGAAGTATAAAGCGTAACTGCAGCGTCATAGACGGAAATTTCATTTTCCTCAAAACTGTCATCATTTTTTAAAGAAAATTCTTGATCATTTATCGATGTGATCTTTTTTAGTTTTACATCATCTAAATTTTTAATATTTTTAATCTTGGATTCTAACACATTACTATAAAAAATCGCTTTAGATTTACTATCATTTATGATGTATCTCATCTCTTTTGACGCAATATCTGGATTTATTGGTACAGCAGTAAGACCGAAGCATAATGCAGAAAAATACAATGCTACGAATTCAGGCGAATTGTGAAAAATTAGACTAACTCTATCTTTACTTTTTAATTCTAGGCTTCTAAAAATATTATATGTATTTTTTATTAACAATTTTAGCTTCGCATATGTAAATTCAACTGTATTTTCTCCTGGACTAATTAAGAATATATCATCAGGTCCATCTTTCACCTTTTCATAGAATAATTCTCTGATATTGTTATAATCAATTTTAAACTTTTTAGAAATTTGTTGATGCTTTATGAGTGATATATTTTCTTCCATTACAAATAATTCATTATTTTCTTCTTTATAATCGGAATTGATGTCATTATTATTGCATCATTAAATTCTATTTCAATCTTAAATTTCTCTTCAATCGCGTCAATGAGTTGAATGTGTGTAAATGAATCCCAATCTGGAATATCTTCGATTGTACTTTCTAAATTAATATCATCTAATCCAATCTTTTTTAATATTTCCTCTAGCTTCATATCTAATTCGTTAGTATCAATTGGCATTTTTCATCATCAACGCATCGAGTAACCACCAGTGATAAGAATATTTTCACCAGTGATATAATTAGCACCGTCTGTGCATAAGAAAAGAACTACTTCTGCAACTTCTGAAGGTTCTGCTAATCTATTTTCAAGCGGTACTTGTGATTTTATCATTTTCTTTAAGTATTCAGGTAAAGGTTCGGTTAACGGAGTATTTACCATAGATGGAGATACAGAGTTAACTCTAATACCAAATGAACCTAATTCTGTAGCCATACACTTTGTAAGTCCCAATAATGAATATTTTCCAACTACATAGTCTACTACACCATTAGGAGGTTTTCCAGCTACATAAGCAGTCAAAATAGATATTATTTTACCAGATTTTTTAGATTTCATATGAGGAATAAGATATTTTGAAATTTGAAAAAATGACTTGGTTTGCAAATCAAATTGTTTTTGAAAATCATTCCAGGTTGTTTTCATAAAAGGCTTGTGTTGAGCCGGATATGCTGGAGAATGAATGAAAATATCTATTGGGTGTTTTTCCAAAATAGAAGTGATAATCTTATCCAATTCCATTGTATTTGTAAGATCCACTTTTTTAATTTCAATATCACATGATTCACTTGACTCATTCTTCAGTTTTTCAATATTCTGATTATTTTCGTGATAAAGTAAAGTTAATTTAGATTTTTGTTTTACTAATAATTTTGTAATTGCAAAACCAATTCCGCCGTTGGCCCCAGTGATTAGAATATGTTTATCGGCTAGCAAGATCAGATTCCTGAATTATTACTTTTGCATCCCCAGTAATAAGTCGTATATTATTTTCTTTTTTAATTATTGTTTTGATTGTAACCATTCCAGTAGAACGACTGATTTTAACGATTTCCCCTTCTACTGTAACTTTATCATCAATAAAAGCAGGTGAAATAAAGTTTAGAGATTGAGAGAAGAATAAGGAACCTTTTCCAGGTAAATACATTCCAGTCAACCTAGAAAATAATGATGCCAACAACATTCCATGACAAATTCTTTTTTTAAACTTAGTTTTCTCAGCGTAAGACTCGTCCATATGATGTGGATTATAATCTCCTGACAACTTGGCAAATTTTTCAACCATTGATTCAGAAATAACTTCAGTAAATTCTATTTTTTGTCCTATATGGAGATTGTCTAATTTAGCATCGGTTGGTTCAATCATCTATTAAACACCATGATTTTTCGAGTGTCTATGCTTATTTGTAATCAGTGACATTATTTACAATATAATTCGATAGTTAGTATTTGATAGTTAGTATAATTGAAGAAACTATACATCTCTCAAGTGTTATATCTAAAAATGCAAATTACATAACTGGAGAAAATATTATAGTTTCAGGTGGTTCAACAATACACTAATTTTAAGACAAATAGCTAAGAAAGATAAATTTAAGAAATAATTTTAAAAAATAGTAACAACCTTAAGCAAACATATTCGAAAAAATATAATGGGTCTAACAAGAAACTTCAAGGGAATTTCATTTATTGGAATAGGGGATTTGACTGCAAATGGAATTTCTGCAGTTTTTTGGTTTTATTTAGCCACATTAATTTTACCATCAGAATATGGTCAAATTCATTATTTTATCAGTATAGCAGCAATTGCATCCACAATGTCATTAGTAGGACAGCAACATACGATTGTTGTATTTATTTCAAAAAATAAAAATATCTTTTCAACATTATTTTTAATTTCAATAACATGTTCAATCATTTCATTTATAATTCTCACAGTATTTTTTGAGAAATTAGATCTTGGATTATTAGCAATTGGAATGGTCTTATTTACACATGGTATTGCAAGTAACTTAGGTTACGAGAATTATAAAAAATATGCAATATTTTCTATTCTTCAAAAAGTACTAATGATAAGTTTAGGATTTGGTTTTTTGTATTCATTTGGAGTAGAGACAGTATTGTTAGGAATAGCATTATCATATTTTATTTATGCAAAAATATTTTTTACAGGTTTAATTAGATTTAAAATTAATTTTTCAGAATTAAAAATGAATAGGAGTTTTATTTCTTCAAATTATTTTATTATGTTAACAAATATAATTACAGCACAAGCAGACAAATTACTCATAGTACCAATTCTAGGCTTTACAATTTTAGGAAATTACTCTTTAGCTATTCAGGTGATTACAATAATGAGTATTTTGCCAAGTGTTATTTTTAAATATATTCTGCCAAAATCATCAAAGGGAATACAAAATGAACAATTACGTAAAAAGACAATTCTTCTATCAATTGTATTAGCAGGGATAGGAGTATTCATTTTACCTACACTGATTCCAATGTTATTTGATAAGTTTAACGAAGTAGTTTCGATAATACAAATAATGAGTTTATCAATTATTCCAATCACAATAAATACATTTTATTTTTCAAAATTTTTAGGCTCAGAAAATGGAAGAGTGCCATTAGTTGGAGGAATTATTTCCAGTATCATTATGATAACAGGAATGATAGGATTAGGAAGTTTGTATGGAACAATAGGAATTGCGGTTACTCACGTTTTAACATATTCTAGCTTATGCACGTATAGTTATGTTATGAACAAGAGAATGAGAATTAGTTAGATATTGATTTTTTACATATTGCTATGAAATATGCAGGAGAATGTGCATTTTCATAAGGAATAGGCATGTATGTGTCACTCTTACTTTTTTGATTTTTTTCACGCATTTTTAAAACTGTTTTTTGTAAATGAAGTTTATAGAAATTAGAATTAGGATCTACTTTAAGAAGAAAATTTTTTGCGACAGATCTTAATTTAGAAATTGAACCGTCGTTTATATCAGAATTATGAAAAACATCAATTGAATTTAGTTGAGAATACAACTTATTATTAGAAAATTCTTTTTTGAATAATTTCATAAATTCATCTTTAGAGAGTCCGAATTTTTGTATATCAGTTTCAATGGTTTCAATTGGAGGTTCGGAATTTACGGTAGACGCAACTAAAACTCCCGAATTTTTTAGTAATTCATAGTATTTACTAATTACATTTTGTGGAGTTTTTTGATAAGGTAATTCTTCAGATGAAATTATTGAATCGAATGTTTTTTCTGGAATATCATCAAGTTTTGGTCCAAGCGTAAATTGGATTTCATTTTTTTCATTTAATTTTCTAATCGTAACATTTTCTTTAGGATTGGCAAAATTAAAATGCCAGATTTCACTACAATCATTTTGAAGAAGAGTTTTAGATATAGTGTGTTGGAAGTTTACACCGTATGAACAAAGAAGTACTTTACCTCTAACATTTTCTTTTATTAAATTCATTCTTTTAATTTGTGAAATAAAGAAATTAGAAGGTACTGAAAAATTATTATGTTCTTTATTTATTGTGCCATTATTTCTTCCCCATTCATCATTAATTCTAATTACATCATCAAGTTCAATAGTAGATGATTCAATTAAAGTTAAGTCAGTCACTGCCTCAACTCTATGTATTATTCCAGGTTTAATATGATAAACCATCCCAGGTTTCAATTCTTCATGATGAAAATTGTTCAGAATATCTTTCATGTCCTCGTTAGTGTAACCATTATTTCGATATTTTTCAAAATTTATTTTTTCTAGAGAATAGTATAACATTCCAGTTCCTTCTTGAACATAACTTGTTTCTTCTTTAAATTCATGGAACTGTATACTAGATTTAAATCCAGATTTAAAGAATATTTCTTTTAATGCATATTTGAAATTAGGTGCACCATCTGCAATCCATTTTTCATACCCCCAAGGTTTTTTTACTTTTTTCACAGAACCAATCTTTTTTATTTCAATAGACATTTTTAATCACTTGTAAAATTCATTTATTGCTTTTTGCATTTTAAATTTAGGTGGGTTTCTTCCAGTATATAGTTTGAATTGTGATAGAGATTGATGGAATGCTAGGGTTAGTCCATTAATTGTAATTTTGTTACATTTATTTGCAAATTTTATTAGTTCACTTTCTGCAGGATTTGAAATAACATCAACGATGATTTTGGAGTTTTTCACAGCTATTTTTGAAATTGGCATTTGAGAAGAATTAGGATGCATTCCTACAGATGTTGTATTTATTAACATATTTGGAGATAGTTTTTCTTTTTCATTCCATGATATGAATTCAAAATTAAAATCTTCTAATAGCTTTAAACCTTTTTTCCTAGATCTGCTACTCAATTTGATATTTGAAAATTTTAAAGATTCCAAAGATACGAGAACTGCGCGTGTCATTCCTCCCGCACCAAGGACAAGTACATCATTTTTTTTATTCTTGAATTTTTTTAAACATTCAGTTACACCATCAACATCAGTGTTATATCCAATTAGTTTACTACCTGTATTGACTATTGTATTTACAGCTCCAGCTTTAGCTGCTTGAGGATCCAATTTATCCAGATATTTTATTACATCTTGTTTATAGGGCATAGATACACTACATCCTCTTATTCCAAGAGATTTCACACCAAGTATAGCATTCTTTAGATCATCAACAGAGAATGCCTTATAGAAAAAATTTAGATTAAGAGCTTCATATCCTGCATTATGAACAATTGTTCCAAACATTCCACTTTGTTTAGCAATTGAGATGCATAGTGTTGGACTCGTAATATTTTTTTGTTTCAAATTATACCTGTAAGAATTTTATCTTATTGTTTTGTAAAGATTACTTAAAAATTCTCACCTACCATTATAAACTACGAAATAAGGAAGGTTTTATGGGAAAAGATAGCAGTAACACTCCAAAAGTATTCTTGTTAGATGTTGATGGAGTTATGACCACAGGTCAGTTTGCGTATACTGAAGAAGGAAAATCTATGAAAGTATTTGGACCTGATGATAATGACGCATTATCATTGTTGAGAAATTTAATGGAGATTAGATTCATTACTGGAGATAAAAATGGTTTAGAAATTACTAAACGTAGAATTGTTGATGATATGAAATATCCATTAGATACAGTGAGTGTTCTGAAAAGAATAGATTGGATTTCCGAGCATTACAATCCAAAAGAGGTAATCTATATGGGAGATGGAATTTTTGATCATTTTGTTTTCCAAAAGATTGGATACTCAATAGCTCCAGGAAATGCAAATTCACTTGCAAAAAAATACGCTAATTTTGTCACAACACGTAATGGTGGAGACAGAGCTGTTGCAGAAGCATGTTTACATATTTTGGAAAAATTCTTCAAACCGTTTGATTCAGAAAATATACCAGAATCAAACACAGTAAAAGAGTGGACAGTTTAAAAAATGAAAAATTAAATAAAATCCAATATTGATTTTTTTATAGCATTTTTAGAGATTCCATATTTTTCCCATAGATCTGTAGGAGAACCTGATTCAGGAAAGATGTCGTTAAGTCCTATACGTTTTTGTAATGTAGGATATTCTTCCGATAGTATTTCAGATACAGCAGAACCTAATCCACCAATAATAGAATGATCCTCCACTGTAATTATTTTACCACATTGTTTTGCATATTTTAATAAAATTTCTTTATCAAATGGTTTTATTGTATGAATATTAATTATTGCACAGTCTTTTCCAGAATCATTAACAGCATTAAATACTTCATCTAGCAAACATCCTGAAACAAAAATTGCAAGTTCTTTTCCTTCTCTACATACTACACCCTTGTTAGGAATAAACTGGTAATTTTCATCGAATACTTCAGGTACAGGTTGTCTTCCTAGTCTAAGATAGACAGGATTAGTTTGAGTGGATGTTAGAAGATAGTCTACCATTTTTTCAGCTTCAATTGCAGTTGCCGGTTGCATGACTATCATATTTGGTAGAGAACGCATTAAGCTAATATCTTCCAATCCCATTTGCGTAACACCATCTTTACCAATTGCCAATCCACCATGAGTTCCAACTAGAATCACAGGAGAATTTGAATAAGCTAAAGATACCCGTATGACGTCATATTTTCCTGTTAAAAATGTGGCAAAGGAAGTCATTACTACTTTAAAACCATATTCGGATAGACCTGATCCTATTCCTATCATATTTGATTCAGCTATTCCAATTTCAAAGAATCTATCAGGGAATTCTTTTGCAAATTTTTCTGTACGAGTTGGTTTAGAAAGATCAGCACTCAAGACAATAATATTATTATTTTTTTGTGAAGATTTGAGCAACTGAACTCCAAAAGCATCTCTAGTAGCTAACAACTTAATTCCTCAATGGCTTTTTTGTATTCTTCTTCATTAGGTACTTTTGCATGCCATTCAGGACTCTCCATGAAAGATACACCGTGGCCTTTTTTTGTATTTAGTATTATGCAAGTAGGTTTTTCATATTGGTTATTGATATTAGCATTAACAGAATTTTCAATTTCTTCTAAATTATGACCAGAGATGCTTAGAACATTCCAATTAAAAGAGGTAATTTTCTGTTTTAGAGGTTCAAGATCTAATAAATCACTAACTAGACCATCACTTTGTGCGCCATTATAATCAATGAAAGTAATCAGATTATTTAATTTGAATTTAGGTGCTAACATAAATCCCTCCCATACTTGACCTTCTTGCATTTCTCCATCACCAAGTATACAAAAAATTGGATTTTTTGAATTTTGAATTTTTTGACCTAGTGCATGCCCAATTGCAATACTTAATCCTTGACCAAGAGAACCAGTTGTTGCATGAAGAAATTTCAGCTTGTGTTTATCAGGGTGACCTTGTAGCGGAGAGTTAATTTCTCTGAATAAGGATAATTCATGATCAGTTATTTTTTTTAGTTCATATAGAACTGCATAGAGTATCGGAACTGAATGACCTTTTGATAAAATAAGTTTTGGGGAATTTTTTTCATTAGACACAAGATCAAAATTTGAATACAGATATGAAATTAGTTCAGCTAATGAAAAACTTCCACCAATGTGACCAGATTTTTTTTCAAAAACCATTCTTAGAACATGTTTTCGCAGATTATTTGGATTTATCATTTTGTGTAACCTTTAGTTTTAATATTCCTGTAATCATATGCGTAATTTTAGAGATGCAGTCTTCAAAATGGAAATTATTATTATTATTCCCAGTTTGTCCTGGAAATTCAGAAGTTCCATTAACCTGAATCAAAATATCAGCAAAATTTTCTGCTTTACAAGGAGATTTTCGAGTCATTATAACACATTTCATACCAATATTTTTTGCATATTCCATTGCCTCAAGTACATTACCTGAATTTCCAGATCCAGATATACAAAATAAAATATCATCTTTTTCTGCTTGATATTTCAATTGTTCTTTGAATACTGAATTAAATCCTAGATCATTTGTGATTCCAGTTAATGTAGCTGCAGATTCACATAGATTAATTGCATGAAAATTATTTCGTTTTATATCATGAGATGATTTGTCTTCTGACACAAACGGATGCATGTTTAGATCAACGACAAGATTAGCTACATATGCTGCATTACCACCATTGCCACACGCAAATATTTTTTTTTCTGATTCATATGCATTTAAAACTAAATTGACAAATTTTTGTAGGTCATCAGAAGATAAGTTATTCACTACGTCAGATGATTCTTTTTTATATAAATTAATTAAATCTAGATAATCCATACTTAGTCGTTTTTTCCTATTATTTCTGTCATTAGTAGCTTTCCTAACAAAAATATAAATTTTGAGTATTCTGGTTCTGTCTTCATATAGAATTCAGCAATATTCAGATATTGTAAAGCGCCTAAGAGTTGAACGTTATCATAATCTAAGTTATGTTTTTTACAAAAGATTTCTAGAATTCTTTTAAATTTCATCAAATTATCTTTTGTGGAATATGATAATGTTACTTTTGTATTTTCAATTTGTAAAGAAAATTTTTTATCTTTAACCATTTTTCCATTAATTAATAATCCATGATACAACTTACCAAGATCATAATAGAGATCACCAATATCAGTATTATCTCCAAAAGACTCTCTCCAATCAATTAGAGTGATTTTATTATCTTTTCCAATTATAATATTTTCAGGTTGTAGATCTCCATGAAAATATGAAGGTAGTGCTGTTTTCACAATATGTTCCCAGTTAATCTTTTTGAGTATTTTTGATATTTTGTCTACCTGAATCTCATTAATGGTTTTGATATTATCAATTATCGAATTTTGGAATGGTTTTACTCGATCATATGTTTTTGTTTTATACATCTTGAGACAATTTGAAGAGAAGTTTTTTTGCTCAGTGGTGTCATGGTGAATCGAAAACGAATAAAATTCCTCAAGAAATTCTAGAAAAATTTCTTCATCATTAATTTCCGATAATAATTCGCCATCTACAAAATCATACCCAAACATATTTGGAGTTAATTTAGTTATAGATGGAATAAATTTTTGCAATGTACTAACTCTTTTGATTCTATTTTTACATTTAGTCTCATCTGAGAAATATTTAACAACTTTTTTATTATCTAGAAAAATCGCTTCATCATTTTTTGCAAAGACAATTTCTTTGCCAATTTTTTTTCGTAAATTCACATATTTTTCTTCAATTCCAGTATCATAGAAATTCTTGAAATTTTTTAATTCGACGTTTTTTAATTCAGCGATTGCCGATGTAACTTGATGCTCATTATTCACTAACCCAGATGTCTCCAATACATTCCAGAATTTTTCATAGTCATATATGCCTGCAAATCCATTATACACAGTATTTCCAGTTCCATAATATAGTGATTCTAATTTTTTTTCACCTTTTACCATACAATAGTTTTTTGAGTGATTAGAGGGAATTTTTGCTATGCCAATCCAATTATTTTTTACATCAAATTTAACTTCTTCATCAAAAAAAGTGTCAATTGTACCAAATACAAATGGACATTGTAATTCTTCTTTACATTGCAATAAACTATACCCTGGTCCAGAACCTTTTCCAGAAAAATGATCAATATTTATAAATTTTATATTTCTTTCAGGATGAACAAATTTTAGATAAGAAATTATTTGATTAGATAAGTGACCTACTGCTACAATAATTTCTTGTTTAGATTCAAGTTTACTAATTACATGAGAAATCATCGGAATGTTTTGAATAGGTAATAGACCCTTATGCAAACCATTTAGTACATTATTACGTGAACCGATACCTGCTGCAAGAATACAAAATTTCATGTTAATTTTTATGAATCATTTTTTTGTTCATTGGTTGATTCGTTTTCAAATCGAGCAACATCATTTAACCACCATTTTTTGTGTTCATCATCAATTTTTCCAGATACACGATTAGCATCATCCTTAAAGCGAATTACATCATCAAGATGAGGTGTTGAAACTTCTACTGCAGTATATGTTGTCTTTGCGATGACACGGTGTTTTTTTCCTCTTGGTACAACCCAACCACTTCCTTTTTTAAAAATAAATGATTTCATTTCACCTGAATCATCTTCAAGTAAAACTTCCGCTTCACCATCTATAACATAATTTGCTTCTACTTTCATTTCATGCATTTGAAGACTACTCTGAAAACCTTCATTCATATGAATGACTTTGTATGCATAAAATTCATTTAGTTCTAACCATATCTCATGCCCCCATGGCTTTGTAACCATATAAGAACTCAAAACTAATTCATGACTTTTTTGTTGATCAATTTTTTGTTTATAATCGGATAATGCTTTTTCAATCCATTCTTTACTTTTTTTAAAATCATTTTCGTCCATTTTATTAAAATTCTTTAATATAAAGCCTCAGGATAATCGTGAAAATCTAACCCTATAATGTTTTGGAAGAAAAAATACTAGATGGCAATATTTATTGAGTAATCATTTAAATTGAAATTTAATGGCAAAGCATGAATTTGGAATTTTATTACAAGGGAGAGTAAGTTCATGGACAAAAGACATAGTAGCAGAGTATAACAAAAATTTTCCAGGTGCCCAGATAGTATTTTCTACTTGGGAAAATGAGGACCCAAGTGGAATTGATTGTGAAATAATTCAGATAGAAAAGCCTGCTCCAACAAAACCACATGATACTCACATAAATGCTCAGATAATAGGTTCACAAGAAGGATTGAAAGCGATAGATTCAGAAATTATTCTCAAATCCAGATCGGATATTTTTATTCATAATAGAAAAATTTTTGAGACGTATAGAGAGAAATGTCATCCAGAAAAAATTATGACAGTTAATTGGAACACATTTTCATATGAATATAGAATATCAGATTTTGTCTTAGTGTCAACAACAGAAATCATGAGAGAGTTTTGGAATAAAATGCCGTTATTTGATGGAAGTTATTCAGTATCACCAGAAACTTATTTTGGAAAAATGTATTTAACTAAAATTCGAAATGACCAGAAACCATGGGAAAATATTATGAACGATTATTTTGCAGTAATGGATTATCACTTAGATTTTCAAATCGAGTGGGAGAAGGTTACAACATGGGAAAAAGTTGCCGAATGGTATGAAAATGCCAGAGATATTAATGAAAAATGGTCACCGTAATTAATAAAATAAAATATTTCAATTAGTCAGTTAATTCACGTATTAACGTAAAGGCTTCTGCATTATTATAGCCAGAAACAGATCCCCATTTTTTTGCAATTGCGTCTAACGCTATTGTAGAGCGTGGGTGAGGGAATTTATTTAATTCAGTTTTATATTTTTTAAGAGCAGTAATTTTTGATTTTATTTCATTATCAATATTTACAAAGAAATTAGGAGAAAATTGCGAAGGAAAATACCATTCAGTTGAAGATGGAACTTCAAATGAATACACTCTTTTAATTTTAGATTTAGATTTAGGTCTTGTTGCAGCTAAAGTTGCATTGTATAACATACGATGATCTACATTTACATCAAAACCTGAATGAGTGAAGACTTGGTCAGGTTTAAATTTTTTAATAATTTTCTCTATACTTTTTGTAATTTCTAAATTAGAAATAAGATCCATTTCATTATCAGGAAAATCTAGAAATTCAATATCTGAGACTCCCAAAACTTTAGAAGCAGATATAGCATCAATTTTCAATTTTTCAATTTGCTTATTCATCTTCAATATTGTATTATCATCAACATCATAATTTTCAGTATTTTTGTAGTTTGAAGAACGTCTAGCACTTATTCCTGTTGCAAAAATTACAATTTTTACATTAAATCCTTTTTTAGTAAATTTTTTAATTGTTCCACCCATTCCAAGAACTTCATCATCTGGATGTGCAGCAAGAACTAGTATATTCATTCAATAACTCCTTCAAACGACAAATTTTTTCCATCAAAATGTGATGTTTTAAAGATTATTTTCTTTTTACCGATTTTGATGTATGCATTTGGATATGGATCAGAAAGCATTCTGATAAAATTATGTATGTATAATTTTGATTTTTTCAAATCTTTTAACTCACTCTGAGAAGGAGTTCGTCTCTTATAATAGGTCGGAGTTCCTTTTTGAGGACTGAGTTTAAATTTTTTTGAAATAATATTTGTTATTAATTCAAAATTGTTTTTCTCCATTCTTAAAAAAATTTCATCGAGAGAACCTTCCAAAGATAAAGATTTTTTTGAAATTATTTTTCCTGAATCTAATTTTTCATTCATAAGGAATGCAGTAGATTTTGATTTTTTTACACCACGAATAATTTGGTTTTGTATGGGACTTCCACCTCTAAATTTTGGTAAATCTGATTCATGAATACAAATGCAATTAAAATTTTTTATAATTTCTTCTGGAACAAACCAAGACCAGTCAGGGAAAAATATAAACTCTGGATTGATTTTTTTAAGTCTTGATAATGTTAATTTCTTTTTATTATCTATTAATGTAAAATTTTTATATTTTCTTTTCAGTTTTTTGAAAACATTAAATGAATATTCTCTATGTGCACAATAGACATAATTCATGAATAAACATTTTTTTTTATTACTTTTTATCTTTCCTATCAATTATATCAATCAGACACCTAATTATCACTGGTAATGTTTTTGTAGAAAAAAGATAGCAATATTATATGATATTAAGAAAAAAGTACTTGTTACTAGATATTGGAAATTTTGAAGGAAAATGATTGGATGTATAATTCAGGCTAGAATGGGATCGTCACGATTACCAGGAAAGGTATTAATGAAGATAGATGAAAAATATACAGTTTTAGAATATGTTATAAAACAGATTTCACAAAGTGAATTAGTAAACAAAGTCATCATAGCAACAACCAATTTAGAGCAGGATGATGTGATTCAGAAAGTAGCAAATGAATTAGGAATTGAATGTTTTAGAGGAAGTTCAGATAATGTTTTAGATAGGTATTATGAATGTGCAAAAAAATTTAGCCTGAATAATATATTGAGAATAACATCAGATTGTCCGTTAATTGATCCAGGTATTGTCGATAAAGTAATTGAGAAATATTTAACGAAAGATTTTGATTATGTCTCAAATACACTAATCAGAACATTTCCTATAGGAATGGATTCAGAAATATTTTCATTTGATGTATTAGAAAAATCATGGCAAAACGCAAGTCTATTATCAGAAAAAGAACATGTAACCCCATATATGATAAATAAAAAGAATGGGTTTAGACTAGGAAATATAAAAAATGAATTGAATGTTGGACAACTACGTTTAACATTAGATAGAATTGAAGATTACGAATTAATTAAAAAAATTGTGAAAAAAATTGGGAGAAGGCCAATTTTCATGAAAGATGTGTTAAAATTATTCTCAGAGGAACCAGAATTGGTAAAGATTAATGCCCATATACCAGCAAATGAAGGTATGTTAAAATCACTAAAAAGAGATGAAGATGAAAAAAATAAAATTATTTGATCCTCATGTAGGAAAAAAAGAAAAAGAGTCAGTTCAGAAGGTGCTAGATAGTCATTTTTGGGCTTCAGGTGCAGGTACAAATTCAGTTAAAAAATTTGAAGACAAATTTAAGAAATATGTAAAATCAAAAGATTGTGTTGCAGTAAATAGTGGTACAGCTGCACTAAACCTTGCATTATCATTATCGGATGTAAAAAATAAAGAAGTAATAGTTCCTTCGCTAACATTTGTATCTACAATTAATGCGATAGTACTAAATGAAGGAAAACCTATTTTTTGTGACATAGATCCTAATACAGGATGCATATCAATAGATGATATTAAAAATACAATTACAAAAAAAACAGTTGCAATCTTACCAGTTCATTTTGGAGGACTAGCATGTGATCTAAAGAATATAGAAAAAATTTGCAAAGACAGTAAATTAACTTTAATAGAAGATGCTGCACATGCAGCAGGAACATCATTTAATGGAAAGAAAATTGGTAGTCATGGAAAATTTGTTTGTTTCAGTTTTCATCCAGTTAAAAATCTGGCTATGCCAACAGGCGGATTAATTTCAATAAATGATAAAAATTTTAAAAATATGAAAAATAGATTAAATTCTAAGCGTTGGTGTGGTATAACAAATAGAAAAGGACTATCATATGATGTAAAAGAATTAGGAGATAATTACTACATGAATGAATTTTCAGCCGCTATTGGATTAAACCAATTAGAACACCTTGATGAAATGAATAGAAAAAGAATAACAATTGCAAAAAAGTATGAAGAAAAAATATGTATAGATAAAAAAATTCCATTTGATAAAAATTGTTCTTATCATCTTTATTGGATTCTTGTAAAAAATCGTACAAAATTCATAAAGAAAATGAATGAAAATGGAATTGAAGTTGGAATACATTACAAACCAGCTCATCAAATGAGTCTTTATAGAAACCAAACAAAATTACCAGTTACTGAAGAATTTGGGAAAAAGATTGTATCATTACCAATTCATCCAAATTTGACTAATTCTGATGTTGATAAAATAATTAAATCAGTTAACAAGTATGCATAGATTAGATTTTTAGTTTTTCAATAATTCTGATTTGTGTTACCAATTGTTTTAATTCTTCAGTATCAATTGATGAAGAGGCATCAGGCCCTTTAGAATTTTTTAATTTAACATGCTTTTCAATAAAAATTTCTTTTGTTTTCATTTGTTTTTTGATTAACGAAAATACTACAGGAGCAGTAATTCCTAAAGTATGATCAGAAAATCCAGAATAGTTTTTTGCCTGGTTCCAATTTATTTTACTCATTTTTGTAGGATATTCAGATATACAATAACAAAAGGTTTTTTTGTTTTTGGAAAAAATTTTTTCAATTTTTTTTCTATTTCCACCAAATCCCATACTAATAATCACTGGTTTTTTAGTAGATGATTTTGCTTCAAGAGTTTCTAATGAGAAAGGATCATCAAATAAGCAAGTTCGTGATGCAATTTTGTATCTTTTTACATTCAATTTATTAAGAAACTCGACAGCTTCGGGATAAAATGCACTACAGAAAAATTCAATTCCTGCACGATCTGCAATTTTTTTTAATTTTTTTGCTTTTTCAAAAGTGATTTCTGATTTTTTTATGAATTTCCATTCAGGATGTTTATCATTATACAGATCTGTTGCACGCCACATCTGAAATTTTACAGCATCTGCACCTGCATCTTTTGATTCTTGAATTAATTTTTCAGCTTTGGTCATGCTTCCCTCCCAATTAGATGCGATTTCTGCTACAATCATTGCCTTCATATTATAACAAGAAAAAAAATGAATTTATCTGTTTAATTTACACCAATAAATTCAAAGTGATGATAGATAATTAATCCATATATAATGAAAATATGAAAAATATAGTGAAAGGAAAATGTATGATTTAAAATTTAGGTTAATCAATAAATCAGATTTAAAATTTTTATTCAATCACTTGAAAGAACGTGATCCACGAGAAAATATTTCACATAAAAAAATGCCCACTTATGATGAACATGTAAAATTCGTATTATCAAAACCATATTCAAAATGGTATATAATTTTTGAAAAAAATAAAAAAATTGGTTCTGTTTATTTAACTAAAGCTGATGAAATTGGATTACATTTGAAAAAAGAATATTTTAGAGAAAGTATGCTCAAAGAGATTTTAGAGTGTTTAATGAAAAATGAACAAAATAAACGATTTGTGTTTAATGTAAGTCCAAGAAATAAAAAATTTATGAAGTTTCTTCAAAAAAATGGATATGTGATTAGTCAACAAACTGTTGTAAAATATTTTGAGTGAAATAATCTCATCTTAAAAAAAAATTTTTAGATTCATAGCCTAGATTCAATATTAGATCTAAAATAGATAAATGGTCTAAGAATTTTTTACCACGTTGAGAATATACGGGATGTTTATAATCATGATAAATAACTTCAATTCCAACATTTTCAAATTTATGCTCTTCATTTTTTAGATATTTTTCTTTTGTTCCAATGGTACTAAGGTATGAATCTGCTGAAAGAGATTTGCAGATATTAACTAGTTTTTCAGTTTTTTCTCCGGGTATGTTTAATGTGGAAGAAAGAATCAAGTTAGTTTTGATTTCAAGATATTTACAACATCTTTCAATGAAATCAATATTAAAATTAGATAAGGTTTCATAATCCTTAGAAAATAATTCAGTCAACCAATCTATTTGTTTAAAATTTGTACCATAACATGTTTCAAGTGCACGTATGTGTTTTCTTTTCCATTTTTGTGAATTGTCAATTTTTATCTCATTAATTTTAGTATCCAAATTTGTTTTTTTAACAGGTATGTTTAGCCATACTTCTTGTTCAGAATTTGGATCTTTAATTCGATTATTCTGTTGCCAGCCGTGTCTATTGAACTGTACATCATCAAGAAATACAAAAGTATCAGATTTTTTAATAATATCAAAGAATCCAATCCATGGATAAAGTGTGGGTTGACTAATTGATAAAATCATAATAAAAAGTAATATTTCTTCATTAAATTCATTACGAGACTATAGTATTACAGATTCTAGACATCACTAGTCAATGATTCTATTATTGAATATTTTTTGTTCAGTATTTTATAATCATACGATATGCATCTTCGCCATCACGATAATATGATTTTAAGATTTTTTTAATTTCCATACCAAATCCTTTATGAAGATTAATCGTTATTGTGTTACTAAGACGTACTTCAAGATATGTTTCGTTACATTCTTTCTGTTTTAGACCTTTATGTGCTTCAGCTACAAGAGTTTTCCCAATTCCATTTCCACGATGTTCTTCTAATAAAGAAAGAGAAACAATATGTCCTTTCTTTACAATTCCAGATGTATCAAAATTTGAATATCCAAAATCAGTTCCACACATGACATACCCAATTATTCTAGTATTTTTTTCGGCTACAATAAATGCTTCAGAACACTCAGTTAGAAGAACTTGATAAATATAATCAGAATGACCATCAGGCAATGTTTTTTCATTAATTTCTTTAACAGAATTAATATCCTCTTTTCTACAGTGTCTAAAAATAATACCATTACGTTCATCTAAAACTTCATTCATAATAGAATGAAGAATTACAGATATTTGTTTCTTTATAAAAAAACTTGAAATATTATAAATTTATTTTTTTATTAAATTTGAATCCAAAATGGTTTGTTTAAGTTCATCATTACTCATTTTTTCAGAATTATCTGAAGAGTAAGTACTAATATTCTCAAGTTTAGTTAAGCCAGGATAAGTATTTTGTAAATACTCAGAACTGAATCCCTCATTTAGAATTACATATAGATCATTATAGATCCATGCAGAACGCATTTCATCAAAATTAATCAATGTTTCATGTAATTTTTCACCAGGTCTTATACCAATAATTTTTGAATCAGATGTTCCACATAAATCAAAAAGAGTGTTTTTAACTTGTTCCAAATTATAGGATTTTAATCGTGGGATAAAAATTTCTGTTCCATTTCCTAATTCAGTTGCTTTCAATATAAAATCTAAAGCTTGTTGCATGGTTATACTAAATCGTGTCATTTTTTCATCAGTGATGGTTAAACTTTGATTATTCTTTATTTGATCAATGAATTTAGGTATAACAGAACCACTACTTCCAAAAACATTACCATATCTAACTGCAAAGAATTTTGTTGGATGTTTTTTTGGATTAGAGTATTGTTGAGCATTAATGAATAATTTTTCCATCAGTAATTTGGTTGCACCATATGTGTTCAGTGGAGAAACAGCTTTATCAGTACCTATACAAACTGCTCTTTCAATATCATTTTCTAAACACGCATCAATAACATTTTGTGATCCTTCAACATTAGTTTTAATTGCCTCAAATGGATTGTATTCAATTTTTGGTACATGTTTGAGAGCAGCAGCATGAAAAACTATGTCTACATCTTCAATAGCACGTCGTAATCTTTTTTGATCTCTTACATCACCAATTAGAAATCTTAAACGATCATCGTATATTTCAGATTCCATAGATATCTGCTTGAATTCGTTTCTACTAAAAATACGAATTTGTTCAACATCCATGGACAATAATCGCTTAGTCAGTGCAGTACCTAATGAACCAGTCCCTCCAGTAATTAGGATTTTTTTATTCTTGTACATAGGAAGTGATTTTTTGTTATAATTAAAAAACTTACGAATGAAGTATCATTATTACAATTCATTTAAAGTGTCAAATAGTATTTTTGACGAATTACCGATATTACTGATAGAATCATTAATAGAACTTTTACCTTTCTGGATTAATTCATCAATCATTTGTGGTTCATCTACTAATTTTGAAAGAATCTTTTCAAATTCTGCAACTTGTATATGCGGACATGAATTAGGAATGTACTTAGTAGGTCCATAGATATCATAATCAACATTAATAGAGATTACAGGTTTTTCAACAACTTGAGACTCTAAAATTCCAGATGATACACCAACAGAAACAACCAGATTTGAATCCATTATTAGATCAGAGACATCACCAGATTTGAAGATATGAACATCGGCTAATTTTTTATAGAATTTTGTTGAAAAATCATTTTCAGCAATATCTGGATGGCGCTTAATAATGAGATTTAATTTCGACTTAGAAATTGAAGAGCATAGTGATTCAATGAGTTCTTCATATTCATTCCATGTAGGTACGTGATTACCAACGGAATGTTGATTTCTAGGTCCAGTAGTTAATAATAAAACTGTA
>JAOJYB010000010.1 GCA_028242535.1 Candidatus Nitrosopelagicus sp. | reverse complement strand
TTGGCTTCTAGATCTTTTTTTGATGTTGTAGACTTGGTAGTCTTTCTTGTTGTTTTCTTAGCTGTTTTCTTAGCTGTTTTCTTAGCTGTTTTCTTAGCTGTTTTCTTTGTAGCCATAATTTCACGTCATTTGTGGGCTTTAAGAAGATTATGATGTTTCTATAAGGCGATTATTGATCTAGTCTTATTAATTATATATACACAGAAGAGTATGGACGATTTTGAAAAAGACTTTCCAGATTTTGATTGGAAAAATACTCCCGCATATAAACATCCAGGAGGAAAGAATTGTCCATGTCCAAAACACGAATACATTCGAGAACAGATCAAGTTTACAAAACAAGTGAATGAAGCAGGTTCAGATGCAGCACGTGTTACTCTCAAATTTTGCCCTGAGCATTATCAAGTATACATCAAGGAAGTTATTCCAGCAATGCCACTAAAATACAAAATTCTTACAAAAATTGCATTAAAAATTGGTGCGATAAAAATAGAACATTTAACTCACATGCAATCAGATTTGTGTTTTTATTGCAAGTTTGGTTCAGGTGGACACGGACGGAAAAGTGAACTTCCCCCAATGCCTTAATTTATTGGGCTGATTCTAATTTTTGGTCTATGTGGCGTATCATGATGACATTTCTTTTCACATATCGGACACATCTTTCTATCAAGAAATATACATTGACAGATATGTGATTTTAGATAACTTTCCGCTGCAGGAGAATTTTCACCTGTACTATTACAAAATGGACATTGAGAATCAATTAGTTCAATTGCTCCAGTTCCTTTGCAAACACCACAGATATCTGAATCAGTCACAAACCATATTCTAAAAAAGAGAATTAAACTCTTGCTGTAAGACTTTTTTGGACATCGAGTTAGGCTTATACCTTCTTTTTGAAAAGGGGTAGCACATGCCAATTGAAGATATTCATGAATTAATTGAGGTTTTGGAAAAAGCTGGAGAATTAAAAAGAATTTCTACAAAAGTTGATTCAGAACTTGAATTAGCAGAAATCTTACGTCGAACAATGTATGATAATGGGCCAGCATTGTTATTTGAAAATGTAATAGGATATGACATGCCAGTTTTAGGAAATGCATTTGGTTCAATGAAAAGATTAGAATTATCACTTGAGACATCAGATTTTACTGAAATCGGACAGAGAATTGCAGATATGACAAAGATGGAAATTCCAAAGGGTATGCTAAATAAGATTAAAAAATTACCTGAACTTTCAAAAATGAGCGAATCATTTCCAAGTTTGGAAAAAAGTGGACCAGTTACCGAGATAATTAGAGAGAATCCAACTTTTGATGACATACCAATTTTAAAATCATTTCATAAAGATGCTGGGAAATTTATCACATTTGGATTAACTGCAACAAAACATCCTGAAACAGGGATAAGAAATTTAGGAGTATACAGAATACAGATTGTAGACAGTACTCATGCACTAATGCACTGGCAAAAGCACAAACGAGGTGCACAACATCATGATCTTACAAAATCAACAAAAACAGAAGTTGCAATTATAATTGGAGGAGAGCCAGCAACCGTTTTTTCAGCGGTAGCCCCAGTTCCAGAAGGATTAGACAAGTACCTTTTTGCAGGAATTACAAGGAAAAAAGGAATTAAAATGGTGAAATGTAAAACAATTGATATTGAGGTTCCTGCAAATGCAGAAATTGTTTTGGAAGGATATGTTGATTCATCAGACATAAGGGATGAAGGACCGTTTGGAGATCATACAGGGTATTATACACCAAAAGAACCATTCCCAACTTTTACATTAACTGGAATAATGCAAAGGAAAAACCCAATTTACCTTACAACAGTTGTCGGAAAACCGGTCTTAGAAGATGCATATATTGGCAAAGTAATTGCAAGTTCATTTTTACCAATGATTAGAATGTTTCATCCAGAAGTAATAGATTTTGAAATGCCTGCAGCAGGATGGTTCCAAGGGTTAGCAATAATTTCTATAAAGAAAAGATATCCAGGACAGGCAAAAAAAGTCATGATGGGATTATGGGGAATGGGACAACTTGCATTAACTAAGATGTTTGTCGTAGTAGATGAGGATGTGAATGTTCATGACATGAATGATGTTATCTGGGCAATTACAACAAGGACAGACGCTGCAAGAGATATCACAATCATAGATAGAACTCCTACAGATACGTTAGATCCTGCATCGCCACTAGTGAATCTAGGCTCAAAATTAGGAATTGATGCAACACAAAAAACTGCAGAAGAAGGATTTGAAAGAGAAATACAAGAAAAAGTCCAAGTGGATGATGAAACTAAGAAATTAGTTGATTCAAGATGGGCAGAATATGGAATTTAACGCATAGATACTGTTTCGTAAAAGTTATCACGTTCTTCAGCAGAATAACCAATTTGTTTAATTGAATCAATAATTCGAGTGTCAGTTAATTCAGTAGAACGAGATCCAGTGCAAGAAACTACCTCTTCACCAATTAAAGTTCCACCAAAGTCATCAGAACCATATTGCAATGCCAATTGCGCCATACCAATGCCATTTGTTAACCAAGAGGATTGTATGTGATCAATTAACCCATCAAAAATAATTCTGGAAATTGCAATCATTTTTAATAATTTAATTCCACCTGCACCAGTAGTAACGGTTCCCTCCTTTTGCATCAACGTATTGTTTGGCTCAAAACTCCATGGAATAAACGCCATGAACCCATTAAGATCTTTTTGTAGTTTAACAATTTTATCATAATGTTCTACAATGTCGTTATTTGTTTCAACATGACCATACATCATAGTTGCAGAAGCAGGCAAACCTAGCTCAAATGATTCTTTCATTATTCTAATCCAGTCATCGCTATCAATTTTTTTTGGACTAATGATTTCTTTAACAGAATCAGTTAAAATTTCTGCACCAGCACCAGGAACAGATTGTAAACCTGCATCCCTTAATCGCGATAAAATTTCTTTTGTTGATGATTTTTCTACTCGTGCAATCATATCGATTTCAGATGTTGATAATCCATGTACCCCCACCAGAGGAAATTTTGAACGTATCATTTTAAAAGAATCTTCATAGTACTCAATTCCAAGGTCAGGATTGTGACCGCCTTGAATTAAGACTTGTCTTATCTTGAACATATCCCATCCAGTCTTTACTCTCGCTTCAATTTCTTCTAGAGTCAAAGTATATGCTTCATCATGGTTAGGAGGACGATAAAATGCACAGAATTTACAATCAGTGATACAAACATTTGTGTAATTCAAAATAATATTATTTACAAAAGATACTTTTTTCCCAAACTTTTTTTGAGTGATATTTCCAGCTACCAGTCCTAAAAGATAGACATCATCAGATTTCAGTAGTCTCAGATAATCATCTTTTTTTGGTCTAATACCATTAAGTGAATTTTCTAAGATATCTCCTATTTTACTAGAGTGAATTTGCTGGGTTAATTGGCTCAATCACAATCTATCGTTTGAGATTAATATTTAATTCTTAGATAAAAAATGAGCCTAAAATTACATTTTTGGCAATTTTTAAGTATGGTATGCCAAAGATATCACTAATGGCAACAGGTACAGAAATACGATTAAGTAAGATTATGAGAAAAGGCAAGATGCTTTGCATTCCAATGGATCATGGAATTTCTAATGGACCAATTGAAGGATTAGAAAAACCACATGATGTAATTTACAAATGTGAAAATCATGGTCTGACAAGTATAATAATTAACAAAGGGATTATCAAAACATTGCCAAGACCAACAAAGGTTGGAATTTTAGCTCACTTTTCTTCTAGTACTTCATTATCATTATCTCCAAATAGAAAGATGTTGACAGGTTCTGTTAAAGAAGCAATACGATTAGGTGCAGATGGAGTTTCACTTCACATCAACATTGGAGGAAAAGAAGAACCAGAAATGATTGAACAGTTAGGAAAAATTTCTGAAGAATGTCATGAATGGAATGTTCCATTACTTGCAATGATGTATCCTAGAGGAGAAAATGTTAAAGACCCACATGACCCAGAAATTGTAGCTCATACTGCAAGAATTGGTGCAGAGTGTGGTGCAGATATTGTCAAGACATTGTACACAGGAGATATCGATTCATTCAAAAAAGTGACAGAGAGTATTCCAGTTCCAGTTGTAATTGCTGGAGGTCCAAAATCAAAAACTGACTTGGATATTTTACAAATGACTGAAGATGCAATGGATGCAGGTGCGAAGGGAGTTACATATGGAAGAAATATTTTTGCTCATGAATCACCAGATAAAATGGTAGAAGCATTAGCAGGAATAATTTTTAGAAAAGAATCAGCAAAAGAAATGGCAAAAAAAATTGGCAAATGATAAACTTTTGATTGTTCAACCAAAAGTTGGAAAAAATCAACTAAATAGATTTGTAAAAAATTTGGAAGATGAAGGTGTCAAGTATGTCTATGTAGATCCAAAAATAATTACAGACAAAAAAAGTAAGATGAAAACAATATTCACCACACCAAATGCAGATTATGTTGTACTTGATAAGGAAGGTAAGAAAATTAGAGGGAAAAAAGTGGGAAAACAATTTAAAATTCTGTCAAATAAAGACATTGACGGTGTTCTTGAGACTGCAAAAAAAGGGCTTGATTTTGTCATAATTGAGGTAAAAGATTGGAAGATTATCCCATTAGAGAACATTATAGCAAAATTACACAAGATTCACACACAGATATTCACAATAGCTAAAAATCAGAAAGAAGTTAGAAAGATGTTTTCTATTCTAGATGTTGGTGTTGACGGAGTCATACTTCAAACAGGTTCTATAGGAGAAGTGCAAGAGACATTAGTAAATCTTGGAACAAAGAGTTTTGATTTGAGTAAGGCAAAGATTACAGAGATTCAAGAGATAGGGGATGGAGAACGAGTTTGTGTTGATACCGCATCAATGTTACATAAAGGAGAAGGAATGTTGATTGGAAGTAGATCAAATTTCATGTTTCTAGTTCACAATGAATCAGTTGGTTCATCATTTACATCACCAAGACCATTTAGAGTTAATGCAGGGGCAGTTCATTGTTACACATTATCACCAGATGGAAATACAAAATATTTATCAGAATTAGAAACTGGCAGTGAAGTGCTAATCTTAAACTCAAAAGGAAAGGCGAGAAGAGCAGCAATTGGGAGATGTAAGATTGAGAAAAGACCAATGTTGTTAATAAAAGCAAAAGTTGGTAACGAGATTGGAGGAATTATTGCACAAGATGCGGAGACCATACGATTTGTAAAAGCAAATGGACAATTGGTTTCAGTCACGCACCTCAAAAAAGGTGATTCGGTTTTGGTATTTTCAAAAGAAGCTACTGGAAGACATTTTGGTATGGAAGTATCAGATGAATATATCCTTGAAAAATAATGAAGTATAAAACATGCGTCTCAATAGGTGAGAAGAACCCAAAAAAAATAAAAAATCTTTTAAAAAAGGCACTTTTAAAATCAGATTTTGCAGAGATACGATTTGATTACTTGAGAAAATCAGACATACCAATTGTATTAGAGGATGTTAAAAAAAGCCTCTCAAGATGTGTGTGTACATTACGACCAAAATCAGAAGGAGGATTATTCATTGGAAAAGAAGATGAAAGAAAATTAATTCTACGTCTAATTGCAGAATATAATCCGTTTTTATTAGATGTCGAATTCAATGCAATTCAGAAAGATAAGAAACTTGCATCATATTTGAGAAAAACCAAATGCAAATTATTGATTTCATGGCATGATTTTAAGAAAACACCTAATGAATCTCAGTTAAAAACCAAATTCAACAAAATGGCCAAGTTTTCAGATATAGTAAAAATTGTGACTGTAGCAAATAGCGTTTCTGACGCATCAAGGTTACTTTCACTTTATTCTATAAAATCAGAGAATAAAACAATAGCATTTTGTATGGGCGAACAAGGTAAATTTTCAAGAATTTTATGTTTGCATTTAGGCAGTCCATTTACCTATGTATCATTAGGAAAGGCAATTGCGCCAGGACAATTTAGTTTGAGAGAGATTAAATCACTCGAATATTGATCAAGCATAACATAATTTTCTAATTAGTTTGATCAGTATCCAGGAGGTCTATCCATTGTTCCAAAGAATTGATATTGTTTGCTAACTGTTTGTCCATCTAGAGAAGCAGTTACATCAGCAGTATACAAATGACTAATTTTCCAGTGAGGAGGATCTAGAGTTGTTTCGTCAGGCATTACTTCATATCTATAGAATAGTTTTCCTGTTTCACCACTAGCAGTATGAATTTTATCGCCTTCTTCATCAGTGAGAATTACATTTATGGTAACACCAGATAATACTTGGTTATTATGATGGTGATAATCGGTTCCACTATACACATCTTCATAAAACACTTTTGCATCTAATACAAATTTTCCTTCAGGATATGCTTTTGAATATCCTTCAAATAGTATGTGAAGAGGTTTCCCAGAAATGGCAGGAGTTTCAGGAATTTCGTCAACTATGTCTTCGTTTATGATAATTTCTGGACTAACTACGTCAACTTGTATAATTCCAATTTTAATCAGATATTTCATTGAATTAATAAATTCAGAGTCTGGGATTAAATTTTCAGACCACCAACCAGCAGTGTTTCTTACCCAATCAGGAATAATTTTGTCAGGTCCAGGAGAAGCAGGTTCAATTGATGGGATGTAAATAATTCCTTCATTGATCAGAAATTCAAGACTGTTTGTAAATTCACTCTGTGAAATTTGCCTATCAGCCCACCAAGAGGCATTATATTTAACCCATTCTGGAATATCTTCAGAAAAAGAGAATGGAAGAATTGAAAATCCAATTACCATAACAAGAAGAAAAGGAAGTTTTTCCATAGTTTTTGTTGTTTTTGGTAGAATTAATTTTTGTGATGAAAAATTTTTTTACCAATGAATAGGTTATATCAATCTAATTTGGATTAGAAATATGCTAAAGACATTTGCAGTAATCGGAGATCCTATTGATCATTCATTATCGCCAACAATTCACAATGCAGCATATAAAGAATTAGAAATGGAATGTACATACATTGCGTATAGAGTCGCTCAAGGAGAATTGCCTATAGGCATAGAATCTTTAAAAAAAATCAAGATTGCAGGATTTAATGTTACAATACCACACAAAATTGAAATGATGAAATATTTAGATAACTTGGATGACAATTGTAAAAAAATTGGAGCCGTAAATACAGTTCTTAATGATGATGGAGTATTGAGAGGATTTAACACAGATATGGATGGTTTTTTGGAACCAATAAAAAGAAAAGAGATTGAAATAAAAAATTCAAAAATTCTTATTCTTGGTGCTGGCGGGGCAGCAAGAGCTATCATTGCAGGATTTCAAAAAGAAAATGCTAAAGAGATTACAATTGTTAATAGAACGAAGAGTAAAGGAGATGAATTATCTGAATTTTCAAACAGAATTGGGTTAAGTTCTGTATCAAGTTCAATTAAAGACATGGAAGATTTTGATTCAAAATTTGATATGATAATTAATGCATCATCATTGGGATTGAAAGGGGAGAAAAATATTATCCCAAGCAAATTATTTGATGAACAGACTACAGTTTATGATATAGTTTACAAACCAATAAAAACAGATTTGATAAATACCGCAAAAGAAAGAAAGTCCAGAATTATTTTTGGATATGAGATGCTACTTGGTCAAGCAATACGTTCATTTGAGATTTGGTTAGATAAACAAGCGCCATATGATGCAATGAAACGTGCTATTCTAGGAGGGTTCTGATGACAGAGGTGGTGGCCATGGTGCACGGTGCAGTATCTATGGTAAATGCAATTGCAATAGGAAAAGGCTCCACATTAGGAATTGATACATTTGTAGAAGCCACATTAATAAAAAAAGAAGGAACTGGAATTCATATCACTTCTGAAAATAAGACAATTAGTTCACGTTTGATAAATAAGGTAATTGACAATATGATTCCAAAGAAGATTTTAGAGAATACAAGACTAGAGTTAGACTTTAGATCAAACATACCTACAGGATATGGATTAAAGAGCTCTAGTGCGATTTCAACAGCAGTTGTATTATCATGTGCAAAAGCTTTTGGCAAACAAATGAGTGATGAAGAAATTCTGAAGATGGGTGCTAAAACATCAATACAGACCAAAGTTAGTATTACTGGTGCTTATGATGATGCATGTGCCTGTTATTTTGGAGGGTTTAATGTAACTGATAACTTGAAGATGAAGATAGTGCATAGAGAAGTAGGTCCAAAAGAACTGCAAGCAGTAATATTTTTACCAAAATCAAGAAAGCGGGGTAATTTGAAAAGGCTAAAAGAATTTAAAAATGCGTTTGAAAGATCATGGGAACTTGCAAAGGGTTCAGATTATTGGAATGCAGGGATACTCAACGGAATTGCAACAACCTCAATTTTGAATTCAGACCCAAATTTAATTATGAAATTAGTGGAAAAAGGTGCATTATGCGCAACAATTTCAGGTAATGGACCTTCAATAATTGCAATTACAGATAAAAAGAATAAATCAAAAATTCAGAAAGAATTTTCAGGATTGGAAGGGAAGATAATGATAGCTAACATCAATAACAAAAAGGCATATGTTCATGAATTGTAAGATTCAGAAATCCAAATTAAATGGGAAAATAACATGTCCATCTAACAAGAGTTATACTCATAGAGCAATATTTCTTGCAGCATTATCTGATGGTAAAAGTATAGTAAAAAAAATTCTACATTCTAATGACACGATTGCAACAATTAGTGCATGTAGAGGATTTGGAGTTGAGGTAGAAGAAGTTGAAAATAATGTAACTATTAAAAATAAAATTGATGAGACAGTTCAAAGCTCGATGATAAATGCTGAAAATTCTGGAACAACAATTAGGATTGCAATTGCAATAGCTGCATTATCAGGAGGAAATACAATATTAACTGGAGATGACAGTCTTAAAAAAAGACCAATGCAGCCTATTTTAGATGCTTTAGAAACAATGGGAGTCAAAACCGAATCAGACGAAGGAAGACCTCCAATACACATCAACGGAAAGATTCAAGGGAAAGAGATTAGCATAAATGGAGATATTTCTAGTCAATTCATTTCGGCACTACTTATTATTGCACCTCGATTACCAGATGGACTAATTATAAATGTAGAAGGAAAACTGGTTTCAAAACCATATGTTGATTTGACAATTGCAATAATGAAAAAATTTGGTGTTGAGGTAAAGATTGAAGAAGAGTATAAGAGATATGTTGTTTCACATCAGATTTACAAACCAACCACATTTTCAATTCCGTCAGATTTTTCCAATCTGGCATTATTGCTAGCAGCAAATGTTTTGTTGGGAGATGGCCTGGATATCGAAATAAGTTTAGGAGATATGCCACAAGGAGATGAAGCAATTGTCGATATTTTAGAGAAATTGGGAGTAAATGTAACACTTGAAGATGACATAATTACCACAGAATCTCCGATTTCACTAAAAGGTGGAAAATTTGATTTATCAGATACACCAGATCTTTTACCTGCCATTGCAATTCTTGCATTGAAATCAGAAAAACCCATTGAAATGTTTAATGTAAAACATGCAAGATACAAAGAGACTGATAGAATTGCAATAATTTCAAGAGAATTAAAAAAGATAGGATTGAATGTTGAAGAAAAAGATGATGGGATGATTATCAAAAAATCTTCAGAATTAATTCCTGCAGAGTTAAATTCAGAAAATGATCACAGATTATTCATGGCGTTTTCGATTGCAGGAATGTTTGTCGGAGAATGTACAGTTTCAGATCCAGATGCAGTAAAAGTTTCATATCCAGAATTTATTTCAGACCTTGTAAATGTAGGCGCAAAAATAAACTAACATAGAAGGATTATAAGCATCATAAACGATCTTTGATTGTTGAATGGTAATTCCATAGGCAGAAGATTGGTTCTCACTAGTTTTGGAGAAAGTCATGGAAAGTGTATTGGGACAGTACTAGACGGGTGTCCAGCAGGATTAGAATTAGAAGAAAAAGATATTCAAAAAATGTTAGATTTGAGAAAACCAGGGCAATCATTAGTATCAACACAAAGAAAAGAAGGAGATGTAGTAGAGATTCTTACAGGTACATTCAGAGGATATACTACAGGAGCGCCAATTACTATGATCATTTGGAACAAGGATCAGAAATCAGTTGCATATGAAAAACTAAGAACTGAAATGCGTCCAGGACACTCTGATTATCCAGCATATATGAAATATAAAAAATTTAATGATCATAGAGGAGGAGGAAGATTTTCTGGAAGATTAACTGCAACACATGTAATGGGCGGAGCAATTGCAAGAAAATTACTTAAAGATACAATTGGAGTTGAAACTAATTCTTACACATCACAAATTGGAAAGGTAAAGATGAAAAAGGAAGCAACAAAAAAAGAATTCAAATCAATTTACACAAATGATGTTAGATGTCCTGAAAGAAATACTGCTCAAAAAATGAAAAGTGTTATTTTGAATGCTAGGAAAAAAGGAGACTCACTTGGAGGAATAATAGAATCAATTACAACAAATTTACCAGTTGGTTTAGGAGAACCAATTTTTGGTTCATTAGAATCAGACATAAGTAAAGCAATTTTTTCAATCCCAGCAGTAAAAGGAATAGAATTTGGTTCAGGTTTTGCAGGTTCAGAAAGATTTGGTTCAGAGAATAATGATGCATATGTGATGAAAGGAGGAAAAGTTTCAACTAAAACTAATAATTCTGGAGGAATTTTGGGCGGTATTTCAAATGGAATGCCAATTACATTGAGAATTGCATTCAAACCAGCATCATCTATTTCTAAAATACAAAACAGTGTGGATATAAAAAAGAAAAAGTCAATTAAACTCCAAGTAGGTGGAAGACATGATCCATGCGTAGTACCACGTGCACCTCCAGTAGTAGATTCATTGATTGCACTGACTATAGCAGATCATGCATTACTTAGTGGTTTCATAAAACCAACATTATGAAAATGACTGAACTAGAAGAATTAAGAAAAAAAATTGAAGAGATTACAATCGAGATGTTAACTCTATTAAAAACTAGGACAGAAATTGCACAAGATATAGGAAAAATAAAAAATAAAGAAGGGATGAGCGTATCTAACGAATCTAGAGAAGATGAACTTAGAGAGTTAGTAAAGAGACAATGTAAAGAGATTGATTTTGATTCAAATACTGCACTCAAATTCTTGAACTTTTTATTAAATGAATCAGTAAAAGTTCAATCATCAGAATCAAAAACACATTTAGCAATTTTTCTTAAAGCAAAGGAATTAGAACAAAAAGGGAAGAAAATAATTCACTTAGAAGTAGGAGAACCAGACTTTCAACCTCCAATTAATGTAAAAAAATCACTATCAGAAGTGTATGACAAGGGATTTGGAAAGTATGGTCCAGCAAAAGGATTACCAGAGTTTAGAACAAAATTGGCTGAATTTGCTAACGAGAATTTTGATACAAAGATTAATTCAGAAAATGTCATGGTAACTCCTGGTGCAAGATTTGGCGTTTTTCTATCTATAACCACACTTTTAGATCCTGGAGATGAGATGATTGTGATAGAGCCAGCATGGCCAGCATATAGACAATGTGCAATAAATGCAGGCATCAAAGTAAGAAGTATTAAAACAACATTGAAAAATAAATGGGAACCAGATATTGATGAGATTTCATCATGCATTAATGATAATACAAAGATGATTGTTCTAAATTATCCGAATAATCCTACTGGAAAGATTTTGCCAAAAACATTACAAGATCAGATTGTTGAAATCTCAAAAAAACATGATTTGTATATTTTGAGTGATGAGATTTACAGTAATTATTCAAATAAAGAATGGACTAGTATTTTATCATACAATTATGAAAAATCAATCATTACACAATCATTTTCAAAATCACATTCCATGACAGGTTATAGGATTGGATATTTAATTTCTAATCAAAAGATTGTTGAAAGATTAGCAAAAATAGAAGCGCTTTGTTTAACAAATGTTTCAGAACCAATTCAATATACAGCTATGAATTCATTAGAAGAGGATGTCACAGATAATGTAAAACTAATAAATGAAAGATTAACAAAATTGGGAGAGATCTGCAAAGAAATGGAATTAGAATTTGTTAAACCAGATGGGGCGATGTATATTTTTGCACGCACTAAAAACCCAATTAATACTTCAGAATTATCCGAGAAATTGTTAGATCATGGGGTTGCTATTGCACCTGGAATAGGATTTGGGGATTACAATGAGTTTTTTAGAATATCAGCATGTTTGGACATAAAAACACTAATTCAAGGCATGGACATATTAAAAACTAGGTTATAGATGTAGAATGGCTAAAACTATTTCAATAATAGGAGCAGGTGGCGCAATGGGTAAATGGTTTTCAGAATATTTTTCAAAAAAAGGATTTGAAGTTACTGGTTTTGATAACACAAATCCAGTTGCAAAAAATATAAAAAATGCAAAGTCATTGATTAGTGCAATTCTAAATGTAGACTATGTTTTATTATCAACACCGACAAAAAAGACTCCTGAAATTATTAGATTAATTGCAAAAGAAATGAAAAGGGGATCATATCTAATTGACATTACCTCACATAAAGCAAAGACAGCAACTGCATTAGGGAAAATACCTGCAAAAGTATCACCAATTTGTATTCATCCTATGTTTGGTCCAGGTGCAAAAAATCTAAAAAATCATAATATTGTTTTAATACCAATAAAAGATGGAAAGAAGGAACTAAATGTTGCAAAGAATCTTTTTCCAGATGGAAATTTTGTAACAATTGACTCCACAGAGCATGATAAAAAAATTGCGATGATTCTTGGTTTAACTCATTTAATCAATATAGCATTTGCAAATATTTTAGCAAAAGATGACAAGGTTTTACTTACAGAAAAAATGTCAGGAACAACATTCAAAGCTCAAAAGATTTTGGCAGAGAGTATAATGACAGAATCACCAGAATTGATTGAAACTATTATTTCAAATCCAGAGATTAGAAGAGTTGCAGAAGAGTTTTGGAAAGATGTAGGAAGACTACTAGCATCTGCACAAGAAGGAAAGAGTGAAGAGATAATTGAATACATTAACATGAATAAAGAAAAAATTTCTCAAAATGTTGACCTAGAAAAATCCTACAAAAAACTAACAAAGATGGTTAATACAATTGAGAAATAATGCGTAAAACAAAAATTGTTACGTCGTTTTTAAGAAATTCAGAAAAAATTCTACTCCTAAAAAGAAGTGAAAAAGTAAAAAGTATGAAGAATCTCTGGGCAGGGATTAGTGGTATTATAGAAGATAATGAGAAACCAATCAAACGAGCAAAAATTGAAATTTTGGAAGAGGTTGGAATAGAAGAATTAGATATTACTTTAATGAAAGAAGGAAATAAGATTTTGATTGAATCACCTCAATACGCAAATCACCAATGGGAGGTTTATCCATTTTTATTTTCTTGTATTAATAAAGAAATTAAATTGAATTGGGAAAATTCAGATTCCAGATGGATAAGGATTAATGAATTAAATAATTTCACAACAGTTCCAAGTTTAGATAGAGTATTAGGTAGATTGTTCTAATTTTTCAGGATCTTTTTCATATTTTCTTTGTTGTGGTAACATAAGATACACACATGCGCCACCACACATTGTACAAGGAACATTATTTCCAGGGTGTTGACCAGTTCTTCCATGAATTTTAGCAGCTAATTCAGGATCAATTGATAAAGCCAATTGTTTTTCCCAATCAAGAGTTCTTCTAGCTTCAGTCATCTTCATATCCCATTTTATTGCTTTTTCTCTTAATTTTACAAGATCGCCAGCATGAGCTGCAATTCGGTAGGCAATCAAACCAGCTTTCACTTCTTCAGAATTAGGTAATGCAAGATGTTCAGAAGGAGTAAGATAACATAAAAGATCAACACCTTCACTAGCTGAAACTGCAGCACCGATAGCACTTGCAATATGGTCATGTCCAGATGCAATATCAGTCACTAATGGTCCTAAGACATAGTATGGAACATCACCTATGAGTGATTTTGCTAACCTTACATTCGCTGCTACTTCATTTAATGGAACATGTCCAGGACCTTCAACCATAACTTGAACTTCTTTTTCATTTGCGCGTTTAGCAAGTCTAGATATGTTAATCATTTCTTGGACTTGTAATTCATCATGAGAGTCTAAAATAGAACCAGGTCTTAGAGCATCACCTAAACTAAATGTCACATCATATTTTTGTGCCAGTTCCATCATATAGTCATAATGAGTGATGTAAGGATTTTCTTTATCGTATTTTAGCATCCAAGCGGCAGTAATAGTTCCACCTTTACTAACTACGCCAGCATATCTTTCAACCTTTAGAATTCTTTTAGCAATTTCTTTTGTTATGCCAGAATGTATTGTTGTGTAATCAACTCCATCTTTTATATTATTTTCAAATGCTTTAAGAAAATCATCTTCAGTTATATCTAATGGGTTTTTGTGTTTTTCAACTCCAAAGTTATATGCTTCATAAATTGGTACAGTTCCAAATGTAATTGGTGCAACTTCCAATAATCGTCTTCGAACAACTCCAACATCACCACCATCACTCAAATCCATGATAGTATCTGCATGATATTTTACTGCAACTTTGGCTTTCTCAACTTCTTCATCAATATTGACATTCAAGGTAGAGGTACCAATGTTTACATTCACCTTGGTTTTTGTACCTTTACCAATTCCTACATTATGGATTTTTTCTTTACGCGCATTATTACTAGGAATTATTATTGAACCACTAGCAATTTTTGGAACTAACCAGTCAAGAGTTACATCTTCGTCTTTTGCTACCTGTTTCATTTCATCAGTAGCCACACCTCTACGTGCAGAAGTCATTTGAGTTGCCATATATCAAATTGTCAAATGGTGGATTTAAACAATCGTTTAACTTACGATCAGCATGAATGTTCTTTCAATTGGCGGCTCAGACCCATCATCTGGGGCAGGAATTCAAAGTGACATCAAAACATTTGAGAATCACGGCGTGTATGGTTTTACAGTAATTACTGCCATTACCAGTCAGAATACAAAAAAAATTTCTAAAATTTTACCAATTTCCTCAAAAATTATAAAATCTCAATTAGAATCAGTGTTATCAGATTTTCAAATTGATTCAATTAAAATTGGAATGATGTATGATTCGTCAATTATCAAAGCTGTACATGAAATGATAAAAAATCAAAAATGTCCAATAATAGTTGATCCAATAATTGAATCTACAACCAAGACAATTTTATTAAAAAAATCAGCAATCACAGATTATAGGAAAATGATAATACCATTAGCCACAATTATCACACCTAACAAGAGAGAATCTAAGATTTTATCAGGATGTAGCAAAGTAGATGATGCTGCCAAGAGATTACAAGAATTAGGTGCTAGAAATGTCATAATAACTGGATATAGGGAATCCGAAAGGGAGATAGAAGATTTTGTAATGGAGTCGGATAGAAATTACATTTTGAAGGGAAAAAGAATCAAAATGATTAATCATGGAAGTGGATGCAATTATTCAGCATCAATAACTGCATCACTTGCTAGAAAAAAATCAATTCATGAAGCAGCAAATATTGCAAAAGAGTATGTCTATCAGTCAATAAAAAATTCTAAAGATTTAGGAAAAGGAATTAAAATAACTCATAAAAAAAATTCTGAAATACAAAAACAACTTTCACTTTCAATAATTGATTTTCAAAATATTAAAGATGTCTCAAAAATTATTCCTGAATGCCAAACAAATTTTGTTTTTTCAAAAAATAAACCAAAGAATATCAAAAATGTTTTAGGTATTTCTGGAAGGCTTGTCAAATCTGGAAATAATGTCATTCAAGCAGGGGATCTAGTATTCGGAGGATCACAACACGTTGCAACGGCACTAATTGAAGTGTCAAAGAAATTTCCTGAGATTCGTTCAGCAATTAATATAAAATATGAACCAAAATTAATCACTAAGGCAAAAAAACGTAAAATGTCAGTGTTAACTTATAATAGAAAAAAAGAATCTAAAAATTCAAAATTAAAAGAAAACTCCTCGATATCGTGGGGAGTCTCTAGTTGTTTGAAATCAGAAATGCCGGATATCATATATCATAAAGGTGATTTAGGAAAAGAACCTATGATTATTGTATTTGGTAATACACCTACAGAAGTAATAAAAAAGATTAAGCAAATTCAATGAATCACTAAATATTGCATAATTGGACATAAATAGAACTGAAAAGTGCATACAAACTCATGAAGGTAGTAATTTTAGCAGGAGGACTTGGTACGAGACTAAAACCATACACAAAATCTCTTCCTAAACCAATGCTGCCATTAGGTGGAAAACCAATTTTAGAGCATGAAATAGAATGGATTAAAAAAAATGGAATTAAAGAAATTGTAATCTGTGTGAGTTATTTACGAAAGAAAATTGAACATTATTTTGGCGATGGTAAAAAATTTGGTGTAAAAATTGAATATGCTATTTCAAATAAACCACTTGCAACGGCAGGTCAGCTAAAAACTGCTGAAAAATTCATTGATGGAACATTTGTTTGCCTATATGGCGATTCAATCTACAATTTTAGTTTAAAAAATATGATTAAACAACATAAAAAATCTAAATCGAATGTTACTATGAGTCTCTATGATTACAAATTTAATTTGAAATATGGTGTAATTGGCACAAAGAATAGTGGCAAGGTTACTTCATGGAATGAAAAACCAGAATTTTCAGCAAAAATTAACGTAGGTTGCTATGTAATGGAACCAGAAGTACTTCAATTAATTCCAAAAAATGGGTCATATGGAATGGATAGTGTGATACGAAAGATACTTGCAAAGAAAAAGAAAGTTGGTAGTGTGATTTCTAAAAAAGGATTTATCGATATTGGTGATAAAGAAACCTATGAAAAAACAAATGAAGCGTATAGAAAAAAATAGGGATGATTAGAGAATGTCAGATGTTAAAATTCGAGTTATAGTTGAGTCAGATATTGAGAATGATTTTCTAGAAAGCTTAGATAATTTAAGAACTGCGAGTAGTCTGGATAAAGAAACTGCTACAAACATTCTGAAGAAGATCATTGCAAATCCAGATCATATTATACATGTTGCAGAAATCGATGGAAAGATTGTGGGTTCGACAACATTGCTTATTGAACAGAAATTCATTCATGATGGAGGTAAGGTGGGACATATTGAAGATGTAGTTGTTTCAAAAGAGTTTGAAGGAAGAGGAATAGGTATGAAACTTGTTGTTTCATTGCTAGAAAAAGCAAAGGCAATGAATTGTTATAAAACAATTTTAGATTGTAAAGATGAATTAATTCCATTTTATGAAAGAATTGGATTCAAACAAGAATCAAATCAAATGCGCTATAATCATTAATTATCTTCTTTTTTAAAATTAAACAGTTTAGAAGCTGCATCTATTAGATCAGAATTCCCATGTTCAGTTTCTTTTCTGAGATTATTCATAGGAGTTGATATAATATTTTCAGCAACAGATTTTGATAATTCTTCAATTATTTTTTTCTGTGAATCATTTAATTCACCTAACATACTCAATGCTTTTTCAAGCTCTTTTATCCTAATTGCATCAGTACTTTTGAAGACATCCTTTACAATTGGTTCAGCTTCTAATCTTTTCATAGTTGCTTCTAATACTGGCAATTCTTCTTTAATAATTTCTTCTGCAGAGTTTTTCTGACCAATTCGACTTCTCATATTTTTATCAACCATTTCAGCAATCTGATCAATATTCATTAGTTTTACTCCACGTAATTCAGCAACTTTTTCATCTACAGTTCTAGGATTGGAAAGATCCAGGATCATCATACCAGATTTTTTTGTTTCAAGAGCTTTTTGTATTCTTTCAAAAGTTACCAAAAAGTAAGGAGCAGTAGTTGCTACAAAAACTATATCATAATTTTGAAATCCATGAAGAATTGAATTAAAATCAACTGGTTGACCACCTACAGTTTTAGAAAATGATGTCGAACGTTCCACAGTTCTACTTGAAATAAAGAAATTGTAACCACGCTTTGTTAATGATTTTGCAACAAGTGTTGCAGCTTCTCCAGTTCCAATTAGAAGAATTTTTTTTAGTTTCATTTCATCAACGTTTTCCTCCGCAAGTTTAACTGCCATAGAGCCAACAGAAATACTACCTTTACTAATTCCAGTCGAGGTACGTACTCTAGTACCTACACGTATTGCTTTATCAAATAAAGTGTTTAAAGATTCACCAGAAACTTTTAATTTTTTGGCAGATTGAATTGAGTCTTTAATTTGTTTCATTATTTGTTCTTCACCTACAACCATAGAATCAAGACCAGAAGTTAGCTTCAGTAAATGTTCATACACTTCAGAGTTTTGGGACCATTCTAAATTTTCTTGAAAACTGTTTTCTTCCAAACCAGAGAGTGAGGCCCAAGTCTTTTTAATTTCATCCTTATCAAATGTATTACCAGAGCCAAAAATTTCTACACGATTACATGTTTGTAAAATTACACATTCAGATAAACCAGTATGTTCTTTGAAAGATTTATACGCATTTTCAGAATCCCCCAATGAGAATCTTTCAAGTACGTGAATAGGAGATCTCTTAAAAGTTACTCTTGCATTAATAATATTTTTTGTCATTACCAATCCTTCACCATTTTTTTTATTATAGTCTGTATTGGCTTGTATTTTCTATCTTTTAATAACTCTTTAACACGTTTATCCTTCATCAATGCATAAAGAAATTTTTTTCTTTCAATTTGGGTAGTGATAAATTTTCTAGATTCACTACGTGCAAATTTTTGAATTTTGATTAATTGTATATCTTGGTTTGAAATATTTTTTTGCAAACACATCTCAGTTTTTGATTTAATCTTTTTTGCCATAATTGGACTACTACCTCCAGTAGAAATTGCTACTTTGATTATTTTTTTTATATTAATTAATGAGAGATAAGAAATATCACTTGACTCAGGTGAATCAGATGCATATGCAAGAATTTTCATTTTTCTAGCAGTTTTAACTATCTTTTGGTTTAGAAGAGTATCAGTAGTTGATGCAATTACTAAAAATGGCTTATAATTTTTTAGGAATAATGACGAAGATAATTTAATTTTTTTCAGTGTAATTTTCTTTACTGTGGCAAGTTTTCTTATTTCAGAACTAGGTTTTTCTCCAATTACAATAATTTGACATTCTTCATTTTCAAGTAATTTTATTCGTTTCAGAGCTTCATTTCCAGCTCCAACAATAACAACAATTTTTCCATTTAGATGAAGATCAATTATCAATAATCTGCCACTAACAAAATGTAATTTATACATTCAAGAACACACGTTACATTTTTTAATTGATTTCATAGATTTTGTATATATGTCAAGTATGGAAGAAATTGATAATGAAATTTTAAATGAAATTCAATGGACTTTCCCATTAGTTCCAAGGCCATTTGATGAGATTGCAAAAAAATTCAGTATTTCATCTGAGGAGGTAAAAACCAGATTAATAAAAATGAAGAGAAAAGGAGTTTTAAGACAATTAAGTGCAATATTTGATACTAGGAAATTAGGATATACTAGTTCTCTAGTTGCAATGGAAATTGAGGCAGATAGATTAGAAAAAGTTGCTCAACACATAAACAAGCATCCAGGAGTAAGTCACAATTATGAAAGAGAACATCAATTCAATCTGTGGTTTACATTAGCAGTTCCACCAGGTACAGATTTACAAACAGAGTTAGATAAATTCTCAAAATTAGATGGAATTAAAAAAGTGAGAATGTTACCAACACTTCAATTATTCAAGATTGGAGTTAAACTAGACATGGTAGATACAAAAAAACATGATGTAAAACCTTCAGAAGCAAAAAAAGAAATTAAAAAAAATAATTTTGTTGCTACTGAAGAAGATAAAGAATTCATTAGACAGTTACAAAAAGATTTTGAAATTATAGATAGACCGTTTCTAAAAGCAGCAGATGTATTAGGCATAACAGAAGAAAAAGTTTTTGAAAAATTAAGACATTATGAGAGTATTGGAGTAATGCGAAGATTTGCAGCAATACTTCGACATAGAGAAGCAGGATTTACAGCTAATGGAATGATTGTATGGAAAGTTCCAGAAGACAGAATAAGTCAAGTTGGAGAAAAATTAGGAGCATTTCCACAAGTTAGTCATTGTTATGAAAGACCAGTATATCCAGATTGGCCATATAATGTATTTTCAATGATACATTGTAAATCAATTGATGAAGCAAAAAAGATGGCAAGCGATATACGGAATCAGATTGATGTCGAAGAATACAAGATTCTTTTTAGTTCCAGAGAATTCAAAAAGACAAGAGTAGAGTATTTTGTTGAGCATGAATTTGATATTGAGAAATCAATCCCTGCTTAGGAATTATATTTAATTAAAACATAATTAGACCATGGCAAATTTTCCTGAAAGGCGATTAAGAAGATTAAGAACTAGTCAAAAAATAAGAGATTTAGTTCAAGAAGTTTCAATTTCACCAAAAGATTTGATTTGTCCAGTTTTTGTTGAAGAGGGAATTGAAGCCAAAAAACAAATTAATTCTATGCCAGCAATAGAAAGACTTCCATTATCAGAAGTAGTAAACGAAGTAAATACAATCTCAGAATTAGGAATTCCTGCAATCATGCTATTTGGAATTCCAGGAGAGAAAGATGACGAAGGAACATCAGCATTTGTAGAACATGGAATAGTTCAAAAAGCAATAGCAGAAATTAGGAAAAATTTTGGAGATAAAATTGTAATAATGGCCGATGTTTGTCTTTGCCAATATACCACATCAGGGCATTGTGGATTAATTCATGATGATAAAATTGATAATGATTCCAGTTTAAAGACACTAGCAAAAATTGCAGTTAGTCAGGCTAAAGCAGGTGTAGACGTGGTTTCACCTTCAGCAATGATGGATGGACAAGTTAAAACAATCAGAAAAGCATTAGATGATGAAGGATTTACAGATGTAGCAATTATGTCACATTCAGCAAAACATAGATCAAATTTCTATTCACCATTTAGAGATGCAGCAGAATGTGCACCACAATTTAGTGATAGACGTACATATCAAGTTCCATTTACAAATCCAAGAGAAGCAATGAGAGAAGTCGAAGCAGATATTGATGAAGGAGTAGACATTGTCATGATCAAACCTGCATTAACATATTTGGATTTGATATCAGAAACTAGAAGACGATTCAATATTCCGGTTGCAGCATACAGTGTTTCAGGAGAATATGCACTTGTTAAAGGTGCAGCGATGCAAGGATGGATAGATGAAGAAGAGATGACTAAAGAAATATTGTATTCAATGAAACGTGCAGGCGCAGATATGATTGTTACTTATTTTGCAAAACATATAGCAGAAAAATTGTAAGATTAAGATGAGAGACGATGAAAAATTTGAGATTATAAGAGCACTAGATCTTTTACCACATATTACAGGTGCTAGTTGGGCAATGTTGTGGTTTAGAATTAATGAAGTAAAGAATCCTACAAAAGAAGAATTTAGAGAAAAGACAGTAGAATATTTTAACAGTATTGAACCATTAATGAAATCATTTGAAACTAAAAAAGAGTTTGAAGGAATTAATCAGTATATACAGAACAGATTTGAAAATGAAAAGAAACTAATCATAAGCGGAGAAAATAAAGAAGTTGAAAAAAGGCATCAACGATATCTTGATTATGGTTAAATTTCACTTTTAATTTCTTTAAGAAAGTTTTTTAGTATTTTAGTACGTTTTTTTGCGAGAGTTTTACCTGTTTTAGTATTCATTTTTTTTTCTAATGTAAGTAATTTCTGAAAGAAATGGTCTAAAGTCCATTTATTATCATTGATAACTCTATTTTCTGAAAATGGGTCTTTTGGATCATAAAAAGGTCGATTATTCGAGCCACTAAATGAGAAAACACGAGCCAGTCCAATAGCGCCAATAGCATCTAATCTATCAGCATCTTGGAGAATTTTTCCTTCGATTGTAGAAGGAATTTTCCCTTTTGAAAAACTATGTTCTTTGATGGCATCAGAAATAATTATAATTTCATCATCTAAGAAATAATTTTCTTTTAAAATTTTTTCGGATAGTTTAGCACTTTTTAAAGCAGAATCTTTTCGATTTTTAATTTTTACAATATCATGTAATAATACCGCAGATAAGATTAATTTTTCATTTCCATTTTCACTTTTGCATATTCTTTCAGCATTTCGATATACTCGCATTACATGTTCAAAATCATGTCCAGGATCATTTTTTGTAAGTTTACTTTTAGCTATTTTTTTTAAATTTTCAATTTGATTCACAATTTCCATAGTTTTGGTCTTGTTAATTTAAATTTTCTCTGAGTTAATAATAAAGTCCAATTAATACAAGTAAAAAGAATAATTACAGATATTCCTAATCCATCAGCAATCAAAATTCCAATATATCGTTCTTCAAATAATTCCACAAATGGGGTTAGAACTACATTACTTATCGAGATCATAAGATAGTATGATGCTACACGACCAGCCCAAAATCCAACATACAGACCAATGCTTTTTGCCTTAAGAAGACCGTATGTGACAAATAACATGTTGCTTGGGAGAGGAGTTGCAGCAAAAAGGAATGATGTAAGAATATAACCAAATCTTTTTTTATTTAGAAAATTACCAATGGCGTCAAGATTAGATTTTTGTTCTTTTTGAATAAATTTTCGAAATATTGTAGATACTTGTTTAAGAATAAATCTACCAATAGTTGCACCTGTTGCACCAACTAAGGCCAATACTAACGGATCGTATGATGCATCTATGGCATAAAATGATGCAAGAATTATCCAAGTAGGAGGCATAAGTAAAGGAGCAGCATTAACAAGAATTAGTAAAAAAAAGATTCCAATATAAGAAAATTCTAATATAGATTCAAAAAGATCAGTCATAAACTAATCTACATCTCAAAATATCTAAACCATTGTATGCAATATGATTTTTCCTGACATGAATAAATTATGCATGATCTTTATATCGAAAAACACATCAGACATTCCATGCCTAGTAAAACATGGAAATGTTTCAGATGTAATCTATATTTCAAGAGTGAAGAACTTGCAAAAATTCACAAAGAAATTACTAGTCACCACATCACAATTACAAAATCTTTGATTGTATAATTTTAGAAATATGGAGGGGGTGGGATTCGAACCCACGAACTCCTAAGAGAAAGGATATCTTATACGATGATCTTGAGTCCTTCTCGGTTGACCGGGCTTCGATACCCCTCCAATGAAAGAGATTATGGATTTTTACATATAACTTCTTCAGTAGATATTTTGTCAGATAAATATAGAAGAATAATTTGAAAACAAAGTTTATAATCATTTTAAGAAATTTGAATTCATGACAACAATTGATGACGCCAAGAATATGAGATCAGGAATCAATGTTGAAGGCACAGTTGAACGAAAAGAAGAAGTTAGAACTGTAAATACAAAAGCCGGTTCAACAGTAGATGTTGCAAATGCAATGCTTGTTGACAATGGAATGGAAATTAAAATTACATTGTGGGCAGAAGATGCAAAAAATATTCAAAATGGCGACAAAATAAAAATTGAGAACGGATATACAAACGAGTTCAAAGGTGAAGTCCAGCTCGGAAAAGGTAAATTCGGAAAGCTTGAAAAAATAGATTAAAATTTTAATATTTTAACTATCTTCGAGTTTTTTTCTTTTTTGGTTTAGCTTTTACTTTTCTTGTTTTTGATTTAGTAACTTTTCTTTTTGGTTTAGCTTTTACTTTTCTTGTTTTTGATTTAGTAACTTTTCTTTTTGGTTTAGCTTTTACTTTTCTTGTTTTTGATTTAGTAACTTTTCTTTTTGGTTTAGCTTTTACTTTTCTTGTTTTTGATTTAGTAACTTTTCTTTTTGGTTTAGCTTTTACTTTTCTTGTTTTTGATTTAGTAACTTTTCTTTTTGGTTTAGCTTTTACTTTTCTTGTTTTTGATTTAGTAACTTTTCTTTTTGGTTTAGCTTTAGGGATAACAGATTTTATTTTTGATAATTGAGATATAATTGATATTTCACGTTTCTTTGCTGATTCAAACTTTTTCGATACAGAATCAAGTTTTTCTTGAGTAGTTTTTGTTAATTTTGTGAGTTCAAGTTTCGACTCGATATTTTTCTTAATGGTTTTTGTAACAGAATTCTTTTTTTTCTCAATTTCAGAAATGGTTTGAGAGAATTGTTTCTCCATAGAGGCTCTTTGTTTGATTTCATTTTTTATTTCACCCATAGTAGAAAGTATTGAATTTAGTCGGTATTCCAAACTCTGTTTTTCCTCAGAATTATCAGCAAAGTCAATTTCACTTTCAATTTGTTCTTTATTTTGAATTTCAAGGTTTAATCTTTCTTGAGCTGCAGATTTGAGTCGTTGAATACTTTCCATTTGGACAAGTTTTTGACTTAGTGTTTCATTAATGTCATCAGCACTTTGTTTAAATGACTCAATTCGTTTATGGGTTGATTTTAAAGATGATGAATATTTTTTAGATATGGATTTTATTTTTTTATATTCATTTTCTCCTTTTCGTCTGATCTTACTAATTTCAGATTTTTGAGAAGTTAATTGTTTGAGTTTACTTCTTAACCCTATCATAATATTATCAAGAATTATTGTTGCTTAAGTTATTCAGAATGTGCGGTTTTGACTGTTCTGTAAAGAAAATTGACATGATTGCTTCCAAAAAATTTTTTTAGGTACAAGTGATCGTAAAATATGGAATTTCATCCGTCAAAAATCCCTATTTTTCAGACATTTGATGTAAAAGATGAAAAACAAGCAAGTGATATTGCACATGAAATGGTCATGATTGGATTTGACAAAGAGAACAAAGGTTTCAAAGTTTTAATGCCAAAAGAAGACAAAACAGCAGCGAAACGGATCGGATATACAGTAACTACAACTGTGACATATGCACTACGAAAAACTAATCAAGAGAGGGATGTACGTTATTGGACGTTTCATGAGAACAAAGATCATCAAACTGAAGGTATAGATCATGACCGCTATGCGATAGTTTTCGTCAGTTCTAGAGTTTTAGAGAAACTAGATTTTTCGTGGTAAGAATATTTCATCTAGTTTTAGCCTTTTTGAGACATATCCTGCCAGAAAGATTCCTAAAATGGTTCCACCAATTACATCTAATGGGTAATGTTGTAGAACGTAGATTCTACTTAATGACATCAGTATTGGATAAAGCCAGATTAGATGAACACCTCTAGGAAATTTTTCAGATAATACATACACCATCACAAATGCAAATATTGTGGAACGTGCGGCATGTCCAGAAGGAAATCCTGCAGTCCAACTTCGTCCTTCACAGAAAAGTGAAAAGCTGTCTGGTTCCACCTCAACTGGAAGTTCACTTCCAAGCCAATCCAAAAAGGGTCTATCTCTGTCAACTCCACATTTCATATATCCAGTAAGAATTGTAGAAATTACAAGTAAGATGAGCAGGATCATCCCAATTCTTCGAGTCTTTCTAATAATTAGGAGTATTATGCTAAATGGGAGCATTACAAAAATATTGCCAGATTCAGTTAGAAGCCACACAGCATAATCGATAGATGGATTTCCAGCAGATTTTTGAACATTAGTCATGAATTGTTTTTCAGAATCCAAAGTTGATTCTGACATTGCAATAAAAGTACAGATAAGAAATATGGCTAGGAGTATGAAGAAGGGTCTTGATCTAATGCCAAATAGAATATTTTGCAATTATATCTCATTTATTCAATAATTGACAACAATATGTCATTTACCATCATTAATGACATGATCGGATAAACGAATTTTAACAGGAGAAACGAATTGTGTGTTGTGGGCATACTAACATTAGATAATTTTGATGTTAAAGGAAAAACTGTGCTACTTCGTGTAGATATGAACTGCCCAATTCATCCAGATACAGGAGAAATTTTAGGAACAAAAAGAATTGAAGAAGTAGTTGAGACAATAAATGCACTAGATGGAGCAAAGGTTGTCGTTATATCTCATCAAGGGAGAGTGGGTAGAGGAGATTTTGTAGGAATGGAAGAACATGCAAAACAATTAGAAAAATTTTCAAATAAAAAAGTAAGGTATGTTGCAGATGTTATTGGATCATTAGCACAAGAAGAGATTAAGAAAATGGGTGATAATGAGATAATCCTACTTGATAATCTGAGATTATGCGCTGAAGAAAATTATGAATTTTCATTAGAAGAGAGTGCAAGAACGATCATGGTGCAGAGGTTAAAGGATTTATTTGACTTATTTATTTTAGATTCTTTTCCAAGTGCACATAGAACACATCCATCATTAGTAGGATTTGCTCAAGTATTACCAACTTGTGCAGGTCGCTTGTTAGAGAGAGAGGTTAAGCAATTAGATAATATACTTACAGTTGCAAAGTCTCCATTTACAGTGGTGCTAGGAGGATCAAAAGTTGATGATAGACTAAAAGCGATAAAATTACTAATCAAAAAAGAACGTGCAGATCATGTATTACTTACAGGAGTAATCGCTAATGTCTTTTTACGAGCACAAGGAAGAATAAAATTTCCATTGAATATTAAAGATGAAGACGAGATGGTTGCAAAAGCTCATTCATTGATTGGGGAACATCCAGATGTATTCTCAACACCAGTAGATATTGCAGTGAATAAAGATGGAGAAAGAGTAGAGATAGATGTAAGAGATTTAGCAAAAGATGATGAAATATTTGATATTGGAACAAAGACGTTGGAGCACTATTCAAGAATTGTTTCAAGTGCAGGAACTGTATTCATGAGTGGACCTGCAGGATTCTTTGAAAAAGAGAATTTCCAATTTGGAACAAAATCTATGCTAGAAGCAATATCACAATCCATGGCAACATCAATAATTAGTGGCGGACATTTGACATCTGCACTTAGACAGTATAATTTAACTGAAAAAGTAAATCATATTAGTACTGCAGGCGGGGCATTGGTGAGATATCTGACAGGACAAAAATTACCCATGATAAAATGCCTAGAAGATGCTGCAGAAAAACATACTATAGATTAGAATTACAATCCGAATTTGGGCAAATTCTAGGTTCCTCTTTACCTAGATAAATTTCAGTATTACAAGAATTACAAGTAATTTTTTCAACATCATTGAATATCTTGAACCATTGAGTTGTGAAGTTTTGTGCAATACAACGAAGTAATCCATCATTCTCAATTTTTTTGAAATCACTTTCCAAGTCATCAATTGTTTGAGATTGATCAAAAATTTCATTTTTTTTCAGTAATTCATAGATTTCATCATTATTGAAACGCAAATCTATTTCATTAAAATTTTCAAATATTATTTTTCTAATTTGAAGTATGTTTGAATTTGTCATCTAGTACAGATTAGCTGCCTCTTCATTTAAGTTTCCTGCAGATTCAGAATCTTTCAACTTATCAACAAAATATGAATAAATTCCAAATTTGAGAGTTTTAAGAGATAATAATGCACATTTGATTCTGACAGGACTTGTTTTGATTAGATGCTCTAGACCCAATTCAGATAACAATTCATCTTTTGTAAATTTTTTGACTTCATCAAGAGTTTTCCCTTTTATCATTTCAGTTAGAACTGAAGAGCATGCCATACAAATCGCACATCCTTTTCCATCAAATTTGATATCACTAATTTTATCACCATCAATATTCAGATAAAGATCAATACTATCACCACATAGAGGATTACTATCATGCTGATGAATATGTGCATCATCAATTTTTCCATAATTTGAGGGATTTCTAGAATACTCAATAATCATTTCAGTATAAATTGGATCTCCACTCATAATTTGAACACCTTTGCAACATGCCGTAATGAAGAAATTAATACATCAATCTCTTCTTTTGTATTGTAAATGTAAAAGCTTGCACGATTAGTTGCAGCAACATTGAGTTTTTCCATTAATACTTGTGCACAATGATGACCAGAACGTATTGCAACACCTTCTTTATCAATAATAGTTCCAACATCATGTGGATGTACATCGTTAAAATTAAAAGAAACAACACCACCTCTCTTTTCAGGTTCTTTTGTTCCATACAATGTAATTCCAGGAACTTTTTTCATTTCATCTAGTGCATATTTAGTTAATTCTAATTCATGATTTCGAATATTATCCATACCAATTTTTTCAAGATATTCAATTGCTTTTGCAAATCCAATTACATCTGCAATATTTGGAGTACCCGCCTCGAATTTGTATGGTAGATCATTCCACGTTGTTTCATATTTGTGTACTTCACGAATCATGTCACCACCTCCAAGGAAAGGACTCATTTTTTCAAGAATTTCTTTTTTGGCCCATAAAACACCGACTCCGGTTGGACCTAACATTTTATGTGCAGAAAAAACATAGAAATCAGAATTTAAATCAGTTAAATCAATTTTCATATGTGGAACAGATTGTGCACCATCAATCAAAACTTTAACTCCTACAGATCTACATTTTGAAACAATCTCTTTAACCGGAGAAATTGTTCCTAAAACATTTGACATATGACTAAATGTAACTAGTTTTACTTTTCCAGTTGAAAGATAATCATCTAGTTGTTCAAGCATTAATTCCCCATTGTCATCAATGTCAATATACTTGAGTTGTGCCTTTTTTTCTTGAGTTAGTAATTGCCATGGAACAATATTTGAATGATGTTCATATTCAGTAGTGACAATAATATCACCTTCTTTGACATTATCACGTCCCCATGCATATGCTACAAGATTTATTCCCTCAGTTGTACCTCTAACAAAAATAATTTCTCTAGAATCTTCAACATTAAGAAATTTTGCAACTTTGTCCCTAGTTTCTTCAAAAGCCTCAGTAGATTCTTCAGCTAAAGCATGAACAGCTCGATGAATGTTAGAATTATGATTTTTATAATAATCAGAAATTGCATCTATAACCTGATTAGGTTTTTGTGTGGTTGCAGCATTATCAAGATATACCAGTTTTTTATTATCTCTAACTCGTCTATTTAAAATTGGGAAATCATTTCTTAAATTCTCAAATGAACTTGTTGTCGCTTGCATCATTCACACCTCAATTAAGATATTATTATCTTCTATTTTTGTTCTGTAAGTTTGTAATGGATTTTCAGCAGGAGGGTTTTGAGGAGTACCATCATCCATATTGAATACAGACAAATGTAATGGACAAGTTAGTCCATTTTCTGTTAATATCCCATTAGCTAAATCTGCTTCTGCATGAGTACATATCCTATCAGTTGCAAATATTTTTCCATTCATGTTTGTTAAGAGTAATTTTTTCTCATTATGATCAAAACTGAACATCTTCCCTTGGCCTAAACTGTCAATACTACATGCATTTATCCAATCAGTCATTTGATTTTACCTATACTTGTAATGTTGTTCAATTTCAGCATTTTCATTGTAGCGAGTTTCTTCAATCTCAACTAGTGCTTTTAATTGCTCATCATTGTTAATTGATAATTCTTTTCCTTCCCATTTTGATTCAATTAGGTATGCAATCCAAGCACGTACTTGGTGAGACATCGAACGTGACATTGGTTCCAAAAATCCCTCTACAATAATTCTTTCAGCTTCAGGTTTACTTAGACAACGTGTTCCCAAATAGAAGAGTTGTTCTTCATCCATTTGTGCGACAGATGCAGAATGTGTTGCCTTTACATCATTTGTGAGAATTTCCAGTCCAGGAATCGAATCAGATTTTGCACCTTTGTCTAATAAAATAGAACGACCAGAAAGAAATGAATTAGAGTGAGCCGCGTTTTCATTGATTTTGATCATTCCTTTAAACAAAGATTTTGATTTATTTTTTAGGATTGACTTTTCTACAACTCTTCCTTCAGTGGATTGTTCATTATGATTTACAATTGTGTTTAGATCAAATGATTGCTCATTATTTCCAAATGCAACTTCAGAATCCGTTGCAACAGCACCAGTTCCATTTAGATGATAATCAATTCTATATCTAGACAACATTGCTCCAAAGAGTCCAAGATACCAATTAATTTTTGAATCTTGTGCAAGATGTGAACTTCTTGTAGAGAAGTTAATGGATGACTGATCCATCATTTGAAGTGATGTAACATCAAGACTACTATTTGCACCAATAGTTGTATTCAATAGTTCAAGGTATGCTTGTTGTTTTTCATTTTTTGGAGAGTATAATTCTTGAACAATATTTGCTTTAGCATTATCTTCAACAATTATAATATTTCTAGATATCACGGATAAACCATCTTCAGACAAACAAGAGAATAGATGAATTGGTTCATCTATAATTTGGTTTTTTGGTATGTATACAAAAAGTCCAGAATTAAATGCAGCATTATTTAGTGCAGTGTATTTATCTTCATTAGAATTTGATGATTTGATTGTTTTTTCTATTAATTCCTGATGATGTTTTAATGCATCGTCAATGGATGAAACCATAACACCTTTTGATTTTAATTCATCAGATAAATTGGAGGATATTACATTTGTTCCTACTTGTATCAATCCATTTTCTTTTTTTACTTCTTCAACACGTTTTGAAAGAAAATCAGGTAATTTAGAATCAGAAGTTGTCGATAATGAAACCTTAGTTGGATCCATACGTTTTGCATCAGTATACTTATTGTAAAGAGAAGATACCTCAGCTGGCAATTCATTGTATATACTAAGTGAATTTTTTCTATATTCTTTAAGCCAGTCAGGTTCGTTTTTTGATGATGAAATCTCTTCAAGTAAAGAATTTTGAATTGAGGATAGCGTTTGTTCCATGATTTATCACGATAAAGTAATTCTAACCGACTGAATTATCCATCTCTAATTTGATGAGTCGATTTAATTCTACTGCATATTCCATTGGGAGTTCTTTTGTGAATGGTTCCATAAATCCATTAACAATTAGAGTTAATGCTTCTTCTTCAGTGAATCCTCGAGTCATCAAGTAGAAAATTTGATCATCGCCAATCTTTCCAACTGTAGCTTCATGAGTTATAGTTGCATCTTCTTGATTGATTTCCATATATGGATAAGTATCAGTTTTTGACGTGTCGTCTAATAGTAATGCATCACATCTAACAGTAGATTTTACATTTGTTGCACCCTTTGCAACATTAAGTAACCCTCTGTATGTTGAGCGACCTGTAGAACGACTAACAGATTTTGAAGTAACTTTAGATGTTGTATTAGGTGCTAAATGAACCATTTTTGCACCAGTATCTTGATGTTGACCTTTTCCTGCAAAAGCAATAGACAAGGTTTCACCATAAGCTTTTTGACCCATCAAATAAATTCCAGGGTATTTCATTGTAATTTTACTACCAATATTTCCATCAATCCATTCAACTGATGCACCTTCATATGCATAAGCACGTTTAGTAACAAGATTGTATACATCGTTACTCCAATTTTGAATTGTTGTATATCTTAATTTTGCATCTTTGTGTGCAACAAGTTCTACTACAGCAGAGTGTAATGATTCGGATGAATAAACTGGTGCAGTACATCCTTCAATGTAATGAACTTCAGAGCCTTCATCAGCAATAATTAATGTTCTTTCAAATTGACCAATATTTTCTGCATTAATTCTAAAGTAAGCTTGTAATGGCATGTCAACTTTAACACCAGGAGGAATGTAGATGAATGAACCACCACTCCATACTGCGCTGTTTAATGCAGCAAATTTATTATCTTCAGGAGGAATCATTTTTCCAAAGTATTTTTTGAATATTTCTGGGTGTTCTTTTAGAGCACTGTCAGTATCTAAGAATAATACACCTTGTTTTGCCAAATCCTCTCTTAAACTATGATAAACCACTTCAGATTCATACTGAGCACCAACTCCAGCAAGGAATTTCTTTTCTGCTTCAGGAATACCAAGTTTATCAAATGTGTTTTTTACATCTTCTGGAACATCATCCCAATTCTTTTCAGTTTTTTCAGATGCCTTAGCATAGTAGTAAATATTTTGAAAATCAATATTACTGAGATCTGCCCCCCAAGTCGGCATAGGTTTTTTCATGAATACTTCATATGATCTTAATCTAAAATCAAGCATCCACTGTGGCTCATCTTTCATTTTGCTGATTCCAATTACAGTATCTTTTGAAAGACCTTTTTTGCTCAAGTGAACATACATTTCAGTAGAGTCTTTGAAATCATACTTGGAATAATCCATATCAAAATTTTCTGTTGCCATAAACGAATTACAACGTTGTTATTATAAAAGTCAGAGTAAATTTAGGCTAGGCTAAATAGGTTAAGCTAATGAGAGTTCATTAACAATTACATCAACAGAGCCAGCTACAGTATGAACATCAGCAATAATATTTTGGACATTGAATTTTTTTAATTCATTTGCAGTGAATGGACCAATTGCTATTACCTTAGTTTTGTCAAGGTTTTCTAAAAGCTGAGAATGTTCAAAGTCTTTTGTCATTATTTCAAAAAATGCTCTAACAGAAGAAACACTTGTGAATATTAATCCATCAATGGAATTTTGTGAAAAAAGAGTTCTAAATTCATTCCATTGAGAAGTATCGCTAAATGCACATACATCATAAAGATATAATTCAATAATTTCAAGTCCAATTTTTTCAAGAAGATCCTTAAGAAATGGGGTAGAGGCACCACTTCTAGGAACAATTACCTTTTTCCCAACAGCGTCTAATTTTGTAAAAACCTCCCCAACACCAACAGAAGAGTATCTTGTTGGCATGTATGAAACTTTGATGTTTTCATTTTCTAGTGCATCTTTAGTTTTAGGACCAACTGCTATTACAATGGTATTAGCAATTGCAAGTCGTAATTCATCAAATTTTGATATTTTTTTAGAACTCTCAATTAATAATTTTACAGCTTTAGAACTCATAAAAACAGAAAAATCCGGATTTTCAGTTTTTATAGAATTTAGGAATTCATCAACGATTTTCTCACCCTTACTAACAAGTTCAATAGTTGGCAGAGTGATTGGAATTGCATCGTGTTTTGTAATTAATTCAATGAATTCTTCAGAGTCATCTTTTGAACGAGTGATGGCAATGGTTTTTTCTTGACTCATTTTTTCCATCCTATAATTTTATGCAGATTAACAACTTCACCTATAATTATATTTGCAGGAGGGGATATTTTTTCTTTTTTGACTTTGTTTGCAATATTAGTCAAAGTACCAACAATCATTTTTTGTTTTGGTGTTGTTCCATTTTGAATAACTGCAACAGGAGTAGATTTTTTCATTCCGCCTTCAATAAGTTGTTTTGATATAATTCCAAGTCTTGAAAGACCCATCATTATAACAATAGTATCAACTGATTTTGCAAGTTTTTTCCATTTTACAATTTCCTCATTTTTTTCCGGGTCCTCGTGACCAGTGACAAATACTACAGATGACGCAAATTTTCTATGCGTTAATGGGATTCCAGCGTACGTTGCAGAACCAATTCCAGAAGTGATTCCAGGAACTATTTCATATTTTACTTTAAATGATTTTAAAAATTCTGCTTCTTCGCCACCCCGTCCAAAGATAATTGGATCACCGCCCTTTAGTCTAACAACAATTTTGTTTAATTTTGCATACTTTACCATTAGTTCATTTGTTCCATCTTGATGTCGTGTATCATCACCAACTGCACGACCAACGTAAATTACTTTTGTGCGTTTTGGAATCATAGAAATTATTTTTTTACTAACTAGTCGATCATAAAGAACAACATCTGCTGCTTTTAATAATTCAACTGCACGTAATGTAATTAATTTGGGATCTCCAGGTCCTGCACCAACTAAATACACTTTTCCAGTCATTGGTTATTCCACTCTTCCAGTTTTTCTCTCCAATTAGAAGCAATCTCGGATACACCTTGTGACTTTAACTTATTTCCAATTTTTTTACCCAGTTCTGAGGGATTATCAATTGTACCGTTTTCTTCTATGAGAATTGATTTTTTTCCATCCATAGAATAAACACCTACTTTTAGAATTAATGAATCTGACTTTACAGAAGCATAAGCCCCAACAGGGAATCTACAACCAGAATCAATGTGTTCAGATAATGAACGTTCAGCTTCTATTTCAATTCGAGAATTTTTGTCTTCAATTTTTTTTAACATTTCAATTGTTTTTGAATCATCACTTCTACAGATGATAGCCAGTGCACCTTGGCCTGGTGATGGAAGAAATTCATCTTTAGATAATATAGAGTGTTTTACTTCCACACGCAATCTAGAAATTCCAGCTTTTGCAAGAACAATACCATCAATTTTTTTTTCAGTGACTTTGTTAATTCTTGTTTCAATATTACCTCTAATTGGTTTAACATTTAGATCAGGACGTTTTCTTGAAATTTGAACTGCACGTCTTAGACTGCTACTCCCAATTGTAGAACCAGATGGAATAGAATCTAGTGTGAATCCATCATTTGTTATCAAGACATCATTTACAGATTCACGTTTTGGGACACATGCAATAGTAAGTGAAGAGTCTAAAGTTGAAGGAACATCCTTCATACTATGAACAGCAAAATCCACCCTTTTTTCAGACACTGCACGATCAATTTCTTTTTCAAAGATTCCTTTTTGTTCCATTGTGAATAATGGTCTTGTATCAGTATCACCTCGCGTCGTGATTTTTTCAATTTCAAATGATAATGATGAATTAGTTTTTTTGAGTTCGTCTAAAACCCAATTTGTTTGTGAAAGAGATAATCGACTACCACGCGTACCTAATTTGTAATTCAATTTTTCATTGCCTTTAATGATAAACCATAAGCACCTAATGCTTTTGTAATATCTTGATCAGTGTGTGCATCAGATAAGAATACAGTTTCATATTGAGAGGGAGCAATGAATATGTCATTTTTAAGTAAGTTTGTAAATAACTTATGGAATTTTTTTGTACTTGATTTTTTTGAGGTTTTGTAATCAATAACCTTTTGATTTGTAAAAAATATTTGAAACATTGATGAAATTGAGTTAATTGTGTGTGGTATTCTATAATCAGTTGCAAGATCATCTATTTCATCAACCATCATTTTACAATAACGTTCTAATTTTGGATATAATTTATTTTTGGTTTTATTAATTGTTTTAATTGAGCTAATTGCTGCTGCAACAGAAATTGGATTACCCGCAAAAGTGCTTGCTTGATATACTTTACCGCCAGGAGATAGAAGATTCATTATTTCATT
>JAOJYB010000001.1 GCA_028242535.1 Candidatus Nitrosopelagicus sp. | reverse complement strand
TCACATATTTCATAAAGTTAGAAACTAGAAGTTTTATCTCGTGACTCTTTGAAACTAATAATTCTCTTTCCTTCATCATCGATGATTCTATCAATTCCAGATAATTTCTCTCTCATAGATGAAATCAATGTGCCTACCTCATCTGCTTCATTTTCAACAGCATTTCTCTTTTGAGTCAAATGTTGAATTCCACGTGTTTCTTCGTCGATATAGTCACTAACTTTCATTAATTTTTCTTTCAAATTCTTAATATCTACAGACTCTTCTTCAATCTCTTTTTCAAGATTAGTTCTTTTTTCTTTTAGATTAGAAATTAGGCCTCCAACATAATCGATAGCCTCTTCTAATTTTGCTCGCTTATTCATCAACGATGAAATTCCAATATCTGAATCTGATTGGGGCGTTTCTACTTGTGGTTCAGGCTCGGCTTCTACTATTTCCTGAGAAGGTTGCTCTTCATATTCAGAAGGTCTCTCTTTTACCATCTCACCGCCTTCTTCTTCTTCTTTGAATTTGTCTAAGAATCCAGTCACGAATTAACTTCATTTTCCTCAAATAAAAACATGCAAAATCTTTTTTTCCGCACAACTAACTACAGGGATTCTGCCTAATTCCGCGTAAATTGATTTTCTAGAAGAACCAAATGTTGGGAAAATTATAGAGCTTCTAGAAGAACCAAATGTTGGGAAAATTATAGAGCTTCTAGAATACCTTTTTTTCCGCCCCCGCCACCAAAACTGTCATTTTTACCCACTTTTTCCCCATTCCAAACCTGTTCCGCTATGCGTTCCGCTGTGAGGTTTCAAAATGTTCCTCATAAAGCTCTTGATCCTAAACTAGACCATGTCAAAACAACAATACAGATCCGAAATGGGAATAATGGGAGACATCTTAGATGTTACCATGAATGGAGGCCAGCAAGGCGTAATTGTTTCTGCTATCTCCAGAAGAGCAAATCTATCACACTATGCCGTACTTGATAAATGTGAAAAATTGATCAATGCAGGTCTAGTCGAAACAAGACGAGATAATAGAAACCGCAAATTCATGATAACTGAAAAAGGTCTAAAATTCTTTGATGAATTCAAGAACTTCCAAAATCTCCTAAACTCGATGAATCTAAGGTATTAGAAATGAACCAAGAGTCAGCTTGCTGTGGTTGGTTGGAAGATTCCAAGAATGATGGAATGCTTTTAAGCCCAACCGAAGCCCTGATTTTGATGGCTCGTGTACCCCTAGCAGTTTTCGTCCTAATTCTGCTTGCTATGTCGGTACCGCTACAGCACTCTTTTGGCTCAAATCGAACCCTAGATCTCTTTCTTTTTCCTGACGGATCTACACATGTTACTTATTCTTTAGAATCTGATCCATTTCTTCCTGATACCAAAGTTTCACTTTATGGTGATTCGTTCGAAAATTTAGTAGTTGAAGATGAAAACGGTTTTCCTCTGACTGCTCAATCTGAAAATAATACTCTGGAAGTTGAGACTCTGGGGTCCTCAAATATTTTGATTAATTATGATACTTATTCACTAATTTCTAAAGATGGAAAAATCTGGTCTTTCGAAATAGATTCTCCAGTTGAATTTAATGTAATAATGCCACAAAATTCTGTCATTGTTGGAATGTCAACATTTCCTATTGACATGGATGTTACTTCTGATAGAACCCAAATTTTACTTCCAAGTGGTATAGCTGAAATTACATACTTTTTAGCAGTTGCAGAATCATCCCAGGTTTTATCACCTGAAGAAACTTCTGTAACAAACGATGACAATTCTATGATATATATCGCAGGTGGAGTCGCTGTAGCAATCGCAGCAGTCGCAGCAATCGCAATCAAGATGAAAAATAAGCCAAAACAAATTGTTACATCACCTCAAACCACTATAATTGAAGAAAAGAATGAGCCTTTCAATATTGAAAAAGTTCTAGAAATGCCAGATCTTAGAGAAGATGATAAAGAGATAATCAAATTTATTCATGAAAATGGTGGCAGTGCATTAGAAAGTGATCTTAGAAAGAAATTCCTTTTGCCTAGAACAACAATGTGGAGAGCAGTAAAACGATTAGAACGACATGAATTAATTGAAATCACTAAAAAAGATCTACAAAATCTCATAAAATTAACAAACGTGGAGACTAACAAAAATGAATAAAATTTATGGAATAATTACAATCTTTGCCTTTGCTGGTCTCATGATACCAACCTCAGCTATGCAAGTTGAGGCTGCATCTGATTTAGATTACATGTTAATAATTGCTGAAAAAGGAAAAAAATACATTAAGTTAAAAATTAATGAAATGCAGAATTCAAACCTACAAGATTGGAAAAACCAACAAGTTGTACTTGATATTTATGATAAAAGTGGATATGAGATTGAACAATTAGAAAAGGCAATTGAAAACGGAGATGTCAAGTCTGCTCGAAAACTGTTTATTTCATCCATGGGTAAGATCAAACAAATTAGTCTAATGCTAAACCAAATTGCCGTAAACAAAGCACAAGATGAAGCATTACCAGATTACCCTCAAATTTTAAAACGATATGAGATGAATACTCAAAAACTAAAACAAATGTCACAAAAACTAGATGCAGATATTGACTTTTCAGAAATAGATCATCTTCTTCTTCTTGGAAAGCAAAATGCAGAGAAAGGAAAAAATGATCAGACAAAACAAGTACTTGATCAGATTGCTCTGAAAGGACTTGATATCAATAAACATCTTGTATCAATTAATCAAGCAAATAAAATCATAAAAGCTCAGGCATTAGCAGAACGATATGTTGATAAAATTAATACGTTAATTGTACAAGCCAAGAGCTCTGGTTTACTAGATGTTGCTTCACAATTAGAAAATACAAAGATCCATCTTGCTTCTTCAAACTCCACCTCACAAATCACAAAAAACATCAAAATAATTATTATTATAAATAATAATATCAAAGAAACACAACAAAAATTAAGACAGGCAAACTTTGATGTTGATGAGATTAAACTATCTCAAAACCAAAAATTTATTGGAAAATTAAATCAATTAGAAACCAAAGCCAAATTCCTTCATTCTGAATCAATAGGAAGTAACGCAGCGCTATATTATGTAGAAAAAGCACTATCCATAATTCATGATACAAAAAATAATCTAGATGTTTCAGAAGGAAAAATCACTTCAAAAATTAAACTAATAGAGGGACTATTGCTAAAAGCAGAGAAAATCGTTCGAGAACTAACATAAACTTCATATAGATTTCAATCTCGTTTTTCATTATGACTTCAAAAGCAATCATTTTTGGTGTTGGATTACCGATGGTGGTTTTTGGAGCATTCATAGCATTACTCATAGCACCACTTGCTGAAGGAGTAGTTTCTACAATAGAATTTGTTGGAAGTCTAATTGGAATATTGGGTGTGGTCTTTATGATCTCTGGCTTATTCTACAAAAAGGAAATAATCGTTCACGAGTAATTGTGCCTAAAAAATCCACATCCTTTAAAATAACCTTTGAAACTAATTCATCACATGGACAAAGAACGCATCAAGAAACTAATTCGTGAATTAATTATTGAACTTGGTGAAGATCCAACAAGAGAGGGCCTTAAGGATACCCCTAGAAGAATTGCTGATGCATACGGTGAAATATTTTCAGGTTATGATTCTGATTCTGAACTCTCTGTACAATTCTCAGAAGATTCTGAAACAGTAGTTGCAAAAAATATTCAATTTTATTCAATGTGTGAACATCATATGTTGCCATTTTACGGAACCATACAAATTGCATACGTCCCAAATGGACGTGTCTTTGGAATTTCTAAACTAGTTAGAGTTGTAGAAAAATTCTCAAAAAGATTACAAATCCAAGAAAGAATTACCAAAAATATTGCAGATGAGTTGTATTCACAAGGTGTTAAAGGAGTTGCAGTAATAGCAGATGCTGAACATCTATGTATGAAAATGAGAGGTGTCAAAAATGACGCCAAAGTTACAACATCTGCATTTAGAGGAACATTTGAGGATAAAAAGACCAAAGAAGAGCTCCTAAAAGCTATGTATGCTAAATAATCCCCTTATCAAAAATTAAATAATCCCCTAATCAGCAATTCATCATGCCTGCAAGAAATAATATTCATGTTCCAAGTGAATCATGGCCATTTTTTACTTGGTCTATTATTGAATTTGCAATAGTAATTGCACTTGCAATTGTTGTTTCATGGCAAGTAAACCCATTCTTTGAAGATTCCGTAGTTATGTATGGATGGGAATGTGAACAAGAATCACAAGAAACCAACTGTACTATTACTGATGAACCAGAGATGCAACAAACAATGCTTAACTGGATATTCTGGGGAATAGTAGGTATCATATTTGCAGGATGGTATCTGGGCGCTCGTAGATTTGTATTGAAAAGAACAATACTCTAATCTTATTTCAAATATTTTGTTTTATCTTCAATCTTTGCTTTTGCAAATCCAATTTTTCTATTATTACAGGATTCACATTTACCACATTGCATCTTTCCACTAAGATAACAACTCCATGTCTTGAAAATTTCATTTCCTAAAACCTTGTAGCCTTTTTTTATCAAATCACTTTTTGAAATATTTTCTGAATATGGAGACCAAATTTTAATTTCCTTTCTAATTTTATTTTTAATTCCATCATATTCGCCTTGGTTTAATGCAGATTGGATCTTTTTGGTAAATTCTGGTCTACAATCTGGGTATTTTGTATCACCTTTTTGTGCTCCATATGCAACTAGTTTAGCATTTAGAGTAAATGCCCACGCTGTAGCAATTGAGAGAAATATTGCATTTCTAATAGGAACTACAATTGAATATTCAAATGAACTAGGCATCTTTTTCTTCGTACTGGTCAGAACGTTACTATCACCATACAACTCCTTCATGAAACCAATATCGAGAATTTTATGTTCCTTTAATTTTAGTAATTTTCCAATACGTTTTGCAGCCTTTATCTCCTCAGATGCTCTCTGACCATATACAAATGTAATTCCATACAACTGGTATCCTTTTTTCAAATATGACATCATACATGCTGAATCTAAACCTCCACTTAGAATGATAACTGCTTTTTTCATTTTCCTTTTTTGATGATAGGACCTTTGCTTGGTTTACAAACAAAAACATTAGATTCTTTTTTTGCATCTTTGAATCCTCGTTTCATTGCATTAGAAATTTTCTTTGAATCATGTTTTTTATCTGTGAATGCTATTACTGATGGTCCTGCGCCACTAATTGTAACTCCATATGCACCTGCAGTCAATGCATTCTTTTTCACTTTATCAAATCCAGGAATCATATGTTTTCTTGCTGGTTCGACAATTACATCTTGTACTGATCTCCCAATTAATTCTGAATTTCTCTCTGAAAAACCTGCAACTATTCCTGATGCATTTGAGATATTTTTTATCATATCTGACAATGAAACTTTTTTTGGAATAACTCCTCTTGAAACTTTAGTTTTCTTTTCAGGAACCATCAATTCTGGTACTGCTACACACAAAACTAAGTCATTCGGAGGTTGAATCTTTACAACTTTCAAAGGTGTTGTCTTAACTATCACAAATCCACCTAATGCTGATGCAGCAACATTATCATAATGTATTATACCTGCACTAGCTTTTTCACCAATTCCGGCAAATCCAACCAATTCTTCATCAGTCAATTTCAAATTGTATAATTTGTTAATACCTACTGCACATGCAGCAGCTGACGCTGCGCTACTTCCCATTCCATATCCAGCTGGAATATTTTTCTTAATTTTAATTTCTATACCATCTTTTATCTTGAATTTCTTTTTCATTGCAGATGCAACCAGTCCTGCAGTATTTTTTGATGGATTTAATGGAATATTATCTGAACTTACTATGACAATTCCCTTTCCTTTCTTTGTCAGAACAACATTATCATAGAGTGCATCAAGTGCCATACCAAACACATCAAATCCTGGACCCAAGTTTGCAGTAGAGCAAGGAGCACGTACAGTTACTGATTTTACCATTAATCTTCTAATTCTTCGCCCAAGTTAATAGTTCTGCTTAGTGCACTTTGCAGATTTACCATTCCATCTCCTGTAACATTAGAAATTGGAATCAAATCTTGTTGAAAATCATGTCTGTTTAAACTTGATAACATATCTGATACTAGAGAAAACGTATCTCCGTTTACTTCTCCTGCCACGTCTGCTTCTAACTGTGAGTCTGTTCCAGACCAGCTTAACACTCGTTCTAATTTTTCTTGTATCAAATCAGTTTTAGTAATTACATTAACTGTAGGTAATCCTAGTCGTAATCTTATTGATGTTGACAATAATGTTAATGACACAAAGTTACTTGGAGTTGAAACCATTGTTCCATCAAACAAAAATATATTCATTTTTTCATCTGCAACAAATTCATTTACAAAAAATGGACCACTCTGTCTATATGCAAACAATTCAATCTGTCCTGGTGTATCAACAATTAGATAATCTGGATTAATTGTATCTGCTTCTTTTTGTATATCATCAATTTTAGTGGCAATTAGATCATTTGCCATTATCAATGAACCGTTTGATCCTAATTGATATTTTTCCATTATTGTATTGAGATCAATATAATCTCGAACATCGATGTCTGGTGAATATGGTAAACTTCCAACTCCTGGATCCAAATTTAGTGTAATTGGAAATGTGGCATTTTTTGTATAATATTCTTTAATCTTTGAAGTCAGTAATGACTTTCCTGCTCCTGCCGTGCCTGTAACAAAAATAACTTTCAATGGTTCGACAAAATTTCTTTTTTATTCGCTTATATTTGAATCTCTTAAAAATTTAGCAATGAACTGGAGACTGGCAGTTATTCCTGTTACACTCATTCCCATCATCATAATTGCTATTCAATTTGATATTGAAGCAGAAGATATCTTTGCAATAGGTGCAATTCCTTTCGCATTAGCTGTCTTGGCAATAATGACAAAATTAGGATTACAGGGACTAAAACTTGCATACATTGCACGAACCTTTCTTGGACCATTTGATTCCATAAAACGTCTAACTGCAATGCGTGTTGGTAGTGAGTTTATCAAATTTACAACTCCAATGTTTGTAGGTGCAGAATTTGCAGTTATTTACTATATGACAAAAAAAGGAATTTCAACATCAAAAGCATCATGGGTTGCATTGTTAGATATTGTTACTGAGGTGTTTGCTGCAGGAGTACTCTCAATCCTTGCAGGAATTTTAGCATTAGCTGCAGGTGCATATGTTGTTGGTGCAGTAGTTTTAGGAACCAGCATTCCAATCACTGGTCTATGGATTGTATTATTTTTCATGTCATCAAAGCGTACATTTACACTTCCTAGAGTGATTTCATACATTGCTACTACACTAGGAAAGGAACGTGGACAAAAATATGTCAAACAAACCAATGGATGGATTGAAGATGTTTGTATAATGAGTCGAGAAAATCTTCATTCTAGTAAATCAAAAAAAGTATTCGTGGTTGGATTTTTTGTATCCATTGTATCTTGGATATGTTATGGAATTTCATTTTTAATAATTGCAGACGGTGTAGGTTTTGCAGTAGAATTCTTTGATTCAATTATGGCTGTAATGGGTGCAAATGCAATTGCAAATCTTCCAATTACCGTAGGTGGCTCAGGGTTGGCAGAATTTGGAATAATTGCTTATCTTAATAATCTAGATCCATTTAATTTGTCAGCTGATGTTGATCCACTTCAGTGGAATGCTGTAATTGGTTGGAGAATTGCTACATATTATATTCCAATAGCAGTAACGTGGATACTGTTAATGAAACTAGCACTAAGCAAAATTACCAAACCAAATTCTGCATGAGAAATGAATTTTAAAAATAAAGTCGTAGTAATTACTGGTGCATCTAGTGGAATTGGTGAAGCAGCAGCTGAAAAATTTGCCAAAAAAGGAGCAAATATCGTGCTTGTTGCAAGAAGAAAAGACAAGCTAGAAGAAGTTGAAAAGAAACTTGCTAAATATTCAATCAAAACTTTGCTACAAGTTTGTGATGTATCTGATAAAGAGCAAGTCAAGCAAATGTATGAAAAAGTAATTGATACATTTTCTCAAATTGACGTTCTAGTAAATAATGCAGGATTTGTAATTTATGGAAAAGTAGAAGAATTATCTATTGAAGATATTGAATCTCAAATGCAAACAAACTATTTTGGTATGATCAACTGCACAAAACACTTCCTACCACATTTTCTGAAACAAAATTCTGGTCATATTGTAAATGTAGCATCAGTTGGTGGTAGCTTTGGAGTGCCTGGTATTGCATCATATTGTGCAACAAAATTTGCAATGTTGGGCTTTTCTGAGGGATTACATCACGAATTACATGGAACTAATGTTGGAGTGACTGTTGTAAGTCCAATAATGGTACGAACGAGCCTATTTGATCATCCATCTTTCAAAAATTTCACAAAATTTGCAACTGGGATTTCCTTAAGTTCTGAAACTGTTGCAAATGCAATCATAAAGGCAGCAAATTCATCTAGATTAGAAATTGTTGTTCCATCTTTTGTACGAATTGGAATTTGGTTTAAACAAACATTTCCATTTTTGATTAATCCTTTAATTGGTAATGCTTTTAGAAAGCAACTTGATAAGAGAGACTCTTAGACATTTTCGTCTATAATTTTTATTTCAGCTAATTCGTATTGAATTATTTCCGTAAGATTGATTCCTTGTTCAGCAAGATAATCCACTGTTTTTTTGCTTAGTTTTGCTTTTAGTTCATTTAATTTGAATTCACACATAACCCCTTTTTCCAAAGCATTTATTTTTACATCCTTTGAAATATTTAATCCCTCGATAATTGATGTACCTTGAACTGATTCATGCAATTGCAGATCAACTTTCTTGTCCTTTTCATTAATATCTAAAACATATCCTGTATTGGTTAGTGATTTTGGTTTTCCAAATTTTGGTGCGTCTAATTCTTTATTGATCTCTTCTGGAACTTCGTCCTTTTTTTTAGCCATTTATCATCTAAAATTAATATTCTTTGGCTTTATCTGACTTGCTTTTTTGCCACCAATCTAGATAATCATATTGTTTATCTGATTTTGTGCTTTCTTTACGAGATAATTTGTATCTAATATCGCTAACTTGTTCTCTTGTTGCGTATAGACCACATCTCTTACAAATGAAATGTTTTGTTGCAGAATCCAATTTCATTATTAGACCTAATTCTTCAAAATCTATGGTATCTTCTATTTCTCTATATGGTGGAGCTCTAAATTCATAGCCTTCTTCTTGTTCTTCAGCGTTAAACTCTGCTTCTAGCTGTGTTTTTTTCTTTGTTATTTCTCTACTTACACACTCAGGGCAGTTTACCAATATCGATTTCTTTGTATTTTTACATAAGAGTGTTGCCTCATTTTTTAGATCAAAAAAATGACTGATGCGCGGATTAACTCTTCATCCCTTGCGGTCAGTTCGCCCATCGACAAACCGCGCACCAGTACACATTTCTTATTTTTTGAAAGCTATTATTTTTTGTCTTCTAAAATTTCTGTTACAATCTTTGCTGTATTATTGACACCATTTCCATTGAAATTTCTTGAAAATTCCCTCACAGAATCAGTAAATTCCTCATAACTTTCGTACATTTCTTTTACTGCTCCAACAATCTGAACTCTATTTTGAGCAAATAATCCCAACTTTTTTTCTTTTGCCCACTCAATCTGATTTGTATGTTCATCATAAATTGGAATTCCAATTATTGGCTTGGCATGACTTCCTAAAATTTCTCCCATTACCGTATGTGAGCCATTAACTACTGAATATTTACAACAATCCACAACTGTATTTTTTTCTTGTTCAGAAAGAAATCCTTTATCAATCTGAATCCAATCAATTTTCTTTTCATATGCTTCTGATATTGAATATTCTTTTCCATCTTTATCTAAAACTCTATCAATACTTGAATCATTTCGTGCATGTGATACAATCCTTTTTTCATTTTTCATTTCAGACTGATGAAATGCTTCTTCATATCTCTCACCTGTTCCATCATTAGTTGATTTATTTCCAGTTCTCATCCAATACCCATACACTGAATCTGAAACCAATTTCTCTAAATCACTTTTTTCAGTTTTTTCGATTTTTTTTATATTTGCAAAATGCCCAACATAAATTACTTTTTCTCTTGCTTCTTTTGTAAAATTAAGATTATATTCACACATTGTAAATGGTGGTTCAGAATCTGCTACAAGAATTTTAGATGCTTTAGAAATTTGTTTTGCTACAAATTCTAATGCTGGTTTGAAATACATTCTAGATTTCCATAATTTTGGTTTAAATTGATTAGTCACAAACAGACTAGTGATATTTCGACGTTTTGCTAATACATTTGAGCCCATATCTCCATCATTAATTACTAAATCAAATCCAATTTTGTTATACAGTTTGGCCTCATCTTTAAGATAACTCGAAATTTGTGTTACTAGGGGTTCATTTCCTTCTACAGGTAATAAAAAATTCCACAAAGATTTTGTTAAACTTGGCCCAAACTTACCATCAATTGGTGTAGGCATCAATACTTCGTGAACATTCTCTTTTTCATTAGGAAATTTTTCTAATAATTTTTCATAAATTTCACCTTTACTAAAATAATGAAACTCATTACCACCCAGTTCTTTTAATTTTTCATTTAATCTTATCATTCTGGAATAGTGTCCATTTCCCCAAGGATAGATGAATTGTCCTATCTTTGCCATATCTTTTGCTCAAAATTCCTGCTTAAATTTTCAATGTTCAATTTCTAAGGAGTCCAATATTGTGTGAACGTTATTTGGTCCTAATCTCACCTTGATAATTTTCTTTGATGTCTTTTCTTTTTTGTTTAGCTTTGGTTTAGATTTTGTAAAGTTTGTTTTTAGTAATTTTTCAATTTTTGAAACATATTTTTCCATCCCTATTTCTCTTGCATTTTTTATAATTTCAGAATCAATTCCAGATAATGGAATATGTGGAATCATACCTGCACCAAAAACTCTTCTTTGTAATGTTTCAACATATGTTGATGGAAAAATTAGTGGTGAGGTTGTAAGTGATATATGAGAAATTTTCTTTTCTTTTGCAGAATTAATTAGAATATCTGTAATAAGAGAATTTTTTGATAGTATATCATCAGAATTTTTCCCATATTTTGATATTTTATGAAATTCTAGTTCTACTTCTGATCTTAGTAATCTAGGAAGTATTTTATCCATAATTTTGACTAAATGTATTACATCTTCTCGTGTTTCATAACAAATCAAAAGTTTTACTTCGAAACCTTGTTTGATTGTCTCCAAACAGCTAATAGCTGAAAATTCATCTGTTATACAACAAATTGATTTCTGCAATTGAGAATTATTTGCTGCACCACCTAATCCTTCATCTACAAAAATACAGATATATGCATTTGATTTTGTGACATAGATCTGTAATAACTTATCATGTTTTGATTCCGTTCCAGGTTTTGCAGAAATTTTTTGATTTTTCTGTATTATAGTTGATGTTGCAGCTAACTCTAAATCTTTTATAACAAATCCTTTTGCATTTCCATCTGCTTTAACAAAAAATTTTTCACCTTTTAAAAGAAGATTTGAACCAAGTTCTCCAACTTGTGATACAATTGTTTTAAAATCATTTTTTATTTTTTTTGCAATTACAATTTGTTTTATACCAAATAATAATGCAATTGCACTAGAAACAAAAACAGGGTCATCTGCATGAACACAAATTAAAAAATCATCTTTAGTTATTTTGCTAAATTTTAAATTCTTTATTTTTAAAATTTTTTTAATATTTTCTATTAGTTGATTAACATTATTTTCTGCAAATAATGATGGATAAACAACTACTAGCGTATCTTCTGTCATCTCATTTGTTATTTTTAAGGAGTTTATATTTTACAATATCTCTTAACTTAAGCTAATTTTGATATAATTATAATACTTGATTGGTTATTGAGATTTATGGGAAAATTTACTCAAGAGGAACTAGATGAAGTAAACAAAACTCTGTCTACTTCTGAAGATTGTTTGAAATGGGCATTTGATAATCTTCATCCTAAATTAGCAAAAGCATCTAGTTTTGGTGCAGAAGATGCCGTAATAATTGATATGATGTTTAAAATTAATACTGATGCTAGATTGTTCACACTTGAAACAGGAAGATTACCTCAAGCAACTTTTGATGTTATAGAAGAAGTTCAGAAATATTATAACACAAAAATTGAAATTCTCTTACCTGATACGGAAGAAGTTGAAAAAATGGTTAATGAAAAAGGCTTAGACTGTTTCTATGATAGTATTGAAAATAGAAAACTATGTTGTGCTATACGTAAAGTTCACCCAATGAATAAAATGCTCAAGACACTTGATGGCTGGATAACTGGTTTACGAAATGATCAAAATCAAAATCGTTCAACTGCAAAAATGTTAGAAATTGATGAAATGCATGATAATATTGTTAAAGTTAATCCACTCATTAATTGGACATATGAGCAAACATGGGATTATGTCAAAACCAATAACTGTCCATACAATAAACTTCTAGACGAAGGCTATCCTAGTATTGGTTGTGAACCATGTACAAGACCAATCAAGATCGGTGAGGATATCCGAGCAGGTCGTTGGTGGTGGGAAAATGATGAACACAAAGAGTGTGGTCTTCATATGAATCACGACAATTAAATTAATCCTACAAAATAGTTTCATATTGATTAATGCACATGGTGGAAAATTAGTAAATCGAGTCAAAGATGTTGATCCATCTGGACTAATTTCAATTGATATTTCTGCAGATTTAGCAAATGATGTAGAAAATATTGCAGATGGAATATTTTCTCCATTAGAAGGATTTCTTAACCAACAAGATTTTGAATCTGTCATTTCAAAAGGAAGACTTGCAAACGGTATGGCGTGGACTATGCCGACTGTTTTAGATGTTGATGATGATACTGGTAAAAAAATGAAAGAGGCTGGAGATGTATTACTTAAAAACCCAGATGGAACAGGAATTGCAATTTTACATGTAGAAGATGTCTACTCTTATGATAAACAAGCTACTATGAATGGAGTTTATGGAACAGATGATGAATCGCATCCTGGTGTTGCAAAAACCAATTCAATGAAAGACTTTCTTGTAGGCGGAAAAATTGATTATATTCAAAGACAAAATGAGACTGAAATTAGAAAACATAGAATGAATCCAACACAAACAAGAGAACTATTTGAAAAAGCAGGCTGGAAAACAATTGTTGCATTTCAAACTCGAAATCCTCCACATGTAGCACATGAAATGTTACAAAAAAATGCGATAACAACACGCGATGGTGTATTTGTAAATCCACTAATTGGAAAGAAAAAACCTGGTGACTTTAAAGATGAAGTTATCGTTAAAGCATATGAAATAATGATTGAAAAATATTATCCAAAAAACAAATGTCAACTAGCAACTCTACATACGGAAATGAAATATGCAGGACCAAAAGAGGCAATTCATCATGCTATTATGCGCCAAAATTATGGTTGTACACACATCATTATAGGACGAGATCATGCTGGAGTTGGTAAATTCTATGATCCATTTGCAGCACATAAAATATTTGATGATTATCCTGAACTTGAAATAGAACCAATATTTTTCCCAGCATTCTTTTACTGTAGAAAGTGTCTTACATTTACAAATCCAAATGTATGCCCACATGATGCAGATGACAGAGAACAAATTTCTGGTACAAAAATGAGAGAGATGATCCAAAATGGAGAAGCGCCAGTAGAATTTATTTTAAGACCTGAAGTTGCCAAAGTAATCATTGACTTTGAAAAACCATTTGTTGAGTAGATTTTTATCAAGATCTGGTAAATTTAGAATATGAAATATAAAATACCGATAATTCTTTTTGCTTCTCTATTGTTTTTTCCTGCATTTGGACAAGAAAAGGCACTGAACGACTCTCTCTCTATGGCAAAATTTGACATTAATTGGAATGACTTTAACATACCTTCAAGAGATGCAACAATAATTCCATTTGATGAAATTCACGAAAGAACTTGGCAAGTGAATCTTGAAAATAAATTACTGTATGGTAATCCTGAAGGAACTGCAGTGGTACGATTGTATGATGCAAATATTGAAAATAAATTTGTTGAAATAGGAATGGGTGGGATTCCTGATAGACCTTTTTGGGTTGCTGTACAATTACCTGAAGAGGGATATATTGTTGTACATGACAAACTCGAGAGAGGTTGGCTCCCTGGGGCCAAAGTGATATTGGCATATTCTGATTCTGCCGGACTAACTATCAACAATGGAGAAAGAATTGTAATATCAAATCTAGATGTTGAGACTCTTGCAATTGAAGCATATTCTGTATGGGGTATGAAAGGTTCACAAGATCCACCTGCAACTTCAGATGGATTCTTAAATCTAGAAGTTATCTCTGGTGATCCAACAGAGGGTCCACTTCATATGTTTCCATTTATGGTAGTAGGTGCACTTGGATGTGTAGTAGTATTTTTACTGGTCTCTAAGAAGCGGAATTAGTTTTATAATATTTACATCCATTTCTTATCTTACAAACCTCACACATAGGAGAAATTGGCTTGCAAATGTTTTGTCCATACATAACAAATGTATCATTTACATTAAGCCAGTATTTCTTAGGAATTTTTTTCATTAATGCAAATTCTGTTTCTTCAGGAGTCTTTGTCTCAACTAAACCAAGTCTATTTGAAATTCTGTGAACGTGAATATCTACTGGAATAGCAGGAATATCATATGCATAAACTAGAACACAGTTTGCAGTTTTTCTCCCAACTCCTGGTAAATCTATCAATTTTTCTAAATCATCAGGAACTTTTCCCTTGTACTTTGAATCAATAATTTTAGAAACTTCAATTATTCTTCTTGCCTTTACGTGATAGAATCCTATTGACTTTATTATTTTTTCAACATCCTTGATTTTTGCGCCAGCTAATTGTTTTGCAGTTTTATATTTCTTGAATAATTCTTTGGAAATTCTAGCAGTGCTTTCATCTTTTGTTCTAGCTGATAATATTGTTCCAATTAATATGCTGAATGGACCATGTATCTCTGCATCACGTAAATCTCGTAATGCTGTCATCCTAGGAGGTTTGACTGCATTCATTGTTTTATGCATTCCATCTAGAATTTTTTTCATATATGTTTGATGTGATACAAGTCTTATATCTGTAAAACCTTTCCAATGATTATGGAACTAACTTCTGAAGAGAAGGCCACATTAAATGGAGAACACGGTGATACATTACAAACTGCATACAGAATTTTAGTTGCAACAGGAGAGGCAACCAATGCAGAAAAACTCATTCCTATAACATGGGCACATCTTTCAGGTGTCAATTACAATACAATTGGTGATGCAGGTGAAGAATTTCTTAGAGAACTAAGTAAAGATGCCCGTGTTAAAGTAAAAGCAACTGTCAATCCAATGGGAATTGATTTTGATCATATTTCTGAATTTAATCACATAGATGATGAATTTATCAAAAAACAGGCAAGTATTCGTGATTCTTACATTAGGATGGGTGTGGAACCAACCTTTTCTTGCACTCCATACGACATCTTTGAACTACCCGAAAAAAATACCCAAGTCTCATTTGCTGAAAGTAATGCAGCAATCTTTGCAAATTCACTTGGTGGATTAAAAACGAACAAAGAAAGCGCATTTAGTGCATTAGCAAGTGCAATTACTGGAAAATCTCCATATTCTGATCTACGAAAGGATCGCATCACAACTCCGATGACAATACGAATGAAAATGGATAATCCAAATGAGCTAGACTTTGGAATGCTTGGATTCTTTGCAGGAAAAGTTGGAGATACATCTGTTAACATTTCTGGTGTATCCCAACCAAATCGACGTAGCTGTAAGGCTTTGTGTGGTGGAATGGGAACTTCAGGTACATGTGCAAAATTCCAATTTGTAGACTCTGAAGATGAAAACTCTGAAAAAGTTGATTTTGGAAAAGAAGAGATGAATGAAGTTTTTGATGAACTAAACACTGCTGAAAAAGGTGACATAATCACTCTTGGAAGTCCTCAATTAGGACTAGAAGAATTATCTGATTTATCAAAGATGCTAAAAGGTAAATCATTTGAAAAACGCTGTATGATCTTTTGTTCTAGAGTTATACAAAAACAAGCACGTACTCTTGATTACATTAATGAGATTGAAAGAGCAGGAGGAGAAATCTTATCTGATTGCTGCACATGTCTCACACCATTAATTGATACTAATGAAACTGATGCAGTTACTACTAATTCCATTAAAGGTGCATACTATTTGAAAAATTCAACAGGTGTTGATGTAAATCTAAAGCCTCTCTCAAAAATTATTGAGGATGAAACAAAATGAATAAAATAATTGTTCAGGGAAAAGCACGAGGAACAGTGCTAAAGACAACTAGTCCAATTAATTTTCTTGGTGCAGTTGATAAAAAAACAGGCATGATTCGTGACAAAAAATATGATATTTTTGAAAAATCAATCAAAGATACTGTGTTTGTGTTCCCACATGGAATTGGAAGTAGCGTTGGTGCATATACAATATATTCCTTAAAATCTTATGAATCTGCTCCTGTTGCAATGATTTGTCAAAAAGCAGATCTAACTGTTGCATCTGGTTGTGCACTTGCAAACATACCAATGATTGTAGTATCAAATGAAGAATTTGATTCTATACAAAATGGTAATGAAATTACTGTTGACACAAAATCTGAGAAAATTTTTAACTAATCAGTTTCTGTAACTTTACTTGAACCCATTTCTGTAATTTTACTTGCACCAGTTGGTAATGCCCTAACATAATCATCAATTAGAAATATTTTTTTAAATCCCTCGTCTGTTTTATCAAACTCAGCTCTAATTTTTTTTCCAACATCAGACATTGTCGAGCCACCAGGTTCAATTACTGCATAACACAAACATTTTTTCTTAATTGGTTCTGGTGGACCACAAACCATCAAATAATTTTCATCTTCTTTAAAAATTCCAACTGCAAGTTTCAATGATGAAACTTTGATGAAATTTCTTGTACCATTAATCATGAATGAACCTTTAGCCATTGACTGTCCTGTAGGTGCACCTTTTTTCACCTGATCTGGATTAACCCAGAAACTACTCATTCCGTATGCAGATGTTTGCCATGCACGACTAAAGCAAACTGTAGCATGTGCAACTTCTTCCAAACTTAGTGGTAGTAACTCCTGATCTTCTGCTTTTAACAAAAAGAATGGTGAACCATGAACTTCTGCATGAAAGACCTTGTCATTATTCTCTAGATACTTTCTAATTATTGCACTATTTGATGAGCTGTCTCTTCCTCCAACTGCTAAAACCCCGTCTGATGTGAAAAACCATCTATATCTCTCATACCAGCTTTTCTTTCTTACTTCTTTGAATCCAACCGAACCCCTTGCAATTTCTCCTTTTTCAATTGTTTTTTCTAATTTTTCTTCTGTCTTCTTCATTAATTTCTCAATTGATTTTACTGCACCTTTCTGTTTCTTTGACTCATCAAATAATTTTGAAGCAATTGTTGGAAGAGATGAATCAGGATCTATTCTAATCTTTGATTCATTAATCTTCATGTAAGAAATTCCTTTCTCACTAATTATTTCTGCATTTTTTTCTTTTAGAGAATTGGTAATACTTTCATCTCTAACATTATGTTGACCTTGAGACGTCATTGTAAAAAGTAAATTTGCAATTTCTGATATTGTTTTGGATTTTTCTATTACTACGTTGATTGCATTTTTCTGTTCAGTTAATGTTTTCTCTAGAGATTCTATTTTTTTATCAGCTGGACTACTGAATAATGATTTACCCTTTTCTAAAATATCTTCAGTAAATACAATATCTAATCCTTCATTGAAACTATTTACTTTCTTTGCATTCAAGTTATCATCTGAAAACCTTATTGGATATGCATCATGTACATCATCTTCAATTATTACAGATGGATCATGTGGACCTAGTGTCACTTTAGAGATAGTTGATGTAATAATCTCAAATAATGCATCAAACTCCTGATCTGTAATCTCATTACTTGGTTTTTTAGAATCAATTCCTGATAGTCTGATTATTTCTTCAACATATTTTTTTGGCAAACCTAATCCTCTACCTATGGTCTTTCCAATTCCACTAGAAGAAAATAATTCTCTAAAGGATTCTTTTGTTAAATTTAAAACATCTAGTCCATCTTCTGGAGGTGGAATGTAATTTAACCCTACACGAAGTTGTCTATGTCTTACATCAATTGAATGTAAAAGTGCTAGAATTTTTTTATCTCCATTACATAAAATGATATTTCCATCTCCAAAAAACTCTATAATTAAGATAAACTCTTTTTCAAAATTTGTAAATGTTAAGTAGGCAATTCTTTCAGTTCCAATTTGTTCAATTTTTGTTAATTTTGCTCGTAAAAGATCACTACGAAGTCGTCTTAGCATCTTATTTGGTTCAATTGTATCAATCTTCTTGTCTGTAATCCACATTCCTATGCTGGACGCCATTAGCATAATATCTGGTTTTGTTGTATGATGTAATTTGAATAAAAGACTATTTCGATTTATTCCCCAAATATTACTTGCATAGTATCCACTGGTCTTTTCCTCTATGTCATTTACAAGATAAACTAATTCAATTCCAGCAAGAGTCATGGTATTGCACTTTTGTCTGGAAATTATACTCTTACTATTGCCTAGTGACTGCCAAAGATTTTAAACGAGGCATTTCTGAGTCAACTCAAGAAATTCAAATGGCAAAGTTCAAAAGAAAGAAATTTAGATCTGATAAACCAGATTCTGATGCAGAAAATAACGATCCTCCTGAAATTGAAGCAACAGAAGACGAGAAAAAAGAAATTGCTAAATGGACAACACAACCTACTGAAGGAAAAGAACCTACTGAAGAAACAGAACCTACTGAAGAAACAGAACCTACTGAAGGAAAAGAATCTGAGACCAAACCAGACCCTGCTGATGATCCTATAGACAAGTCTGCAACAAAAAAACTAACAGATAGATTATTTTGGTTAAGAATTATTGTTGCAATATCTGGTGGTATAATAGCTACATTTGCGTTTGAAGATATTGCCGATGTCGAAGAAAAACGTTGGACATCAATTGGTTTTATGATTATGTTGTTTATTGCCACTTACATAATCGCCAAAACTTGGAGAATTAAAATTGCAAAAAAGAAAAAATACATTACAACAGGAATTGGTAGTTTTGTATTCATGTATTTATTCTTCTGGATATTTACTTACACTGTAGTTAACACTGGCACCAGTCAATCAGTGATTCCTGGTATATAATTACAAAATGTGGAAATCAAAAACTCCTGGAATTCCAGACGAAGAATTTGAGAGAACAGAATCTGTACCAATTACTAAAGAAGAGATTCGTGCTATACAAATTAGTAAAGGTAGACTCTCTGCAGGACAAACCGTTTTAGATATTGGATGTGGTAGTGGTTCTGTAACAATAGAAGCTGCAATTCAAGTTGAAGAATCAGGTAAGGTAATTGGTGTTGATATTGATCCTAATGCAATAGAACTAACTGAAAAAAACCTAAAAAAATTTGGAATCACAAATTATACGTTAATTGAAGGAAATGCTAAAGATAAAATCTCTGAACTACCTCAAGCAGATACTATATTTATTGGTGGAACAGGCGGTGATACAAAAGATATAGTAGAATTATGTCAAGATAAGATTAACTCTGGTGGAAGAATTGTAATTGGTGTTATACTCATTGAAACACTTTATTCTGTATTACAAACAATTGAAAAATTAGATTTTGAATCAGTTGATATCACACAAATTACAATTGGAAAAAGTAGAAAGACCAAAACAGGCACAATGATGCTTGCACGAAACCCAGTAACTGTCATCTCGGCAACAAAAAAATAATCTAGCTTTTTAATTAGGCATAATTTTATGTCTGTTATGTCTCAATTAACAGGAATTGGTGTGGGTCCTGGCGATCCAGATTTACTTACTGTAAAAGCAGTAAAAGCAATTCAAAATGCTGATACCATAATGTGTCCTGCATCAGCAGAAGATAGACCTAGCATTGCTTTATCAGTTGTTGACTCGTTAATTGATAAATCAAAAAATCAAGAAATTGTAAAACTAATTTTTCCAATGACTAAAGATAAAGCTGTTCTTGAATCACATTGGAAAGTAAACTCAAAAATTATGGCAGAAAAAGTTTTGTCAGGAAAAAATGTTGTCTATCTCACAGTTGGTGATCCATATCTTTACAGTACATGGATCTACATGCACAGAGAAATTAGTCAAAATCATCCTGACATGAAAATTACTGTAATACCTGGAATTGTTTCGATGTTTACATTTGCATCTAAAGTTGGAATAAGTATAGCAGAAGGTGCAGAAAAAGTTGCAATTATTCCATCATGTTATGATCTAAGTTCTGTCAAAGAGATTGCAAAACATTCTGAAGTTTTAGTATTTCTTAAAGATGGTCGCTATTTTGATCAAGTGATTGAACTAGTTAGAGAGTCTGGATTCCCTGATGATTCTATATTTGCAATTGGTCAAGATTTAGGAACAGACAAAGAAATTATCAGAAAACTAAGACTAGGTGATGTAAATGATGACACTCTTACTACAAAGTACTTTTCAATTTTGGTGATAAAACGTGTCTAAGGTATATTTTGTTGGCTGTGGTCCGGGCGACCCTGATTTAATCACAATAAAGGCAAAAAAACTGGTTCAGAAAGCAGATGTCATAGTTTATTCAGGCTCATTGATTCCTCCTGAGATTTTAAAATATAATAAAAAAGGAAAAAAACATGATGCAGCGAAACTTGTCCGTGAAGAAATCCTTGATTTACTTTTAAAAAATTCAAAAAAAGGAAAAACTGTAGTTAGATTGCATGATGGTGACCCTGCAATTTATGGTGCAATTAGAGAGCAGATTGATAATTTAGAAAAAGAAGGAATAGAGTCAATTGTAGTCCCTGGGGTTACATCATTTTTAGCATCTGCAGCTGCACTTGGAACACAATTAACTTTACCTGGAATTACACAAACAATGATTATTACACGTGCAGAATCAAGAACTAAAGTTCCTAAACGTGAAAAAATTTCTGAACTTGCAAAACATCAAGCAACTTTAATTTTTTATCTTAGCGTTCATTTATTAAATAAAATTACAAAAGAAGCGATAGAAGGTGGATACAAAAAGACTACTCCTGTTGCAGTAGTTTACAAAGCAAGTAGAAAAGATCAAAAAATTATTCTTGGAACACTTACAGATATAGCAAAAAAAGTTAAAGCTGAAAGAATTACAATGACTGCAATTGTCATAATTGGAGATGTAATAAAACCAAAATCATATGAATATTCAAAATTATATGATAAAACCTTCTCTCATGGTTTTAGACAAGCAAAGAAATCTAAGAAAAAAGATTAACTTTATTAGAAATTCCCATACTTTTGAGATTTCTTTGTAGGGCTTTTGGGCTCTCTGTTGTATAGATAGATAATGAATTTCTTGTAGATTTTGATTTTTCTAGTTTAGAAATTTTTATTGCAACATCTTCAGCTGGATCTAAAAACTCTACTCCTCTAAAATATTTCTTCAAAAATGGTAAAAGAAATGGAAGATGTGTACTAGATAATGTTGCAATCTTGATTTTATTTTCTTTAAACTCATCTTTCAATACTTTTAGTATAGTTTTAACACAATCTCTTTCATGAGTTAGAAATTTTCCACTTTCTACCAATTCAACTAATTCTGAACAATTTATCTTCAAAACCTCTTTCAAATTATTGAATTGTTCTATGTAATTATCTAATTCTTTACTCTTTGCAACAATTTCTGTTGTAAGTATTGCAACATTACTTGCTTTCTGAATTTTTTCAAGTGGAGGTAAAACTGTAATTACATTTTTTGGTAATTTTTCTCTGAAAAGTAATGATGGTGTATTTGATGCAAGTACTATTACATCAGGATCAAATCTTTCTGAAATTTTTTCAATTGTATCTGTAATTATTTTGTATAATTGTGATTTTGTCTTTGTACCATATGGAAAATTCTTTCTATCTGCTAGATAGATAATATCTGATTTTGTCTTTTTCTGGATTGCTTTAATTATTGATAGAGAACCTAGTCCCGAGTCAAAAACAACAATTTTCATCTTCATTCATGCGTAATTAGTTAGCTAAATTTAGTCTAGTGTTGATCTTATTCCACACTTCTGATTAAGAGCAATTTTTTCGAGACTACACATGCCATCATTCCATAAAACATGGGCACGCCAAGAATCAGCAGGTATATCTGACAAATTTCGTGATACCTTGAAACCTCAAGGAGCATTGAAACCAAGAATACAGAACGCTGTTAACAAATTACAGGCACAAACTTCTAAGATGGACAGTATGTTAGGAAAACTCGAACAACGAGATCAACAATTATTCCAACGTGTTGTCACAGCAGTTCAAAACCACGATAAAAGTGCAAGCACTGTTTTATCAAACGAACTAGCAGAAGTTAGAAAAGTAAAGAAAATGCTTGGCGGAGCAAGAATGTCTTTGGAACAAGTTCAATTAAGACTTTCAACAATTCATGACCTCGGTGATGCAATGGTTGCAATTGGACCTGCAATGGGTACAATGAAGAGCCTACAATCATCATTAGGTAAATTCATGCCAGAAGCAGATTCAGAATTGAACGCAATGACCCAGACATTAAATGGACTTATGGTCGACTCAATCTCCGGTGATTCATTTAACATGGAATCAGATGCATCTAGTGAAGAAACAAATAAAATTCTTCAAGAAGCATCCGCAGTTGCAGAGCAACAAATCGGTGACAAGTTCCCATCAGTACCTTCACTGGAGCTTCCAACTCAAGAATACAAACAAACAACATCAACTTCTAGTTTTGAGTAGTTAGCCTTCTTCCTTTATTTTCTACCTATGTAACTAATGCACATTGTGATAAATTGTATCATCTCATTACTACCCATTTTTGAGCTACCTTCTGTTCTGTTTATGAAAACAGTTGGCACCTCTAATCCATTCATATCTAATTGCTTTAGTTGATGTAATACCTCTATTTGAAAGGCAAAACCATCTGATCGTATCTTGTCAAAATCAATCTTTTCCAGTGTTTTTTTCCTAAACATTCTAAATCCACTAGTTGAATCCTTGATCTCTATTTTTGCACAAGCACTTGCAATTGCACCTGCAATAGAATGTGTCATCTTTCTCCACATCCCCCATCCTATGACATCTGAACCCTCTACATGTCTGCTAGCAACTAAAAAATCAAAATTTTTTATCTTCTCTAACATGTTTGGAATCTCACTAGGTTGATGTGAATGGTCTGCATCCATCTGAACAATTAATTCTGAATCCAATTTTTCCAAGATATATCTGAATCCTTCTTTGTATGCTGCGCCTAATCCCATCTTTTTTGGTCTTTGTATAACTGTGATCTTTTCATACTTGTTGCCTAGTTCTCTGACAATGTCTGCAGTTCCATCTGGGGACGAATCATCAATAATTAAAACATCCAATTTTTCAACTAATTGTTTGATCTTTTCAAATAACTCTTTGATTAAACTTGGAATGGTTTCTGCTTCATTATACGTAGGAATTACAATTGCTAGTTTCATAAAATTTCATCAATATCTTAAAAGAAATATCTTATGGATATGCTGTCTCTTTAGCAAGAATTGTCTCCAATTCTGAAATATTGACACGATCTTGAGCCATATCATCTCTCCTGCGAATAGTCACTGTATTGTCTTCTTTTGTTTGATGGTCGACAGTTATTGCAAATGGTGCCCCAATCTCATCTAATCTTCTGTACCTTCTGCCAATGGCACCTGAATGATCCAAAAATGAATCAAATTTTGTTCTAATCAGACGATAAACCTCGTCTGTCTTTTCTGCCAATCCATCTTTTTTCACCAATGATAAAACTCCTACATGAGTTGGAGCTAAATATGGCTTGATTGACAGAACCATTCTCTCATTTTCCTTATCTTCTCTTAGTGAATGCTCTAAAATTGTGTAAAGACTTCTATCAATTCCCATCGAAATTTCAAACACATGTGGTAAAACTTTGTCGTCATTGTCCATAACTTCAAACTTTTCTTTACTCATCTTTGCATGACTTGACAAATCATAATCAGATCTATAGTTACATGCTACCAACTCTAACCATCCGATTGTCGTGTTTACTTCAAAATCAAATGCAACATCTGCATAGAATGCTTTTTCTTTCTCTCCAAGCTTTCTAAATCTGCTTTTCTCCATATCAATTCCAGTCTTTTCATAAAATTCTGTTAACAGTCCAAGATAATATGCAACAAACTTGTTTGGGATTACTCCTTTTTCTACTGCCTCTTTACAAGTCATTACTTGTATGCCATCTGAAATTTGTATTCGTAATTTCGTATTTTCAATCTCTGAGAATTTTTCTAACTCATTTAATTTTCCTGGATTGCAAAAAACTTCAATCTCTGCTTGATAAAACTCTCTTAATCTCAAAAGACTTTGTCTAGGTGCGATCTCATTTCTAAAGCTTTTACCTACCTGTGCTATTCCTAATGGAAGCTTTCCACGCATAGTTTTGAACAATCTTGGAAAATCGACAAATATTGATTGGCATGTCTCTGGTCGAAGATATGCTTCTACATCTTCAGGACCAATACCAACTCTAAACATCATGTTGAATTTTTTTGCTACATCAAACTCTCCTTTACATTTTGTACACACAATATTTTTTTCTTGAATCATTTTATCAAAGTCTTCTAAATCTGCACTTTCTGGAATCTCTACGTTTGCAATCTCTGCAATTAATTTATCAGCTCTAAATGTCAGTCCACATTTCTTACACTTTATGATTGGGTCTGCAAAATTTCCTAGATGACCTGATGCCTCAAAGACTGACTTTGACATTATCTGTGAGCCGTCAATTTCAAGCATTCTGTCTCTTCTTACCAGTTCTCTTCTCCACAATTCAAGGAACTTGTTTTTTACACTTACGCCTGTTGGGCCATATTCCCAAAAACCTGCTTGTGCATCACCATATATCTCACAACTTGGAAAATAAAACGCTCTTTCAAGTGCAAGCTTCATGACACTTTCGTAATTCATACTACAACTCTAAAACAATCATGGAATAAATGCGTAATTACTCACGCAAGTGACTTTGCCTTTCTAATGTTCTCAAAGTCATCTCTTATGTCATCTATAGGTGTCTCTAAGACGATTGGAATCTTATTCTTATTCATTATCTTTATCATCTCTGATAGCCCCTCATTTCCAATTTCTCCTAATCCAATGTGATTGTGTCTGTCCAAATTGGAATTTAATTCTCCCTTGGAATCATTAAGATGTAAAATTTTCAAATTTTCTATTCCAACTGTCTCATCAAACTCCTTCATTGTTTTATTTGCTGCCTCTTTTGTTCTCAAGTCATATCCTGCAACAAATGCATGACATGTATCTAAACAAATACCAAATTTTTTTGTGGGTTTGCATTTTGAAAAAATCTCTGCTAATTGTTTAAAATCAGAACCAACAGAATTCTTTTGTCCTGCAGTGTTCTCAAGTAAAATCATTACATCAGCCTTTGTCTTTGCAACTTCATTTAGTGCGTTTGTAAGTCTCTTTATTCCATTTTCTTCACCAGAGCCTTTGTGACTTCCCAAATGAGTCACAAGATATGGAATTCCAAGCTTGTCACATCTTTCCACTTCTTTAATCATTGATTTGATTGATTTTTCATATCCTTCATCTTCTGGTGTTGAAAGATTTGGTAAATATGGCATGTGAGCACAAGTTGCCATTCTGTCAATATCTGAATCTGATAATTTTTCTTTAAACTTTTCAGCATCATTAGGATCCACATCTTTTGCAAACCAACTTCGTGGATTTCTGGTAAATATCTGAAACGCTGAGCACTCTCTTTCAACCGCATTATCTACTGATCTGTCTAAAGAGCCAGATATGGATACGTGGGCACCAATCTGCATATTCTTTCTACAATTCATTATAATTTAAACTAGAGATCTACTAGAAATACTAATTTTATAATTGCAATTTTTAAACTAAGTTGGTGCACTATTGTTATGGTTAATCTTGGAAATGACGAGATCGTAAAGTATCCGTTTTTAGCAGAAGCAGGGAAATATCTAAGTGATAAAGGATTTTCACTAGAACAATTTGGAACTGATCCCGATCTAAAAAAAATTGTTGAAAATGCCTTTGAAAGAATCATTACTGCATCAGAAGGACGAATTTTCAAATCTGATTTTTCATCTAATAACTCTGCATTACCCATGGAGATTTTTTCATTTTTAATTGCCGTAATCTTGCTAAAACTCTCTGGCATGAACACACTGATACGAAGATTTTCTTTGGCAGAGGCTCGTCGTGCAGAAAAATTTCTAGAAAAAGACCTGATGAATTATCAAGATGCTACAAAAACCAAACTTTCTCTACAAATACTTAAAGAATTATTCTCTGTGACTGTAGAAAAATCAGACAAAGGATTTACAATTCTTGTTCGTGATTATCTCAAACATTCTATTAATTTCTATGAAAGAGAATGGAAATTAATTAACAGAAAAGTTGTAAATGGAAAAGTTCACCTCACCCCACATGAAACTGTAAGATTAGTACGAAAAGAACTAGACAGACACATCTATACAAAAATCAACTCTTCGTCTTCACCTGACATGATAATTGGCTTTGAGACTTATGTTGATAAACTAAAACAACTTGCAAAAAAGTTTGAGGTAAAGACAGTAGAGTCAAAAGAATTTCCTCCTTGTATAAAACATGCAATAGAAGTTTTAGAAAAAGGAGAAAACCTGCCTCATTCTGGAAGATTTATGCTTGCTACTTTTCTATTAAACAAAGGTCAAACAGTGGGACAAATTGCACCATTATTCAAAAATGCACCTGACTATAATCCAAAAGTTACAATTTATCAGCTAAATCAACTCTCTGGAATATCTGGAACTACAGAATACAAATGTCCATCATGTGAAAAGGTGAAGAGTCAAAATCTTTGTTTTCCTGTTCCTGCATGTGATACAATAATCAATCCTCTTCAGTTTGGGAGAAAGAGAGTATGAATACAAAGGATGTAACCTTTCTTGAAGACACATTCAAAAAATTTTATTTTGAACACTTTGATCTCTTACATGTTCCTGATAACCCAAACCAACGAGAGTTTGGTTACCAGAAATTTAATGGAGGAATGAATAGACATATTTCACTCAAATCTGATAAAGACCTTCACTTACTTTTAATGCAAAACAAACCTTCTGATGTTTACTGCTCTAATGCACGATACATGTTTCCTAATTTGCCGATGGCTGAAAAAGATTGGCAAAACGCTGAGATAATCTTTGATATTGATGCTAAGGATCTAAGAAAGGAATATCCTAAAGACAACACGTTAATCAAATGCTCTGATTGTAATGAAATTTCTTCATTGAATAAATCATGTCCAAACTGCCAATCAACAAAACTTTCCTTTACGACACTCACCTGCAATGACTGCATCAAATCAACAAAAGATGAGGTAGTCAAACTAAACCAAATTCTTACAGATGACTTGGGAATTGATCAACAAAACATTAAGATCTTTTTTTCTGGAAATGAGGGGTTTCATATCTATGTCTCAAAATCTGAATATGATGATGTAGGCTCGAAGGAAAGAGCAGAGATTGCTGATTACATTATGTTTCGTGGAAGTATCCCTGAAACATTTGGATTTAGAAAATTTAACATGAACAAATCATCTCTTCCAAAATTTGAGGATGTTGGTTGGGGTGGAAGACTTGCAAAGCACTTGTACGGAACAAAATCAAACCGCCCAAAAATTTTACAAGAAGTACTCTCTGGTGGTTATACACTGTTTCAAAAAAGACTAGAAGATTTTAGAGATTCAATTGGAATTAAGATTGATCCAAATGTAACACAAGATATTCACAGAATTTTTAGATTGCCTGGATCTATTAACAGTAAAAGTGGTCTTACGAAAATTTTCGTAGAGGACTTGAAAAAGTTTGATCCATACGTTGATGCTTGCTTTATTGATGATGAAGAAGTTGAAGTTGTGACAAATTGTCCGATCGAGTTTTCATTAAAGAAGAAAAAATTTGGACCGTTTAACAATGAACAAGTATCTGTTCCAAAGTTTGCAGCAGTCTATATGATGTGCAAAGGTATCGCATCAAGCGTATAATCGTACATTTTTTGTAATTCTACTAATAAGGTATTAATTAAATGAAAAAACAAGTTTATTCATCTTGTATAGTGCTAAAAACGAAGGTGGTAGTCAGCAACCACCAGACGCTGGTAAATTTATCAAACTTGGCATTATTGCAATAATTGTAGTTGTAATCTTTGCATTGGCAGGAAACCAAGCAGTAGTTTTGTCAATGAATATAACAGAATTTGCTGATGTATTTACAAAACCACTAATGTTTGCACTGATAGGTGGAGTCGTTCTTGCAAGTATAGCATTACTTCGAGTCAACATAGTAAACAGATCATCAATTTTCTGGTTTGCCATAACCAGCGCAATTAATATGATGAATCGTGGTCCACAAGATCAGATTCAACAAACAATTCCAAATTTTTCAGAATTTAGATTATCTGGAGTACACTTTGTAATTTGGCAAATAACAAAGATTCTTCTCTTTGGTGCATTCTTTGCAAATCTCATGTTTGGGTTTGGTTTATTGTATATGGTAGAAGGAAATGAACTGGGAATTGAAAACATTACAACATTATTCTCACTTCCATTTGTGACTCCACCAAATGATCCAACATATGCAATGGACAATGTTACTCCAATGATTCCTTCTCTTTTAGTTATATTTCCTCCAATCATTGGCGCAATCGGGCTTCGTTTAATCCTCTTTCTAGGAATTCATTATGTAATCAAAGTTGTAACACTTTACTTACATGACACAAAGGAAGGAAAACCAAGATACCTAAACTACATGGCAACAATTGAAGCAATAATTGGAATAGGAATAGTCTGGGCTGCCTTTAACATGTTTTTCACAGATACTATTGACTATAACACAAGATATGCAATTGGTGGGACCTTTGTTGTAGGGTTTGCAGCAATTGCATTTTCAATTTTTGACAGAATGCGTGCACGTGTCCTAACACACATGTTCAAGCGTGATGTATACATCCGAGTTGCAGCAATAATTGCTATTGCGCTAATCGTAGGAATTGCAATGGGCGTAAACAACAGTGTTGCAGACGCAAAAAAGATAGAATATCTTGGACCATATACAGCACAACAAATTGGTGTAAATCGTCATCTTGCAGAACTTGATCTGATTAACGAAAATACTCATGAAGTACAAATTACATCAGTTAATCCAAATCTAATTGATTCTTACATTGATGATAATGAAGATGTACTAAGTAAGATTCGTGTGTGGGACTGGAACGCTGCATTTGCAAAACTAAAACCAGAGATTGGTCTTATTCCTTATGTAGACTTTGAAGATAATGATATTCTAAGATTTGACGATAAACTTTACTGGACTGCATCAATGAAACCAATACTTCCTTCATCTGTAAGTCTTGAAAACCAATGGTACAATGAGCATCTCGTATACACTCACGTACCTGATGGATTTCTAACCCTAGAAGCAACTGAAGGAAAAATTGTTGACAGTTCTGAACTATTTCAACAAAGAGCAATCTACTATGGTGAAGGTGGATTACTTGATGATACATGGTCTGGATATCCAGTAAATCGTGATGTAAGTGCAGAACTTAACGGCGCAAAATATGATGGAACCGGAGGAGTTGATGTAGCACCCCCACTTTCATGGATCTTTGAGCCAAACTTTATCCTCTCATATCCTGGAGAGTCTCTTCACATTATGAGATACAAAGATGTTAACGAAAGAATGCAGACACTTTATCCCTATTTCTTGTATAACATGTTTGGAAAAGAATTAGATTCCTATCCAGTAACTGATGGAACTAATACCTATTGGCTTGTTCCATTAATAGTTGGATTTGATACAAGAGACGTTCCATACTCTGCAGGAAATCCATATCTTAGATTAGCAGGATATGCGCTTGTTGATACGTACAATGGCAGTATTGATCTGATAAAAAGTGGCGATGACTTTTTCTCAAACATGATGATGTCGCAATATGAAGATCAGATAATTCCAGCACCTGCATGGCTTGACGAACAAATTCGTTATCCGGAGGAATTATTCAACTGGAAAACAGAGATGTACAACATTTACCACGTAACTGATGTTGAGACATTCATCCAAGCAAACGAATTTTATGAAATTCCTAGAGGGTTAGATACTTACTTTATTGAAGCAAAACCACCTGGATTTGAAGAAACTGAATTCATTGGACTCTTATCGTTAGAACTTCGTGGTTCACAAGGACGTAACTTGGCAGGATACATGATTGTAGAAAATGACATGGATAAACTTGGTAAGATGACTTTCTATGAAGTTCCATTAGACTCTGAAACAAAACTTTTGGGACCAACATCTGTTAGAGAAGCACTTGATCGTGACCCTGACTTTGCACAATTAAAGACATTGTTAAGAAATCCTAGAATTGGTGATAACATTTTGTATCGTGTAGGAGATCAGGATACTTACTTTATTCCAGTATACACTGCAGGAGCTGGTGGTTCAGTAGCACAATTAGGTACAATTGCAGCAGTTGGTGCAGGATTTACAGGGGAATATTATGTTGGTCTAGGTGAGACACAAGAAGAAGCATTTGAAGCGTATCTGCAAAAGCTATCTGGTGTTGTTTCTACAAGTAAAACTGGTGAAGTTATAATACAATTAGACAAGGATGAAAGATTTGAAAAAATTATGGAAATGATAGCTACTAGTGGTTTGACAATTACAAAGCCAACTGCAATTCAAATTCCACTATCATTTGAAGAAGGCGAAATCGTGTTCTTTAATGAATCTGATAAAGTTGCAACTGAAAAAATGATTAGTGAGTTCTTGAACACATTTGCTATAGGTACATCTAGAGTATTGATGTGGGAAGAAGATACATCCCTTTACCTTGGAGTAATTAATACTGTAGATGGAATGGCTGAGATTCATTACATCAAGATTCAGATTGGAAAAGACTAATCGTGCTACTTTTAGTAGATAACGGCTCTGTTTTTACAAAAGATATAGCTAATACACTTTCTGAATCTGATGTAATCTTTGAGAAAAGATCGTTCGATGAGATTAATCCAGACGAAATTGGAAAATTTGACTCATACATTTTATCTGGTCGACGTCACAATGACTCTAAAATGAATGCAAAAAACTCAAAGATTGTTTTACATGCAGTAAGCGAGAAAAAGAAACTTCTAGGAATCTGTTACGGTGCAGAAATCTTAGCTCTTGCACTAGGAGGGACAATTCGGAAATCTTCTACGATAAGAGGCGAACAAGAGATTACTTCTAATGAAAATTCACTTTGTATAGGAAAAGATATTGTCTTTGAGAGTCATTCCTATGAAATCTCAAAACTTGGTAACTCATTGAACTGCATAGCAGAGTCTGGAAACTGTAAAAATGAGATCATTAAACACAAAGAACTGTCAATTTATGGCACGCAATTCCATCCAGAGATGACCAAAGACGGTCAAGTAATGATTAAGAAATTTGTAAAACTTTGATGATATTAATAATGATTAATTGAGTGATTTTGTATGGAAGATGACTCTGAACATGAACTAATCTTACCTCCAATTTCAGACAGTGACAACATTTGTCTGCCACTTTCAGTAAATGCAGTAGCAAAATACTGGAACATTGATCTTCCAATGACTGAAGCAAACAAGATTGCATCAAAATATGCTGGAATGAATGGAAGCATACTGATTGAGGGAATTAATCTTGCAGAACGACACGGACTTTCCAGTTTAATCTTACACTCAAGCATTACAGAATTAAAACAAGTAATTGACATGGGGATTCCTCCAATTGTCATCTTGCCTGGATTACATGATGTTGTTCAGCATGCATCAATCATTTCTGGTTATGACGACAAAGAAAAGACAATATTTCACTATGTTCCCGAACAAAAACCATCTGAAGAAGGCATTCAGGTTGGCGTAATTCCAGAAAAAAGATTTGAAAAACTCTGGTCTGAAGATGGTTACTTGATGGTTTTGTTAGGTCCAACTGACATCATTTCTACACTCAAATCCGATGAGAATAAGACAAAATCAAACAGGCTTTGCTTTGAATCTGAAAGACTAGCTATACAAAAACAAACACAAGAGACTATTAATTCGCTAGAAAAAGCCATACAACTCAATCCAGACAATTCAACTGCATTGTGTCTATTAGGAGGAATACTAAACGAGCAAAACAATTCTGAATGTGTCTCATTCTATGAAAAAAGTCTAGAGAAAAATGCAAACTGTTATCTGGCTTTTCGTGGTCTTGGAAATTTTTATCTAAAGAATCAGCAGTTTGACAAATCTGAGAAAAACTATACTCATGCAATTGAAATTAATGAAAATAGATTTGGTCCAATCTACAAGAATCGTGGATATGTCAGACAACAGCAAAACAAGATGGATGACGCAAAACAGGACTATCGAGATTATATCAAATTCACTCCAATGGCTAAAGACCGTGGAATGATAGAACGCGCATTAAATGAAATGTAATATCCAGATCAGAATTATATAGTTTAAACAGTTATCAAAATTATGCTTGATGCAAGATGTCCTGAATGTGAAAATGTAGCTAAAGTCAACGACGACCTTACCAAAGTCACATGTCCTCATTGTAAATTTGAAGTATCATATGAAAAATATCTGGAAATTATGAAAGACCAAGCACTTAACATGGCAGCAGATTACATTCCTGACAGACCTGGTTTTTGATTACCAAACTGATCCCTTATCTGAACAATCCATATGCGATCCACATCTAGGACATATGAGATGACAGGCCTGTACGTCGAGCATCTCTTCATTACATTTGGGGCACTCGACTTTTTCTTTCATGTATAATCTACGATAAAATTGAATTAAAGATTTTTTGCAAACTAAAATTGTCCAAACGTTAATTAGTAGTTCACAAATTTTTGAGATCGCAATGGCTAATTTCAAACTAACAGTTTCTGATATCAAAGGTAAATCCATTACCAAAGAACTCAAAGAAGGCGATGCAAATCCACTCATGGGTCTTGTAATTGGTGCTGAAACTGATGCAGCAATTGTGGGATTAGCAGGTAAATTGAAAATTACTGGCGGAAGCGACAAATCTGGTGTTCCAATGAGAGGAGACCTACATGGAATGGCAAGAAAACGTGTCTTACTATCAAAAGGAGTTGGACTACAAGATACTGAATATGGATTGAGAAAAAGAAAACTTATCCGAGGCAATACCGTTTCTGATGAAATCTTTCAAGTAAATTGCAAATATGATGGAGAAATTAAAGATGAGGCACCTCCAGCAGAGACAGAAGCTGCAGCAGAAGATGTGCCTAAGAAAGAAGCTAAGAAAGAAGCTAAGAAAGAAGCTAAAAAAGAAGCTAAAAAAGAAGCTAAAAAAGAATAATTATTATTTTACTTTGAATTAATAATAAAATCAGTCATGCATTGACTGTCGTAGGCGATGTTGACCCATTCCAATTTTTTTGTGTCCCTGTTTGATTAATTCCATTGCACATTTGATTGACTCTTCGTATGTATGATCTGAAAGTTTTTTTTCGCACAAATTACAAATGGTGTCTGTCATATTTTGTTATACACATTATAAGAAAAAAGGGTTGCTAATTACAAATTTTTGTTGTAATTATTACAACTTTTCAAACTATACTATGAATGAATTATAGGATCCTTTTTTATAGTAATTTTAAAGCGATTTATTATGACAAGATTTGCTGGAAAATTAGCAGCTTTAATGTTAATTGGTGTACTAGTTACATCCGTAGCAGCAACTCCCGCATTTGCTGATTGGGATAGAACAAACTATCCTGCAATACAAGGAACAATTCCTATTGCAGATGGTCAAGACTTTGCAGAGTTGAGTAACATTTCTCTAGCTGATGCAATGTCAACAGCAGAAAATGCTGTACCTGATAGTAAGGCCATTTACGGAAAACTTTCTGTAATTAACGGTTATCTTGTGTACAAAATTGTAATGATGGATGAGAATAGAGGTCACAACAAAGTTCTAGTTGATGCTGGAACAGGAGAACAACTCTACGTATCTGATGTTAAATCAAAGGATTCTTACAAAAACAAACGTAATTTTGATAAAAAACACAACAAAAAAATGAAAGATTACTTCAAAGGAATGACTCCTGAACAAGTCACCGAAAAGAAAAAACAATTCAAAGAAATGGGTGATGCTTGGAAATCTATCTCACTTCAAGACCGGGCAGCAATGATAATCCATTTCATGCAAGTAAAGATGCAATGGGATACAATGTCTGATGAGGAAAAAGATCTAAAGAAACAAGAGATGAAACAACAATGGCAAGAATTTTTACCATTATCTCCTGAAGAAAAGAAACAAAAACTTGAAGATTATGTAAAATCTTTGAAAAACTAATCTGAATACTGTTTTATCTTTACAAGCGCGTTTTTAATTGGTTCCAAATCTCTTACTGCCTCTTGTAAATCTCCCAATAATTGCATAAAGTATTCTTTTCCTGTATCTTGTGCCTTCTCAATGTCTGCTTTTCGACACTCTAGTGCCTTTTCTAAAATATCCAAGTCCTGCTCTAATGACTGCGCAGGTAGTGAATCTTGTAACATTTGTTCAACTCTCTCCTTTGTCTCGTCAATCATTGGAATTCTTTTCTGAGCCTGTGATTGTAAAACTGGTGCAAACATAGCAGCTGCCTCTTTTAGTTCTGGACTTGCATGAATGGTCTGTAATCGTTTCTTATAATGAGCAAGCGATTTCAAAACGATCTCGTATCCACCTTCATCTTTTAGAAATATTCCTCCCATCCAAACTGACATAATTTTTATTTTTTAGCTACTTTTTTAGTCTTATTTCACGAGATTGGTTTTTTAATTCAAAAAATTGGTATTAAATCATGCTTACTACTTTACTTGAGAAAGTTTCTAATCATCTTTGCATAAAATCAAATTTACAGTTATCTATAATTTCAATTCTAGCAGTAACTGGACCACTTGTAATTCTTGCAGCAGGAATATGGGATGCCATAAATCATATCCAAAACTCACCTGAATTTTTCTGGTCAGAGCCACACATTGTAGTATATGCTGGAGTTGCAATGGTTGCAGTTGCATCCTTATTTTCGATTAATTTATTGATAAAAAATTCCATTCATGGAATTCTAAAACGAGGATTACAACTAGTCATAATTGGTTCCATAATTCAAATTGTCTCTGGTTTTGGTGATTCCATATCTCATGATATGTTTGGAATTGATGGTTTGTTATCTTTAACACATCAACCACTTGAAATTGGAATTGTTTTGTCTGCATTAGGCGGATTTTTTATAATAAAATCTAGTCAAAACTCTAATCTTAAGACATTTTTGCCGTTTGCAATTGTAACTTTTCTACTCATGACCTCATGGCTTGGATTTAATCTTGCATTATACTTTGGTCATTACATTCAGTGTATCCCAATTCATTTGATATTTTCATCAGGTTGCTCTATTCTGTAATTTTTTAACTTCATAAAAGATGTGAATAATAATAATAATCCTCCTAGAAACATAATTCCAGCTGGAATCATAATTTTTTTGGCATCAGTACTTCCAATTTCAATCTCATAATCCATTTTTTCTTGAGAAAGACTTGTTAGAATAATTGTATGTATGCCTGATTCTTTTACATCAAAGTATCTAATTGACATCTTTGTTTCAGATATTCCCTTTGACACGGTATCATAATCGTCATCAACAATTCTATAAAAAACTCCTTGTCCCTCAAATTCAGGTATTGTAATTTTATAATATCCAATATCTTCTGCATCAAAATACAAAGATAATCCATCAGATTCTGTCTGTTTTAATGTCATGAATTGTTCTGTTTTATCTGACTCTGAAAAGATGATTCCTGTACCTGAAGCTCCAATTATTACAAGTAAAATGCTAATTTTGAATAGTGAAAGATGCATACAATCTTCACTCAATTTTTTTTCAATAAATAATTTGTTAAAATTTTGAAAGAGAATATTTTCTGCATACTTTTATTCTTCAATCACGTATAGTATGGCATGATGTATGAAGGCAAATGTCCTTTCTTCAAAGTGATTGATGAATTTCTTTCAAGATACATCCCTGAAGACAAGGCAAAAGGTGATAAGGCTTAAACATTCTGAGAAGCCAACATCCTCCGTTGTGGCTTTTCTCAACTTCATATTTATCAAACATGTAAGAAAATCATAGATCATTTTTATCTATTACAGATGCGTATTAGAGACCATGATGTGGGAAAATGTCACTCCATTCCAGGTAGACAAGCTTTGGTCGCAAGTAGTCCATTATTACATAAACAAGAAGAAAATGTCCAAAGAAGAGGCAAACAAAATTGCTGCGGCCATAGTAAAAAAAGAGATTGAAAAAAACACCTGCCAAAACATCACATGCAGACACTTGAAATCAAAGCACATTGCACATCTAAAACAGTGTCTAGTAGACACTTGCCCATGCTCTAAATTTGTGAAAAAAGAAAAATCAGACTAAGTTTTTAGAATTATTTTACTATGAGTACTGGAATTTTACTCTTATCTAGAACATATTTTGAAACACTTCCTAACAATGCTCCTTTGACCGAACCTCTTCCTCTAGAGCCTATGATCACCATGTCAATGTTCATGTGGTCATCATTTGCCATTTTTTCAATAGTTGTTTTTACATCTCCAGTTCTAATTTCAGTTGAAAATTTTACATCATTTTCTTCACATTTTTCTCTTAAAGTTTGAAATGTTTTTCTCACAATTTCATCTTGATGTCCTGAAAATACATCTCCATATCTAATAGAATCTACTGAGTGAGGTTTTACAAACAAACCTACAATTGATCTCTTACTTTCTTTTACAAGGCTTATTGCTATATCTAATCCCTTTTCTGAATGCTTTGAACCATCAAATGTAACTAGGATTTTTTTTATTTCCATATTATATTATACATTTTAGAAAATAAAAACAACAGTATGTTTTTCCAATCTTTGGTAATTGGCTCAATTCAAAACTGATAAGCTAATTATTAGCTTTTTGTACATGTAACACATTGTCACAAAAATCTACATTTTCCAAATTAAAACATATGAAAATTTTATTATGTGTTGTAGGAATTGCTGCAATTCTTGCTCTATTAGATGTAGTAGAATTTTACATGCCAATGGAATTTGAAGACATGTCTGTAAATAGACATTCATTGTACGTTCATTTTGATCCTGTTTGGGATAGTTATCCATCAAATATTGTATTTGATATCACATCAACATGGAACAAATCAAATGCTGTATTAGATGAATCACAAAGATTTATTCCATTTGATGAAACTATTCCAGAAAATTATGGCACAAATGAGCTAGATTCTATGCATGACAAGTCTTTTGTCCGTTTATCTCACCAAAATAATCAATGTCAATATAATTTTCAACCACATCATTATCGTTCTACAGTTGATATGATAAGACAAAACATTGAGGTTGCTATGGGTCTACAACTGACAACTGATCCTTACAATATTCAATTCCCAAATGTAAAAAATACTTTGTATTCTGATGCACAACAAGAATCAAATTTGCCTGATGCATTTGCACATTTTATTCCAATTTGCATGACTAATGATGTATCTAATTTTGATTATAGTATTAGAATTGATGATAAAACAATAGGAGCGAATCTATACTTTGTTCCATCTATTTCTGAATATGAGAGCTATAAACAAACTGGAACCTTCTTTTATTATACCGAGCCTGGATGTTTTGCAAAAAATCTAACTAGTCATTCAGGAACATGTTCTAACGTCACACAAGAGAGTGGAGTAATGATTATCATACCTGATGATATCAGTCGTTCTTTTGTAAAAACAACTCTAAATATTTACGAGCAAAAAAATTAATTATATTTTTCCTGTAGTCTATTCCACTCATCATTTGCCCATGAAAGTCGTGCAAGTTTTCCTGGTTTTACGCCTGAAACATAATTCCAATACTTTGATTTTTTTACAAACTGCTGTTTCTCCCACTGTGCGTTTCTTCCCGCATTTGGTGCATCATTTACATTTGCTAAAATGTCGGCAATTTTGACAAGTTTTGCTTTTGCACTGGAAGCTTTAAGATCTTTCTGATATTTTATTTCTCTTTGTTTTTTTGGTAAACGATTATCTTTGGTAACTGATACTACGATCTCTGCAACATTTTTCCCAAACCTGTCTTTTATGGAATCATAGTCAGTATCAGTATCTTCTATTACATCGTGTAGCCATGCAGCACAAATTATCTCCTCATCTATAACCTTCATTTTTTTTAAGTTTCGTACCACGTCTTTTAGATGTGAAAATGTTGTTGTCTTGCCATTTTTTCGTAACTGGCCCAAATGTTTCCTTTTAGCAAAATTTCTAGCCTGTGTGATATCTGACACATATCTATTATACAAAAATGAGTTAAAAAATCATCTATATTGTATTGTTCAAAATAATATTCATGGGCAATATGCTAAAGGCGCTATCCATGATACTAGTTTCTGTAATCGGTATTGGAATTGTTGCACTTGCTATTTATGTTGAGCCACCTGAAACTTCGATTAACTGTGATGATCAAATCTGTACTACTGGAACAATTGCCCAAGTAGTGGACGGCGATACTGTAAAATTCCTTTCAGATGATGGTGAAGAGATTAGAATTAGACTTGCACTTGTTAATGCAGCAGAGCTTACAGAACTTAGTGGCGAAGAAGCAAAGGTCTTTGCAGAATCACAATGTTCTGCTGGAAGTGAATCGGTATTCATCCTAGACCGAGGACAAAAGCCATCATTTGACAGACAAATCGGCCTCGTATTTTGTAGCGAAACGTCCCTAAACGAACTACTTTTGGAAAATGATCATGCTGAACTTGATCCTCGATTCTGTGGAAGAAGTGAGTTTGGTGGTATGGATTGGGCTGTAAAGTATGGCTGTGGATAACTAGCCCAAAAATTCCTTGAAGGAACTTGGAAAAATTATGTCATGATATGCATGTGGTACCATCTTTCTATTCATTATTAGCAATTCATGTGCTGCAGAATCTAGGACATATGTGTCAGCCCAGTCGCCATAATCCCTAATTGATCTTCCAAAGCCCTGCAACAATTTCATAATTGCCTGTGCCTTGTACCACAATGGATATTTTTCCATCTTTATCTTTGTTCTAGTCTCGGACAGCATTGGATATGGTGCCTTTGCAACAATTTGAAATCTTGACAAGTCTTCTTTTAGATCAACACCTTCCCACAATGACGATGAAAGCAAAACTCCGTTTGTACTATCAGCATGCTCTTGTACAACTTGATCTTGTGTTTTTCCGTTTGCGTTAAAGCTATGACAAATTCTAATTCTTTTTTTGTTTTCTTGAGAAAGATTTTCTAAAATTTCAAAACATCTTGACTTGGATGACGTCAAGACCAATCCTTTCTTATCAGAATACTTTGTCATTATCTCATCAATTTTTTTAATTACTAGTAATTCATCATCTCGTGTTGAATTGTAATTTAGTCTTTTAACATTTGAAAACTCTACTTTTCTATTTTCTATTGGAAATGGTGAGACTTCCGTATCCACAATCTCTACCGTACCTGGGTCAAATCCTGTATTTTCACAAAAACTTTCTTTATCGATTGTGGCAGACATGAAAATTTGAACTGGATGTTCAAAAAATGTACTAACATATTTTGAAATATCTAGTGGTTTTACAGAAAGTGATCTAAATTTTCCACCCTCATCAAAATATGGTTTATTTAAGATGAAATTTTGTTTATTTGAATAAATTTCAGAACGTGCTTCGGCATATTTTTTATATTTATTTTCTAGAGTTTGAACCACTTCATAATCTGGATTTTGAGCAAAAACGCTACTATCCTCCAAATTACTAATCTGTCTTGCATAAGATTCAGACAATCCATCAGATAATTTCATTACATCATCGATATCTTCTAAATCATAATTTTCTACATCAATCTTACATTCATTCAAATTTCTCTCGTAAATATCGATTCCAACAAACTGAATTATTTGATCTTCAATTCTATGTGCTTCATCAAATATTGCAACTTTCTTGTTTAGATATTGAGCATATTTTTCTTTTTGATATTTCATCATTTGAAAGTAAGAAGCATAATTCCATATTGAATGTGAAGAAATCAAACTTTGATATTTTTGTAAATAGTATAAACAGTCATCCGATTTTATTTTTCCTTCTGCAATGTCGGTAAGTTTTGGTTTGTATTTACATTCTTTTTTTGTTTTTTTATCAAAACATGTACCCATATCACATGTCCATTTGTTTTGTACAGCAAAGTCCCTCTCTGTCAATTCTATTCCATGTTTCTCCATCATTCTATGACATGCAAAATTTGGCATTCCTTTGTTTGGCTTTAACCATGGCATATCTTTGGTATATTGATCTTGCAAATGCTTTGATGCTGTTACGACAAATGAACTTCCAAAATATCCTGCAACACTTGCAGCAATGAGTGATTTCCCAATTCCTGTTGGAGCTGAAAGTAAGACAACTTTAACACCTGAATCGATTTTTTCTTGAATCTCTTTTATCAATTTTTCCTGAAGTGGTCTTGGGGCAAATTCTTTTGGAAAAGATTTGAGAATTGTACTTTGTGAAGACATACTATAAAAAAAATTTCTAAATTACTAAAGTTAAATCTATTTCAGCTATCTTGATTAACCATTTGTGAATAATACTGACTGTGATTACCGATACTTCAATCCTAAAATCATTAAATGGCTATATTTCGAGGAGAATTCAAGAAATACCTCTAGAGATCAAAGAAACATTCCTAGAAACAAAAAAAGTTTGGAAGTGTGAAAATGAACTTGATTTTCTTTATGGATACTATGTAGGAAAAATTGAGGAGGCTACATTACATTATTTGTTAAAAGCCACTAGAGCATCAGCTGGTGGTTATGTAGATACATTTGAGATTAGAGGAATAATTGAAGAACATCGAGATTCATTGCATAATGCAATAAAGAAGGCATTAAATTGATTATTCCGTTCAAGTCAAATTTAAAAAAGAATTTTTAGTCTTTTTTAATGTGTTTTAATCATATTTGCCACTGCCCAACCTTTTCTTTACTTTTTGTGGTTTTGAATGTGCTTTAATCATATGTCTTGTTGTTCTTTCAGAATCAGAAAATTTCATATGACATATTTTACACACTAAATCTGTCGTAGTTTTAGATTTTTTTTTGAATAAATCCAATTAATGAAGATAGAATTGAAGTGTATATAATGTTTGAAAGTATGATATCGGTTTATTTTTTTTGAACCAACCGATTATACTAAATTATCATAAATTCCTAGATTAATTATTGTCTGAAATAGAAAAGATTCAACTTGCAAAAGATTTGTCAATTTGTAGAATTTTAAATGGAATGTGGCAGGTAGCTGGTGGACACGGTCAGATTGATCATGATTCAGCTATATCACAAATGTTACAATATAATGAAAATGGATTCAATACTTGGGACATGGCTGACATCTATGGACCAGCTGAATCATTTTATGGTGATTTTAGAAATGAACTAGAAAAAAAGAAAGGAAAAGATGAACTAGAAAAAATTCAAGGCTTTACAAAATTTGTTCCTAATCCTGGACCAATGACCAGATCTATTGTAGAACATTACATAGATCAATCAATGAAAAAGATGAATGTAGATGTAATTGATGTAATTCAATTTCATTGGTGGGATTACAATGATGCAAGTTACATTGATGCATTACACCAACTAACAAAACTTCGTGATGATGGTAAAATCTCTCATCTTGCATTAACCAATTTTGATACAGAACGAATACAAATAATGACTGACAATGGAATAGAATTAGTCTCAAATCAGGTTCAATATTCAATAATTGATCAACGTCCTGATGTAACGATGGCATCATTTTGTAAAAAGCACAATATGAAACTATTAGCATATGGAACCTTACTTGGTGGATTGCTTACTGAGAAATATTTAGGTGCAACAGAGCCAACACGGGCAGATCTTGACACATACAGTCTTCAAAAATATATGAATGTGATTGATGCTTGGGGAGGATGGCAACTCTTCCAAGAATTACTTGTCACATTAGATGAAATTGCAAAAAAGTATGATGTGCAAATTGCAAATATTGCAACACGTTTTGTATTAGATAGACCTGCAGTTGCAGGTACAATAATTGGCTCTCGACTTGGATTATCCGATCACATTGCACAAAATACCAAAACCTTCTCTCTAAAACTACAAAACGATGACTATGAGAAGATAAAATCAGTCACATCAAAAGCAAATGATCTTTTTGCATCAATTGGCGATTGTGGTGGAGAATACAGATAAGCATTCATTTACCTACAATTTTTTAATAAATCAATGAAGTTTTGCCCAAAATGTGATGATAGGATGACTGGAGATTTATGCACCACATGTGACAAAAAGAAACTTCCTAAAAGAATAAAATTTTCAGATTATTCAAATCAAAAACTTAACAGTTGTGATAAAGGGTGTAGTGCCAAAATTTACTTTGATGAGGATTTCAAAACAGAGGAGGGGAAATTTATTCCAATTGACAAAAACACTGGTCGCCCTCACAAGTGTAAAAGAATCCCAGTACGTAAAAAATTAAAGTAGAAATGCTTATCTAAAATTGATATAATAAATCGTAATGGGATTAACAGAAGCAGATGCCAAGGCATTGGTTAGTGAAGGAATTCTCTCAGCAGATTATGATGAGCATAAAGAGGCTATCGAGTTTTACGACAAGGCTCTAAAAATTGTAGAGACTTCGGAAATTTATCTAAACAAAGGAATCTCTCTTGTAGAACTTGAAAAATATGAAGATGCAGTGGCATCATACGATAAGGCAGGATCTATAGATGCTAATGATTCTCTTATTTGGTACAATCGTGGTGTTGCACTAACCCAGATGGAACGATATGATGATGCAATACTTAGTTATGAAAAAGCAATTGAAACATCACCTGGGTATGCAGATGCATGGTACAACAAAGGTGAATTGCTAAAGCATACAGGACTAGAAGATGAAGCAAATGTATGTTTTGATAAAGTCAAAGAGTTAGAAGGAGAGTAATCACCTTTTGCGTTTAATTACAATCACGCCTGCTGCAGCTACTGTAATTATTATGCCTATTATTACATAAAATATTGTTTGATTGCTGTCAGATTCGTTTGATGTAAACTTTTCAACGTCATCAAGTGGGGCTTCTGAAATACGAATTATCTTGTCATTGTCACCGTTTGCTGTTAGAAGATACAAAACACCATCAGGTCCTATTTGTGCAGTACGAATTCTACCAAAATCTCCCTCAAACATTTTCTCTGTACTAATTAGTGAACCATCTTCTGCAACATTAACAACCATCAGATGTTGTCCTCTTAATGCTCCTACCAAAAACTTTCCTTCAAAACTTGGAATTTTATCAGAGTTAAAGAATACCATTCCACTTGGTGCCCATGTTGATTGACCACTGTGTATTATTGGATTTACAAAGATGTCATCGGATGAATCACCTACAACTTTTGGCCATCCATAATTTTTGCCCTTTACAATTACATTAATCTCATCGTGTCCATATCCCATTTCCCCGGATGGACCATGCTCAGATGAAACAAACAAACCGCCATCAGACCATGCGATTCCTTGTGGATTGCGATGACCATAAGAGAATATGGGACTTGAATCAAATGGATTGTCATCTGGGATTGTCCCATCTGGATTAATTCTTAGAATTTTTCCTGCAAGAGAGGATAAATCCTGTGACCATCCAGGATTAATTGCATCTCCTGTTGTTATGTACAGTTTTCCGTCTGGACCAAAGTTTATTCTTCCACCATCATGCCATGGTGCACCTGGAATGCCATCTATGATAACTTGCTTGTCAGTTAATGCATCACCATTAACTGTAAAGCTAAAAACCTTGTTTTGGAAAAATTCTAGTTCTAGATTGGTCTGATAAATGTAAATTTTTTGATTATTTTTAAAATCTGGATGTAATGCAAGCCCTAAGGTCCCTCCCTCCATTGAACCGCTCTTTGGAAATGTCTCAATTACTTTTGCTTCCTCAAAATTTTCAATTTTCCATATACGTCCGTCTCTTTCTGTAAAGAAAATCTCTCCTTCAGGTCCAAAGACAATCTCCCATGGATTGTTCAATCCATCAACTATGACATCAACATCAAGCTCGGCAAACGCTGGAGTGATTAACGAAAAAACTGTAATACAAATTACAATACTCAAAAGTCTCATGATTAAAAGATGCATTTTTTGCTTAAAATTCTATGCAATGAAAAAATTCAAAGAAGAGAAACTCCTCTTCAATAAAATATTCTTGCTTCATAATTCGGCAAACTCATCACTGTATTTGAGGAATCAATCAGAGAGAACCTCGTCTAATCTATAATCATCAGCATTAATTCAACAATCTTTAGCTATTTAGAATCATTCATTTGTAATAGAAGAAATCCTGAAAAGACAACATTTGTCATCTCTTCAGGCAGAGAAATTAATCTCCTGTTGGCGTGCAAACCAATAGAAATTATCAATTTTGATTCAAACTAAAACCTTTCTAACAGACAACAATGAAATACTCTTTTGAACAATAGTCTGTATGGTATATGCTTGGATAATTCCAATTGCAATAGTCGCAATTCTAGGCATATCTGGTTATCTGGTGTACAGATATGTGATTTTTGATATCTTTGCAAATAATGCAATCAATAACACATTGAAAAGATACAACATCAAAAAGACACAGTTTGAGATTATCAAAGAGTTTAACGAAAACAAAGGTGAGAAATTATCTGATGCAGAAATTAATCGCTTAGCAAAACGCTATCGTCGAGAAGAACCTGATCAATTTTTGTCAATGTATGATAATTTACGAGATAAGCCACAGAACTAAGGTCTTTTCTTATCTGCTTCTTGTGTTGGAATTTCTATAAATGGAGTTGCTCCACCACCACCAGTAACTAGTGGTAGTATTCCATCCCATTTCTGAATCTTGAGCCATTCTAGATAGTATGGATTGTTTGAAAGTGCTTGGTTAATTATGTTAATTGCTTCTGCTTCACCTTTTGCTTCAGCAATATTTGCTTCTGCAATACCAAATGATTGTGCTTCAAACTGTCTTGCTTCTACCTCAATTCTCTTCAAATCATTTTCTGCTTGTAGTGCGCGTTGTTCTGCCTCTACTTTAGATTCAATTGCTTGTGCAAATAATATTGAGAATTGGAAATCTGTAATTGACACTATTTCTGTCATAATGTTAAAGTCAGAGAGACGTTCAGTAATCTCATCTTGAATATCTTGTTTTACTAGTGGTCTTTTTGTGATTAATTCTTCAGCGTTATAATTAGCAGTTACCTGTTTTACCACCTCTTCTACTGTTGGTTGAATGATACGATTCTCATAGTCTAAACCAACCTGTTTGTATAGATAGTTGATACGAGATGGATCAGGATGATAGTTTACTGTAATCTCAGTTGACACTGTCTGAAGGTCTTGTGATGCCGACGTTGTCGCCTTTGTATACTTTAGTGTACGAACCTCGAGTGGAATAACTGAATCTTGGAATGGAACTATAAAGTGCAGTCCTTCTTCTAGTGGTGGGTCAATCACATCTACAGCGTTCCAGTGGAGTAGTACTCCTCTAAATCCTGCATCTACAATTGATACTGATGCACCAACCATAACGCCAATTATAATTAAAATGATAAGTCCTAAAATTGCTAATTTAGCCTTACCGAAATTGATATTGACTGGTCGATTTTGATATTTAGACAATGTATTGAATAGCGTTTTACTCTAAATATAGTATGCGAAGTTTTTAGGCTCGTAGAAATTCTTAATTTGATTCAAACGTATGGTTTGGTATGTTTTGCGAAAAATGTGGCATAAAAATGGCTGAAAACGGAAATTATTGTTTATCATGTGGTACTATGGCAAAAAAGACTCTTTCTTGGTGGGCAAAATTATCTCTACCAAAAAAAATTGTAATAGGATTTGTGGTAGGGTTTGTTGCATTTCAGGGATTAAATCTCGTTATTGCTTATTTCATGGAACTGACAGATAGCATCAATGGGTGATTATACATGAGTAAATACATGAACATGGTTTGTCCAAAATGCAAGCGCAAACTAAAAGATCATTCTAGGAGTGAATTAGCAAAATGTTCATTGAAAAACTGGACCTCTGGCTGGAAAAAATAATTCAACTTTTAAAACACCTAACAAATCAAACTAATCATGACAGATTCATCTTCTTGGGTTAAACGAGGACTAATTGGTGTAGCATTTGTAATTTTACTTGGAGTTTTAGCTACAATATTTACGTCATTTTTTCCAAAATAGAAAAGTGTGAAAGAAAAAGTGATTATAGATGTCATATGGATACGACAAAACACGAACAGAAAGACGATGTAAAAATTGTGATAAGCTTCTTTACGTATTTGAAGTCGGCAAATTATGTATTGACTGTTCAAGAAAAGAACCTAAATCATAATTATTTTGTCATAGTTTGATGGTTACTTCCTCACCATTATCAATTGGAATAGTAACTGATTGAACGTTTGACTTACTTCTAACATGGGATAAATAATCTGACATCATCTCGTTGAACCTTTCTGGAAACAAGATGTTATCGGCACCTATTATCCCGCCTTTCCTTACTAGAGGTAAACATAGATCAAAATATTCGATATAACTTTCCTTGTCTGCATCAATGAAAATAAAATCAAAATAATTTTCGTTGAATTCATTTTTTATCTCGTGCAAAATTTTTCTAGCCTCACCCTTCCTAATTTTGATTAGAGATTCAACTCCAGCCTCCTCAAAGTTTTGTCTTGCGCTATCTATCTTGAATTCCTCCCTGTCAATTGTTATAATTTGGCCATTGAGTTGTTTGTTTGACATTAACGCGTCAGCAAACCATAGCCCAGAATAGCCCACAGACATGCCTATCTCAAGAATGTTTTTGGCGTTTATGGATTTTAACAGAATGTTGTAAAACATCCCAATGTTTTTTGATATGCAATTCAATCTTTTCTCACTTGGGGTTTCACCTAGATGCTCTGTCTCATAATCAATGTCTTTTTCTAATCTCGATAGAACATGCTGAATTTTTTCATCAATCATTATTCTTTAAATTACTTGGTGCGTGATATAAAATGTTGACAGAATCGGCAAAAACTCTTGTACCTAAATTTTTTGATGAGACTGGGACAACCTATGATGGCGTTGTTTCATATGGTACGCTAGGAAAGGACAAATATTGGAAGAGAAAGATGTTGGAACAGATTTCTGACGGAAGTTCTTTCTTGGATCTTGCATGTGGTACTGGCATTCTTACCAGAGAAATTGCGGAAAAATTTCCCAATTCAAAGATAGTAGGAATTGACATCACCAAAAGCTATCTTGATGTGGCAAAGGAAAATTCAAGTTATTTTGAGAACATCTCGTTCATTCTTGATGATGCAGAAGAATTCAAACTGGATTCAAAGTTTGACTGCATTACTGCATCATATTTGCCAAAATACTGTGATCCAGAAATACTTGTAAAAAATTGTACAGCACATCTCAAGCCAGGTGGCAAAATCATCTTCCATGATTTCACATATCCCAAAAATTTGGTTGTCAGGGGGCTATGGAACTTGTTTCTTACCTCTCTGCGATTGGTGGGATGTTTCATTCCAAGTTGGAAAGACGCGCTAATCGGGTTACCAAAGCTAATTCGAAGAACCAAATGGCTGGAAAGTTATTCTGATGTAATGAAGAAAAATGGATTGAAAGTTAACCGACAATATCTTACATGCGGTGCGTCTGCCATCCTAACTGGCACAAAATAATTATGATTTAGGGTTTATATCTATACTTCAACCAGTAAAACAAATGGCAGAGACACCTAAAGATATTGAGAAATATTTTGAAAACTCAAAATGTAAAATATGTGGAGTTGTAGTCCAATCACATTTTCAGGGCAATAGAAAACTTCCAAAAGAAGAACATTTGGCTCAAGAGCATAGTGATTTAGAATAGTATTTTATAAAAATCTCAATTTAAAATCTTAAAACAAAAAATACTGCAGTACCCACTAAAACGCCAATTGTAAGAAGTTTTAGAATGACCTCACACCTTTTAATATCTGAATGATTGCCGTTATCGCGCCTTAGATGCTTGTACTTTCTTGAAGTTGATATCAGAACATAGGTTATGACTGACGAAATTCCACAAAGCACTATTGTTTCCAGTGATATGGAGTTTGTCTGAATCGCCGAACCGGCAAAAACTGGCAGTATGGCCCATGAAATTATTGTTGAGGAGTTATTGTGAAACTTTCCCCCAAACAATTCTAAATTATACGCAAACAGAAAGAATCCTTCTGCAATTCCTATTGCAAATAGTAAAGGCGAATCCAAGAAAGCATAGTACATACCAATTGTAAACGCAATTCCCAGTACAATCATCGCCACCGTCCAGAGTTTCCTCTTTGGCAAATCACCCCATGGCTTTGTCTTTCCACCAACTGCATCTAATAGGTGGGCTGAAACCCCAAGTGCAAGAAAATAAATCACACAAATTGCAATGAGACGTTCTGTTTCAAAAGAACCAGAGAGTGAACCCCATGCAACAAAGCAGGTAACGATGCTAGTGTATGGTAAAAACAGTAAGCCTACAGTCACTCGAAAATTTCTTGAGCCAAATTTTGGAACAAACCATTCAGACGTCCTGTCCTGAAGCATAAGGACTATACAGCAAAGTATGTTTTTAACTTAGTTTTGTTGGAAAATTGATATTCTATGAATCGCTATAAGAAATTTATAAAAAAAGGTGTAAGTGAGCCGATTTCAAAAATTCCATTTCATAATGCTGCTCCAATAAAGCGCCTCTCCATGCTAAGCAAGAAACGCTTCCCAAGTTCGAATACACATGTTGCAGTTCATTTTGTCAATGGTAAGCATAAAAAAATGTCAGAGTATAGTATGTTGCACAAACATAATGCCGATGAAATCAATCTCATCATTTCTGAAAATTCCAAGTTGAAATATGAAATTCAACTTAATGATGAAGTATACACTGTGTCATCACCATCAACAGTATTCATACCAAAAGGAGTCAAGCATAAAGCGAAATTCATATCTGGTGAGGGAGTTTTTGTGTGCATAATTTTAGCTGGAAAGTACACTACCTCAAAATAGACAATTAAGATAATATCGCCATAACCCATCGTATTAGACAATTTCACTAATTTTGCAAAAGGACATTCTACGGATAACAAATGTCCACATCAAAAGTAATTCCTTTATTTATAATAAAATTCTACGTTCTGTATGGTTGAAGCCAAAGCAAAGAAAAAAGGGAATCAATCAAGATCTGAATACAAAGCAAAGAAAAAAAAACATCCATCAAGAGCGAATAAAACAAAGAGTAATCAGATCAGAGAAAGATATGAAGCCAAAGCAAAAGCAAAAGCAGAACAAAAAACACGCGCACAACAATCTCGAGCTTCTCGAAGAAGTGGAAAAAGTATGAAAACTGAAGGAAAAGTTACAAAATCAACTTCAAAAGCAAAAGAAGCTAGATCCTCAAAGAAAATTGCTACAATAAAAAAGAGAACTAGAAGCTAAGACCTACTCGCTAATTCCTTCAAATGCTTCTGAACCTCTAGTAATTGTAATTTTTCAGTTAAGATTTCCTAGAAAAGCAGATGATCTTCTTAAATTATCGAACTGAATGCCTATAACGAGAGTAAATGAGTTTCAACCTGAAAGCACTGTGTAAAAAATGTGGTAGAGAGATTAAAGGAACTGAAGATCGTGGTGACAGAATGTGTGCGAGATGTAGAATTGATTTTAAACAGAAAAGACTCTATGAAGAAAATCTTAAAAAAGATAAAGATGATTAAAATGATTTTCTAGAAGAGTCCTCTAATGGTATTGATGAGCAAGAAAGAGATAGTGAAAACTCGTTTTTAATTATCTGCGATTAGTGCCTACTCTACTTCTTTTACTTCCTACTGTTTTTTCGATCTTCTTCTTCTTTTTGTCTTTGTGTATCCCCACAAACATCATTCAATACACTTTATCTTAAAAATTACTTTTGATGTGGGCATTTGTTCTTAATTGTAGTGTACTTTGTTATCTTTTACCTTATCTAGTGGTGTAGAAATTGTTCTATCTGAGCCTTTACAATAATTTTTTCCTTTGTAATGCTTGTGGATTTTAATTTTAGCCATCTTGATACTATCTATCCCATACGTTCCATGATGATCTGACATTTCTTCACTAACAATATGACAAAATATAGCAACATTACACCATTTACACATTATTCTCATTTTATTTTCTTTCATGCCGTTTCTGTGAAAATTATAGACTTAAGCATATTTCCAGCTATTCTATCTCTATACCCATCATCAAAAATAATTTTCTGATCCGAAAACGGTAAAATTCTATTATCAGACTTCTTAAAAAAAGGTAATTCGACATAATGTCATGCTTTATGAAATTTTATCTGATCTTGTAAAAATTGAAAATGTGTTATTTGTCATAAAAAGTGAAGGCGCAGTTAGCGAGATTAGAAGTAATGAGCTAACCACTAGACAAAAAGAAAAATGGATTAATATCGGCGAAAATGATGGTCCCTGCCACATGCATGTGAATTCTGAATTAATTAAAAAAGCAGAATTTGTTAAAGAGCAAAAACCTGAGCGAATAAGTTTCAGCGTGAGATTTTATAATGAAAATAATGAACGTGTCTTGGCTGCCTTTATCACGAAAATGTATGATAATGACATGAAAATCATTCCTGAGCGATTAAGCAGTTACGAAGAGTTGTTTGAAAAATACGGCTCTAAAGATTCGATTTCATTTTCCTAAAATTATAGTGTGGAAGAAAAACCGAAGTTTCTCTTCCACCCATGAACTGCGTGTTCATGGAATCAACGATTATCATAATGTATACAGTGATAAAAATCTATGATATGACGACTATGAATTGATGTTTTAGTTCCCATTGTATAATTTGGTCATTTCAAATCTTCCAGGTACTTAGATACATCCCTGGTTCTAACCATATTTTTTACAAATGTATTAAAATCTGATTTTGAAAAACTAATTGTAATTTCTTTATCTATCAAATGTATGTAGAAATTTCCTTCATCTTTCCATGCTGCAAAAACATCTGGATCTGTGAATACGTCAGCTAACGGTTTTCTGTGTTGCCCCATAATATTATTTTGTGAATTTTGAATTTATTAGGGATAGCCGCATGTTAATCGTTCTAGCACTATAATTCTCTAAATTTATGAAATGAAAAAATGTGAGCAGAGACAGTAGTTTCAGTTCTAGATATTATGACAAAAAATACCTAAATCTTATGGTGACGTATACTTCTCCATGGAATATGATCCAACCATGAAACGAATTATGGACTCTGATCCAAACATTAGACACTGTATTGTATCTGATACAGAAGGAGAAATCAAGGCAGTTATGCATAGAGATGGAATTCGTAACTATCTTAGTGATGAAGAGACATCTGAATCACTAAAACGGGCAGCAACTTCATGGAAGGCACGAAAACAACTATCACCAAAAATTGGTCCGGGGCAATATGCTGTTGCAGCATTTGAAAAACTAACAAGAATGACTTTTCCTGCAGGAGAAAACCATTTGGTATTTGTCAGTATGGCCTCAAATCCAATAAGAGATGACCACCATCAAGGTGGAAGAGAAGACGTTATTGAACATGTTTTGAATATACTCAGCGGTGATCCTACAAAAAATTAAAGATAAGAGTCTGAAAAGTAATGTTAATAGACATTTCCTAGACTATTCTATAATGCTCAACTAAAATTTTCACTATTGAACTAGGTCCACTTTTTCAAATTACTCTCATAAACGCTATTTTTGTTCACTTTTTCTAATTTCATCTTTGATTTGTTTTTTAGAATACATGAGGCACAAATTTTGTGTGGTTTTACACAATAATTACAATGAAATGATTTTACAGCATAGTTTTTCTTACAAAACTCACAGGTTGATGAATCCATCATTAATTTTTTCCATATACATTTGATTAAAAAATAAGCGATGATTATTGAGATTTATTCTATGAGATGAAAAAAGGTGAGCAGAGACAGTAGTTTCAGTTCTTTTACAAGAAAATTACTAAAGCTCTTCCATCATTGTATGAGAACAATTTGGTTATAGGTATTTCAAATGAAGATTATTTAGCTAGGGGTGAAAGCGTTATAATTATTCAATAATACGTGTCGAATACGGTGTTAATCCGTATTCTCTTCTGCTTCTATCGAGGTTAATTAGGTGTAAACGCAATCCAAGTTTCATTAATTCTGGAAATTCTCTATGTTCTTTTTTAATTCTGTAACCACTCAAATTTTTCAGAGTAGAATATGGCATTGGGCTCATTTTCAATATTTTTAAGATTTGAATTAGTTTTTTTTCTGCATTGATTACTTGATTCATACTGTGATATTCCAATCGTATTAGATAAGATTTTAGGAATAAAAAAAGCGTTATAATTAATCACAATATCAATCATTTATGCAAAAAGATAGTGCTGCTGACTTGAAGGTTTTACAGGAATGGTTTGAGACTAATCGTATACGAGAGACTGGAATTATAGAAAATGTACAAAAGCAGCCAGCCTCTACAGAACGAGACGAGATGTTAGAGATTTGCAAGGGAAATGTAGAGGAGTTTTCAATGATGATTCAGTTAGTTGTATCTATAATTGAAAGAGAAAAAGAGTAATCATTTAGATTTTTTAAATGCATGATGGCAATGGGAAATCTCTCGCAAAAGGATATCGCCACCACACATAGTGAATCGTACATTGCGTTGAAACGTATACGATACTGTAGATATGCGTCTAGAAGTAATATGGGATGTCATTTTATTTGAGCACGAAAAGTGATGTAAAGTGATGTATGTCTCATGTGTAATAGCAGCCAAATTATGATTGAAAGAGAAAAAGAGTAAACATACTTCCAATTGTTTATTAGATTATCACGAGTCAAGATCTCTCATGGTGATACACAAAAAACCAGAAAATAATAAACAAACTACCGGTGGAATTGACAATAAAATATTGAGAATTTTAGTCCATCTTAAAAACAAAGGTAAATCTGGAGATTCACGACGTCAAACAGCATTTATTCTACCAAAGGGAGCAAATGATAATCAGATGAAAGACTTTTTTGATAAAACTAGCACACTTGGTTGGACAAAATCAAAAGTTGTTACTGCAGGAAAACAACAGACAACAGTATACAATATCACTCCTGAAGGAAAAAAAGCATTAAAAGAAATTCAAGATTTAGTTTCTAAAAGTACCTATATTTCTAAACTTGATGCTTTTGATCAAGTCTTTGAAACAAAAACTCAAAAACTACTTTAAAACTAAATCATACCATCTTAACTTTATCAGATAGTAACTTCGTTAGTCCTGGTTGTATCTCTTCCAAAAATTCTTTATCATCTTCATCCCATTCATCGATTTCTTCACGTGCTACTGCTACATACAAATCATCTAACACAATTTGTGGTAGCGGTTCTTCTGGATTCAATTTCATTTTTTTTGCCGTAATCCCGGCCTTCATAATCCAACTTGAACTATCATCAGAATCTAATCCTAATGACATCATAATTGATCTGTCAGCTTCATTGTATTTTCCTAGCCAAAATTCTGCAGATGCTTTATTGTACCAAAGAGAGGCAAGAATATCATCTTCTGCAACCATCTTGAGACCTCTTTTAGAATAATCAAGTGCTTTTCTATAGTCTTTTGTTAGTAAACCTATGAAAGATTTGTTAACAAACATCTTAGCATCTTCAGGATCTAATTGCATTAATTTATCAATTAATGGCTCAGCTTCTTTGTATTTTTTCAAATCAACCAAAATATTGCAACATGACCAAATTGTTGAAGTATCCTCAGGATCTTCTTTAACAAGTTTTTTGAAAATTGACAAAGCTTTTTCATATTTTTCTAAATGATGTAAACAATCTGCCTTAAAATCTAATAATTCATTTTCAGAATATTCTCGATTTATCTTCTTTGCCTTTAGTAATCTATCTGCACACTCAATTGCCTTTGAAAATTCATCCGTATCATGATGAGCCCACATTTTTCCATAAATGATAGATTGTTTACTGAAACTATCACAATATTTTAGAGCCTTATCATACGCTAAAATCGACTCACGATATCGTTCTAATTCGAACAATGCATCGGCTTTGCCTTTCCATGAATCAGCATGTTTTGGCCATTTCTTGACTTTTTTGTTTGAAAGTAATAGTGCTTTATGATCCTCACCATCATCAAGCAGGTTTTGAACTGAGAGATTATAGTGTACTGTCCACTTGTCAGATATAGAATTTTTCAGTGTTTTCCAATCAAACATTAATGATTTTTTTAATTATCGTATATAACCACCCACTAACTTTTTGTCTTGCCTTAGAAAAAAAATCTTTGACCAGATTAAAAATCTCCAGCAGAATTTTTTTTTCGTTCCCTCTTTTATATCAAAATTCATTCAACCAATTAATGTCTGAAAATACAATAGTCAGAAATGAATCCCTTCAAAAAGAAATGCTTGAAGTTGAAGAATTCTTTGACGAATTAGGATTTGTTTATGATACACTAGCAGAAAAGATTGCAGATCTAAAGATACGTTTGGAAGATAACGAAATAGAAAATTCAATCGCCGAAAATAAAGGATGGTCTAACTAATGCACTCTTTTCCAAAACTTCACAAAATTGGTGGATGGTTTGTCATTCCATCCGCCTTCCCCTCTTTTTATGGAGGCATATACAATTGACATTATTTTTCAAAATTCCACTATATACAAAATGTCCTCATTGCAACAAAAAAGCAAATGATTTCCTTCAAATGCTAAAGTTATTTGGATTTAGAGCAATGACTGATGGAATACATGTTCAGTCATGGTGTCGATCTTGTAGAACAACAAAGGTGATTACACAATGAAAACTCTAACAAAATTCAGAAAATTGTACGTAACTGACATGTCAGATTTTGTCTATTGCCCAAGATTATTTTTCATGAAAAAAACTATGGACATTCCACGTGTTGAAACATTTCCAATGCATCGTGGAACAATAGAACATGAAATTAGAAGGTCTATTGCAAAATCACTCAAAGTTGAATACGAGTCTTGTTCTAGCATTGATTCTTTGAAATCCTTAGATTACAAATCGTGTATTGAAAATGCCATAAAGTATTGTCTTGATTTATCACTGGTTGTAAAATCGGCATTCTTTCTGAGATTAGAAGAAATGCTTCCTCAGCTCTCATTTAGGCTCGAATTAGAAGAAAAACAGAGGCTAGCACAGGCAATTTTACTTCGTGAAAAGGGCTATTCTATGAAGGAAATTATCGAAAAATTACTACCCTGGAAACAGGAATGTGGGGTTGGTTCAACAACTCTTGGAATTACAGGTAGAGTTGACCAGGTTTTCAAACAAGGAGATAATCTTACTCCAATTGATTTTAAGACCCATTCAAGTAGATTTGCAGGATTCATCTGGAGAGATGCTCATAAAGAACAGCTAATTTTGTACTCTCTTTTATTAGAAGAAAATTATTCTGGAGCAAAATCAAATTCTGCTATAATAGAATTAACAGAAGATTTGCATCATGACAAATTCAAGATTACTAAATTAGACAAAAAAAATGCATTAAACCACATTAAAGAAGCAAAACAGCTTATCCAAAATAGAACTCTTCCACCAATACTCACAGGTTCATCAGCTGTAAAATGTTCTAGTTGTTATTTCAAAAATTTCTGTAATTCTCTTGAATCTGAGGTAGATCAATAATGCTATCTACTAAAGAAATCTTTGAAGTTGAGGACAACAAGTCACGAAATAATGTTGGCAAGGTAATTTTTTCAGAAAAAGAAAATTACACCACAAGCATTGCAGGTGATAAAATGTTTGGCTGGGTAAAATCAAACTGGAAAGAAGATATCTCGGCAGGTGATAATTTAGTTGTATTCCACAGAGAATCTAGCTTTAAATTTTTTGTAAAAGTTGAAAAGATTCAAAATTATCCAATATCTGCTGGAGGCTTTGAGAAAAGGATTTCTGAAATTGGTACATATCTACATTTAACTCCATTATTAGAAATTGATCCAGAACAAGAATATGCAGGTCCACCAAGACCACACAATCTATCAGGTTTTGAGTTAGACATACCAAATCCAAAGGAATTAGGATTAATGTTTAACATTCCATCTGACGGTCTACCACTTGGTCACATCAATGATGAAAAAACAACTCCATTTTTCTATCCTCTTGTACCTGAAGATACGCGATTTCAAAGTTGGTTAATTGCAGGTGTTCAAGGAAAAGGAAAAAGTATCTTTGCAAAATTGCTCATACAAACTCTTACCTCAAAAACGACTGATTCAGTTGTAATATTGGATAGAGAAGGTGAATATCAGAATTTCACACCTCCTTCTGAAATGACTGATTATGGCAAAAAATTCTTTTCAAAAAATGAAATCAAAAACACAAAACCAAGAGTTCTGAAGTTATCTGATGATTTTTTTGAATCTACTGCTACGCTTAGCATCAATTCGATAAACATGACTGATATCTTACAATTGATGCCTGAATTACAAGGCAAATCATCAGAGGTGGCTCAAACTATCATTGAAAAAGCATTGACCATTCTACATGAAAAAGAGATTGAAAAGACCTGGATGAATCTGAGAAGAGAAATAATTGAAGAGCTAAATACATCTCAATTACTAAGCGGAGTTGCCGGTGCTCAAATCAAAGGTGCAATTGAAAGAGCAATATCATCACACAATCTTAATTTGTTTGATCAAAAAGGCAAAATTTTACTAACACCTGAAAACCTCTTCAATGAAAAAACTGTAACTATAATTGATTGTCAAACATTACAGCCTGCACGTCAACGAATGGTTGCTCTCTATCTTCTTCTAATGATAAACAAGTACAAACTTCATGGGAATATGAATAATGAACAAGGAGTTCTTGTAGTAATTGATGAAGCAGAATTTCTGTTTCCAAAGAGTCCTGGAAATAATGAAAAGGACTATGTTCATCGAATTGAAGAAATGATAAAAGATCCTGTTAGACGAGGAAGAAAACATCATTTTGGATTAATACTAATCACTCACGAAATCAATGATCTATCTAGAGCTGTAACAAATCTGTGTAACACTAAGGTCATTTTTGGAAGTTCATTGGTTGGAAACAAATTATGGTTTAATGAGAATTTGGGAAAACAGTTTGCAAATGAGGTTGGTTCTCTTTTACCTGGCCAATGTATTATTAATACAGAAAAAACTTCAATACCGATAAATGTAAAATTACATGTTCCATTTATTGGAAATAAAGAAGATTTCTTTGGAGCATGATATTTTATGCGCTGTAAATTATGTGAGAAGGTAATGCATCATCCATCTACTAATAGTAAACCAAGTCAGATGTGTGGTGATTGCAGATATCATTTGTCTACTATGGTGGCAGGAGAGTTATGATTATGCATGAAAAAATGTATCTAGAAAAAATAAATAAATTTCTAACCTGGATAGCTGGAACCTATATTCAAGTAGAGGAACATGCAAAAAGTCTAAAAAAAGAACAAAAAAGATTACAAAAACTCAGACGAGACAATACCAGTGAGATATTTTTTCAGGTACTAGATTTACTTGATGATGTAAATTCTGATAATCGTGCCGCGACTGAATCTACTATGAAACTTCTAAAACTCTGCTTTGTGGAAATTTTTGGGAAAAAAGCGTTTGAGGTATACATCTCTCACGTCCGAAAAAAAATTCCAGAAATTATGAAAAAATATGAAGAAATTACTAATTAAAATCACTCTCATTTTTACAAATTTTTCCCTCTTAAAATGAGAGTTTTTCTATCATTTTGAGAGATCAATATTATATTGATCATTTTATAGGATCGATCACTATGACACAAGAAATTGACATCCCTTTAGACCTAAAACGAGTTGCACTGTTGGGTGCCGAAGAGACAAAACTTGGAGATAAGAAGGGCGCTCTAAAACAATACAGAAAAGGAAATTTACACATTCGAGAATACAAAGACAAACTTACCGTTCATCTAGATAAAGTAGACCCAAGAGAAGACCCACTAGGTCATTTGATACAAGACGCACAAGAAGTGCTCATTGGATTGGCAGGGGCTGCACTTGGTGGTGCAGCAATTGGAACTTATATTTACAAAATGAAAAAAAACTCACCATTTCGAAAACAGCAAGCAGTAATTGGTGGATTGGCAGCATCTTTAGCAACAGGATATGCATCTTACAAAATTTCTAAAAAAATAAAGGAAAAAATGGACTAATACAATGGATGAAAAAGAGACAATTCAAAAGACAATTGATTTTATCGCATCTGAGATAAGAGAAAACAGAATTCAACTTAAAAAATTAAATCTAGAGTTACAGGCAGCAATTAAAAAACAACAGGAACTAAGAGAGTAGTTTACAATGGTTTTAGCAAGGACAATCTACGTTTTCATAAAATTACTGCCATCTATTTTAGCACTAAGAAAAGATCGTGCACTTTGGATATCTAATGACAAAAAAGTTGTAAATGAAGAGAGATTCAAGCGCCATGCAAAACGCATCTTAAACACATGCATCTCGCTAGGTCCTGTTTATATAAAATGGGCACAATGGCTATCATCACGGGCTGACATTCTCCCAGAACCATATCTCAAAGAACTATCAAAACTGCAAGATGAGGTTCCAGCTGAATCCTTTGATAAGGTAAAACCAATCATAGAACGAGACATTGGTAAAATTGATGAAAAATTTGATTCTTTAGATACTACCGCACTGTCTGGTGCCTCACTAGGTCAGGTATATCTGGCAACTAAGAACGGTCAGCAGGTAATTGTGAAGGTAAAGCGACCGGGAATTGAAAAGGTTGTAGAAAAGGACCTCAAAGTATTGATGAAGATTATACCATTTGCAATGAAGTTTGTAGACTCAAACTTGAGATTCTCAATCATTCCTATAATGAAACAGTTCGTAGAGTCAATGCATGAGGAATTAGACTATACAAAGGAATCTGACAATCTAAAAACAATCAAGAAAAACATGGAGCCATATGAGAATGTCGTAATCCCTGAAGTTCATGATGATTATTCTACAAAAAACATCATAACAATGGAGTACATTCCAGGAATCAAGGTTACAGATATCCAATCATTAGATGAAAAGGGAATTGACAGACAAAAACTAGTCATTGATGTTCACAAGGTTTTCTTTACAATGCTTCTCAAACATTCCATATTTCACGCTGACCCACATCCAGGAAATATCTCGGTAAAAGACGATGGTACGCTCATTTTGTACGACTTTGGAATGATTGGCAGATTAAATGATGAAACTAGAATCAAGCTAGTCAGGCTATACCTTGGATTAATAGAAAAAAATCCACCTCGTACAGTGAATGCAATGGACGAACTGGGAATGCTTGCACCTGACTATAATCGTGAAGTGATTGAAAAGGGAATTGAGCTATCCATAAAATCAATGTATGGCACTAAACCAGACGAGATGGAGGTTGAACAATTAATGAACTTGGCAAATAGAACAATGTCCAAGTTCCCATTTCAGTTACCAAAGCATTTAGCTCTATACTTGCGAATGTCTACCATAATAGAAGGCATCTATCATACACACAAAGTTGATTTCAAGTTCATCAAGGTGTTAGGACAAATCTTAGAAGAAGAATCACTAATCAAAGATGCATACGTTGAAGAGATTAAAAGATCATTTTCACGTTTTGCAAAAACAATTGAGGATACCATTACAATTGCACCGGAAATAAAAAAATTCATGGATGACACAAAAATGATGCAACAACAATCTGGTAAAAAAAATAATGCAATGTTATCTGGTAGTATTTTTGCTGCAGCAGTATTTTTGGGCTCGGCATTCCTATTCCAGTCAAATGAGACTGTTGGAGTACTTGGAATGATCGCTTCAGGCGTAATTATTGGAATTTCTGCTTTATTTAGGAAGAAATAACCGAAAATTCTCACTTCTTAGAACGATCGCCACTGTTAATATCGAAATAGTGCTATACTTTGCATGAGTAAAATGGCATCTTCTAAATCAAAAAAATCAAAAGAAATCAAAGATGAGGTTGAATACGTAGTAAATGAAGAAGAGACCACACGTCTTGACAGACTGAAGGTTGGAAGAAAAAACTTCTCTTAATACTGCCCAAGATTTTTAATCAAAGGAAGATTCCTTTGTATATTGATAATTACATTTGAGGGTGGAGATCAAGCTGGAAAGAAGACTCAGTCTGCAATGCTGCAAAGAAAGCTTCGTTTGGCAAAATTAAAGACCAAATTATTCTCATTCCCTGATTATACCACTCCCATTGGAAAGGAGATTGATAGATACCTGCATGGAAAGCGCAAGTATCCTGCACAGGTAATCCATTGCCTACTGGCAGCAAACCGATGGGAAAGGGCAAGTGATCTACAAGATGCCAAGGAGAAAAATTCTGTAATCATAATGAATCGATATAGAGAGTCAAATCTTGTATATGGCATAACAAACGGTCTCAAACTTGCCTGGCTTGAAAAACTAGACGAAGGACTGCCAAAATCTGATCTGGTTATCGTCTTAGATGTACCACAAAAGGAGTCCTTTGCAAGAAAAAAGCAAAATCGTGATAAATTTGAAAAAAACAAGCAATTTTCTAACAAAATTTCTCAAGGGTATCGTAAATTGGCGAAAAAGAAGAGATGGAAAATAGTTGATGCATCTCAATCAAAAGATGAGGTTCACAAAGATGTAATGAAGATTGTAGCAAAAAAGATGGGGCTATGAAAAAAAAATTTCTAGAGATTACAGACCCAATTCATGATTTCATTCGTCTTAACAATACTGAACAGAAAATTATTGACACACCAGTCTTTCAAAGATTAAGACGAATCAAACAATTGTCTGGTGCACATCTAACATATCCTGGAGCACAGCACACGCGATTTGAGCACTCGCTTGGTGTGATGCATATTGCTGGAATGGCAGCGAATTCACTTTCATCAAAGGGACAGATGCCTGCTGCAGATACTGATGATATAAGACTGGCAGCCTTACTACACGATATCGGGCATGGACCATTCTCACACTTGTTTGAAGAAGTATTACAGAAAAAAAAGAGCATAACACATGAGCAGATTGGAAAAGAAATAATTCTAAAATCTGAAATTGGCGATATCATCTCCAAAACAACTGACAAGAAAAAAATAAACCGCCTGGCAGTTGGTGAGGGAAACAAGCAGTTTGAAAATGAGATAATCTCTGGTGCTCTTTCTGCAGATATGATGGACTATCTCTTACGAGATGGCTATTTCACGGGTGCAGAGCATGCAAAAATTGACCACAATAGAATTACAAACTCCTTTGAGGTCTACAAAAATAAACTGGCTCTACAAAGTTCGGCTTTAGTAAATTTTGAGACCATGATGATCTCGAGATTTCAGATGTTCAAGGCAGTCTACTTCCACAAGACCGTTCGTGCAGGAGAGGTAATGTTGCTTGAGGCAATGAGTTTGGCTGATGATTATCTGGGATTAAGTAAAATGAATGTAGAATCATACATGATACAGACAGACGACTCTATCTTACAACAATTAACCTCACTTCCAGAAGACACCTCAGAATTAAAGGCAGCCAAAAAAATTGCGACTGACTATCAAGACAGAAAGCTCTTCAAATGTGTATTTGAGAAAACTATCTCTGGTAAAAAGTCGTTTGGCAGAAACAAACTAAAGCAATTCCGAGAAGATATTGCAAAAAAATCAAAATTAGCAGAAAGTCAAATCTTCATAGATACTTCCACCACCCATTCCATGCCTCTTGCTCCATCAAAGAAAGAATCAAGCTCTATAATCCTGATCAAAAAGGAAGGAAGCAAAGTAATTCCAAAGACTATTCCGATATCTGAAATTCCTCTTGTTTCGTCAATGTCCGGAAAAATGAATATTCTTAGAGCATATACTCAACAAAAGAATAGAAACAAAGTTGAAATTGCTGCAAAATCAATTCTTGGTGAACTGTAAAAATGAAGAAAAGAATTGTTATCAAATTTTCAGGCAAGGTCTTTGCAATGGAAAATGTAAAACTCCTCAAAGATTATGCTAGATTTCTAGTAAAGATTAGCAAGACATACCAGCCAATCATAGTGGCAGGTGGTGGAAAAATTGCACGCCATTATATTACACATGCCCGTTCTTCTGGTGCTGACGAATCTACATTAGATGAACTTGGAATTGAAATTTCAAGACTTAATGCAAAACTTCTCATCTATGCGCTAAAAGACAAGGCATACCCACATCCTCCAACCACTCTGCGAGAGGCAAAGCATGCAGTAGATAGCGGTCTGATTGTTGTGGCAGGTGGTCTGCATCCAGGTCAATCAACAAACGGCACTGCAGCTCTAATTGCTGAAAAGACTAATGCCACACAATTTCTCAATGCAACTGACGTCTCCGGAATTTATGACTCTGATCCTAACAAAAACTCAAAGGCTAAACTCTTCAAGACAATTGAGATGAAAAATCTCAAAAAACTTCTAATCCATGAGGACTCAGTAGCTGGAGGCTATGATTTAATGGATATTGTTGCACTCAAAATTATCGAACGCTCAAAAATTAAAACCAGAGTCATAAAATCTGATATCAAAACTCTCGAAAAAGCACTCAAGGGTGGAACCGTTGGAACTGAAATTCTTATACCAAAAAAATAATTAATTATAATTCTGACTGTATTGTATCAAACATTTCTGTCCAAATTGCAATCTGTTTCCCTGGGAACTCTTCAATTCCTGATTCTCTAACTTTGGCATAAATTTTTGAAGCCTCTTCTTTTTCCAAATCCTTTGACTGTGTTTTGGTATACCCATCTGCATCTACCAAAATTATTACATATCCTTCTGGCTTTTTTATTGCTGCAGAATAGATCTCTTCTCCTACTGGGATGAATTTCCCATCCTTCTTTTTTGTAGTTAGAGTTAGCATAGCAAATCCTGCAATATCAAATAATTTCATCTGGGCCTCATTTGCTCGTTTTTTACCCTGTTGCACTGCCTGAAAATACTGCATAATCTCATACAGCACTAGTTCTATATTTTAGATTCCTTTTTATGAAGAAAAAACAGGAAAATCTTATTGAACCCAAAAATCCCTGTTCTTGGAGTAATTGGTGCATTAGCCCTGGTAATTGTAGTGATTTCATATTCTGGTACATCAATTATTGATGATACCTCTGGTGAGGTTCGTATTGGCAATCCTGGTGGAATGCCTACATTAATTCCATTAATCATTGAACTTGAGGATATTGAGATTTTGAATGTCGATGAAAGAATCGCATTTGTTGAAATCTCGTTTAAGGTCACAAACCCAAATTACAAAGGTGTAATTTTGGAGATGATTCGTTATACTGTATATGAAGATGGAATGAAGATTGGAGTAAAATCTATCGGTGATAGAGCTGCTCCTGGTGGAATAGTTTCTGCATCAAACTATTTCACAATTCTAAGTGATCGACCAACCACCATCAAAGATGAGTTCAATATCAAAAATGATGGAAATATTCCTGAATTGTGGAGTGCACTTCAAAATGGCGATCCAGAGTGGAGAGTTACAGGTGAGGCATATTATAACCTCAGTTCAATGACTGCAGGCGGAGAAAACATAGTTGATTTCGAATTTACTAGGTAAAAGTATCACAATTTTCAAAAATTATGATACAACACGTTATATTCTATTTCTAAACGATTTTTACCATGGCAGAAGCAGATATGGCCGCATTCGGTTCAGCAATTGGCGTAGCAATCGCATTAGCAGTAGTTACATTTGCACTTAGAGGCAAAGGCCACCCAGAAGAACCAGGCGAATAAACTAAAAAACTAAAAGAAATTTCTTTTCTTTTTATTATTTTTAATTTTAATTATAATTTTATTTAGCTTTTCATGCTATTCAAAAAGTCATTACCTGCACCGAAAAAGTTTATCGTCTTTCCCATCTTTATCTTTGTATAACATCTTTCAAAATATTGGCATTCTGTACAATCAATAGACGTCTCGAGGATTGGTGTCTTTTTCTCTTTTAGTAGATCATTTAGGACACGAACTCTTCTGATAGTCTCTTCAAACATTTTCTTATTTTTTGTAACTGAAAATGATACCTCATCACCTTTGCCGTTTATGTAAATTATAACTCCATCAACCTTATCGTATGCCCACATACATGCATTGATGTATAACAAATCTTTTGCATTTGGACCTTCTGGATGCTTACCTGCTGATCTGAAAATCATCACCAAATCATCCACAATCAAATCTGCTTGAGCTTGTAGGCTGATATCTTCAAGAGAGAAATCTTTAGGCTGTGCACCATATTCTAATTGTCGGAACATACCTCCTATTAGATCTGAAAAGCTAGTTCGGTCTACTTCTATCTCATCGGTTCTATCATAAAATGCTCTTCTCAAACATCCAGTCACTTCACTTGCATGAATTTTTTTAAGATCTTTTTTATCAAATTTGTAGTCTAGTTCTCTTCCAACTGACTCGATTGAACTTTGTATGACTTTTCTAAAGTCACGGTCTCCCATCATGATAAATCAGCTAGAATCCCCTAGAATTAATTAGTTTAGGAGTATTTTCTGAGTATTTGTTCAATGCTGTATGAAATATCTGATGCCCAAGCATGTAACTGTAAACGTCTTTTCTTTCTATTCCATCTTTGTTGATGTTATTCATTATTACGAAATTTTCCTCGTCTGTCTCAAATGTAAAAAAGTCACTTGCCATGAATCCGTGAATATCATTTTCTTTTTTCTTATCCTCAATTACATTTATCAAAAAAATTGCGATTCTATCTGCTATGGCAAAAAAGACAAAATGAATACCAAATGCTAACACTGCACCGACTAGAATGTTGTCTAATATGCCGAAAAAGTATACAAAGACAACAATTGATGGAACAGTCAAAATAGCTGCCAAAATTGAACTGACCCAGAACCCAACTGCTAGAAAGTCAACCTTTGCATTTTTACATGAACCCAAAATCCTCTTGACATTCGGTGTAGCTTGTTCTCTCATAATATGATTTGGTCTGGTTTTTGAAATAACTATATTTGGCATTTTCTTATTCAGCTTCTCTAATGATTAATTTTGACATTGTAGTTTCAACTGGAATCTTTTGTTCAACTGCAAATGCAATTGCTCCAATGTTTCTTACTTCATAACCAATTAATTTTGAAATTCCAACTACAGTTGCAAAGCTAAACATCTTTGAGAATGATCCATTGATTGCTTTGTAGTATGCCATTTCAAATGCATGTTCAAATGCTGCAATTGCTTCAACCTCATCTTCAGTCTCTGGAATAAAGTCTTTGTATCTTGTAGTTGACAATTCGTCTATTGCATCTTTAACATTCTCTGCTGCCATCATTCTATCCATTACTTGGTTTGGAATGTTAACGCTTGCACCTACAACCAAGTCCTCAATTCTGTCATCCTCTAGTTCCCAGAATTTTCCTCTAACGATACTCATTACGTTGTAAAAGTCAGTTTCCATTCCATAAATATGAGATATATCTTGGTCGTTTTCACTCCGTAGTGCTTTCACGACATTTTGGTAAAGCATTTTGTCAAAGTATATGTCAAACGCCTGAATGTTTTTGGTCTCATTGTATAGCTCAACTGCCTTTGTAATCTCTTCATGAAATGGAGATGAACCAAGTGATGAGACTGCTTCTTCCAAGTCCTTTGCAACTAGTGCTTTGACGATAGTATCTCTTTGCTTTGTCAACTCTTCAGCATGCATGTTAAAGTATGCTGAAATCTCTTCTTGCGTCTTACCAAGAATTTTTCCCTTTAAGATTAGCTTTAGATTTGAAATGATAAACCTCTGAAAGAATGCATCTAGAATCTTAGAGTTTCCAGAAACTTTTGCGATCTTAAACTGTTCATCTGCCAATTTTGTTCTAAGTGCCATTTCCAGTTTTTCAGCTGTATATGGTTTGACTATTGCACTCATTGCTTCAAGATATTTTGTATTTTTAATTCTAGTAACTAATTCGTCTAAATCGCGAGATTCGGCTAAAGTTTGAAAATCTGGTCTTTTTAATAATTGCCCACGCTTGCTATACGATTTTACAGTAACGAAAATTTTCTGAGAACCTCCAGAGCCCATTTAGCTTTTCTCGCGCTGAACTGATTTTAAATGTTGTTAAATATCTCAGTCAATCTTCTTTAGAATTTCAATGGTTTGATCCCGATCTAACTTTGAAAGTTTCGAAAACCCTTCTAGTAATTCCATTTGAACTTGAGCTGAATCATCAGTTGATTTGCTCACATTTTCTATTGTAAATGGAAGCAGATCATCTAATTTATTCTCACAATATGCCTTGACGTATCTCTCAAAAACTGAGAAAGCAAAGTGTGGTGCAATCTTGACTAGTTTTTCCATAATCTCAAACGCCTGTTTCTCATTATCATCCGCCTGATGAACTATCCCTCTGAGAATTTTTCTCCTCTCTGAAAGATTGTCTATAGCCAATGAAACAATCATTCCTTTTTTTGTCAAATGATAAAATGGCATTCCATTTTGTTGGAGTGCTTTTGGTCCTCTTTTGAGAGGAAGTCTACCTTCTTCTTCAACTATTCCTAATGGGAGTAAAACTTCATCCAGATCTCTGAATATTCCTGAATAGATGTTCTTCCACAGAATATTGTTTTTTTCTGCTATGCTTTGAGAAATGGCAGTTCGTGTCTTTGATGCTGAATTCGTTGAATTTGATAGATGATGAATGATTGCTCTTTGTCTAATTGCCTCTCCTGTTATCTGCTGTCTTTTTGTCTTGAACGTATCAAATACAGCTAATCGTGTTTTTCCTACTTTCATCTCTCATTTTGCCTCATTTTATAACATAATTTATACATATTATGATACTAACACAATATACTAGAATATAATAATTTACACTAGATGTATATTTTATATCTTAATTGTTATATACATTCATCCAGCGGTTTTGATCAATGAAATCTCGAAACCATAAGTATGCTCTAATACTTATGGCCGCAGTCGCTATGACGGCAACAGGTGCTCTATCAACAGCATATGCCCAACAAACCTCTGATGGTATGGATGGCTATGTAGTCGGTGATCCCGATGGTGGTGCTGGTATCTATACCGGTAACCCAAACGAATGTTGGTACGACACTGATGATGACGGCGTCCCAGACATGTACTGTTATGTAGATACAGGTGACATGGCTTGGATGCTGACCGCAAGCTCTCTAGTACTTTTCATGACTCCAGGTGTTGCATTCTTCTACGGAGGATTAGCAAGATCAAAGAACGCAGTCAATACAATTGGCATGGTGTTCATTATCATGGGTCTCATGAGTGTACAATGGGTACTTTGGGGTTATTCACTTGCATTCGGAGGAGTAGACAGTGACGCAAACTTATTCATGGGCAACCTTGATTATGTTGGCTTCAACCAAGTTTCACACTGGGCACCATTAGGTGCTCCAAGTCCATGTGAAGATACTTGGGCACACTATTACCAAATGCAAACGATGAAGGAAGGAGATGTATGTAGTGATTCTTGGCCAGGCACAGTGCCTCACCAATTATTTGCTATGTTCCAAGCTACTTTCGCAATCATCACACCAGCACTAATTGTTGGTGGTTTAGTTGACCGTATGAAATTCAGTGCAATTATAGTCTTTGTTCTCTTATGGGGAACATTCGTCTATGACCCAATTTGTCATTGGGTATGGGGCGGAGGCTACATTGGTGGTGGAAGTCTAGACTTCAATCCAGACCTGTCACCATCGTATGCACTTGACTTCGCTGGCGGAACTGTGGTTCACATTTCATCAGGATTTACAGCACTTGCAGGCGCCCTAGTCCTCGGAAGAAGATTAGGATATGGCAAAGTTCCAATGGAACCACACAATGTACCTATGGTAGTTCTTGGTGCATCAATTCTATGGTTCGGTTGGTTCGGCTTTAACGCAGGAAGTGAAGTAATGGTAGATGGAATCACTGTAAGCGCATGGACAGTCACTAATACTGCCACAGGTATGGCAACTATTACGTGGTTGTTGATGTCATGGGCGCACACCGGCAAACCTAGTATAGTAGGTGCCGCAACAGGAGCCGTATGTGGCTTAGTCGCAATCACACCAGCATCTGGTTGGGTTGGACCAATGGCTGCAATAATTATCGGTATTGCTGCAGGTACAGTTTGTTATGGATGTGTTGCATTCAAGAACGCTCGAAAATGGGACGATGCCCTCGATGTTTGGGGAGTCCACGGTATGGGTGGTTTAACAGGTGCTATCTTAACTGGTACACTAGCTAGTCCACACATCTGGGACACAGGCGATGGTATTGGCGCATGGACCGGCACACCAGAAGGTTATGAACAGCAAGCAATTTCAATAGTTGCTGCAGGAATGTCAATTGCATATGCATTTGGTATCTCCATTATAATCTTCAAGATTATGGATGCAGTATGGCCTGGAGGAATCAGAGTCACTCCAAAAGAGGAGGAAATTGGACTCGATCTCTCACAAAACGGTGAAAGAGCATACGTAAACGAATAGAAAAAAAACTTTTCTTTTTTTCTTTTTTTAAATTTACCAAACAGCGGATGCTAAACTAATTTTTATTCCACAGCAAAAAATATCATCTATGTTCATCTCAACACAAGAATTAGAGAAAATCTATCAAGATGATTCTGTTTTAATTTTGGATGCACGTTCTTACAAGGACTATTCAAATGGTCACATTCCTGGTGCAGTAAACCTGGATCTATTCTCATTTCACTGGGTTGATACATCTCAAAAAGGGCTAGTGAGTTTTGGTGAACACATGAGAAAGATTCTCTCATATGCAGGAATTGATGAAAATAAAAAAATCATCTTTTATGATGATGTTACTGGAATGCTTGCAGCAAGAGGCGTATGGATGTGCCTGTACTTTTCACATTCAGATGTCCAAATGCTAGATGGTGGTCTTTCAAAATGGACTAAAGAAAATCTTCCCACTGAAACAGAATCTACTATTTACAAACCATCAAATCTTACAACTCCTCTTGATCCTTCGATAATAATTGGATTTGAAGAATTAAATGAAAAAATTGGCAAAGTTACCATAATTGATGCTCGTTCTCCTGATGAATTTGATGGAACTATACCTAGAGCAGCACGTGGTGGTCATATCACCACTGCAGAAAACATAGACTGGAATAACAATCTTGATGATTCTGGAAAACTAAAATCTGACTCTGAATTGGAATCTCTCTATACCATGGATAAAGAATCTCCAATTGTAACTTACTGTCAAGGTGCATATCGTGCAGCCCACAGCTATCTATCTTTGAAAAAACTTGGATTCAAAAATGTCAAAGTCTATCTAGGCTCTTGGGGTGAATGGGGAAATAAGATGGAACTTCCTATAGAAAAATAGAGAATCCCTATATCATGTAAAATGATAAACTGAATATGATACCTAAATTTCTTGTAATTTTCATAGGTTGTATGTCTGGAAGTATAGCAGGAATAGTTCCAAGTAATTTAATCATCTTTTATGGATTCACAACTGAAACTTTTACCTTATCTATTCCGTTTATTGTTGGAGGTATTATTGGTACTGTAGTTTGTTTTATTTTTGCCCATAAAATGGAAGATGTTAGAACTGAACTGTAAAAAATAATAATTATTTTCTATTCCACTTGAATTGATTGTAGAACATTTCTGGAACTACTTGTTTGAATGGTTCTGCTCCACCATCATACCATTTTGTGAAAAATTCGTACAAGTGAAGCCTTAGAGACTGGATGTAGACAATTAATCCCTCAATCATCATGATTCCGATGTTTCCGCCAATGAGTAATACTAGTGCACTTGGAGATTCTACACCACCTAATGATGCAAATGAATTATTTACCGTAAGTAGTAGCGCCGCATGCACAAGCAGCATGATTCCGAGTCGAGCATAACTGATTGTATGTGCAAGACACTCGACACTCTTTCCAAGTAAAACTTCCATGAAGACGTTTGCTGGACTTCCACCTTCTTCTGGATGTGCTTTGATATGTTTTAATCCGCCAATCATCATTACTACAATTGATGCAATAACTATGATTCCTGCAATTCTTGTAATAATCCAAACTTGTGCCCAATCACCAAGGAAAATTGTAACCCATGGAACTGCCTCTGTATGTATTTTTGAATACATGTTCATTACATCATAACCTGAACCAATTGCACACATCATGATTACAACTATTCCGCCGTAAAGTGTAACATTTGGAATTGCTTCTGTAAACATAGTGGTTTTGTGTCCATCCTGATACAATTTTTTGATGTGTAACGCGAACGCCCAAAGAATGTGAATTATTCCCAAAAATAATGAAACCTTTAGAATCATAATTACTTGATCAAAGTCTAGTTGTGCAACGCTAATTGCTCCAACTAGCCATGAAACTGAATGTAATGCACCACCTTCTTCTAAAATTCCTTCAAATGGTTGAATATGATCAATATGGAATCCAAACATCTCTCCTGTTCCCACGCCCGCTATAGCAGCAGATGCTCCAGAGATTGCAATTAGCATTCCCCATCTAGAAAGATTTCCTTGTCCTTTCAGTTTGAAGACTAGACCTAATCCCATTAGTAATAATCCGTGACCAACATCTGCAAACATTAATCCATAAAATATTGGCCACATCAATGCAATCATTGGTGTTGGATCTGATTCGCCTCTCTTTGGAATTCCTTGACTTTGTGTGATTACCTCAAATGTCCTAACAAAAATTTTGTTATCAAATAGTGTTGGTTTCTTTTTTACTAATTCTGGATCTGAGACATCTTCTACAATAGACATCCATTTTCCTGTGGTATCTTTGAATTTCTTTTCCATTTTCTTTGGAATATATCCCTGAACAACTGCAAAGTTTTTTGTTCCACCAGGTTTTCTTAATAATTCTAAAATATCTTTTGCAACTTGCGCTCTCTCGTGCAAAGTTAGTATATCTCCTCTAATCTTTGATATCATCTTTGCAAGTTCTTTTGTAACTTTTTTGTGCTTTTCTTCAAATTCTTTAATCTTTAATTCTGCAGTTGCATATGCCTTAGTTGGAACTTGTTCTACTCCTTCTGGAATAGAAAATGGGTTTGCGTTAAAACTACGCATTACTTTGAGAATTTTCTCCAAGTTTGCAACATCTGCAATAACTATCAATGCAGATTCTTCTTTTGTATTCAAATCATGTTGGTTAATTGTAACATTATCTAACGTTCTTCTAATCTCATCAATGTCTTTTGTCTGAACAATGAACAGATTTGTGTAAAATTGCTTCATCAGTCCAAATCCGGTGAGATCTATGTTTAGTTTCTTTACTACTTCTAATGCCTCTTTTAGGGTTGTAAAATCATTGATCTCTTTTTTGTATTCTTCTTGCTCTTTGAGTAATTTAGCCGGTGCATCAATAATTCCTGATCTCTTTTTTGTAACATCTTCTACCATTTCTTCTAACTCATGTAGTTCTTGATTCTGTTTTTTGAAGACAGTCCCTTTGAACAAGATTTCCATCATTCCTACTTCCCTTGGAATTCCTAATCCTTTGACGACTTCGTCAATTTCTTGAAATGTCTGTTGGGCTCTTAGTAAAATATCATCAATTTCAGGCGTAACTGTCTCTGATGTAGAGTCGATTTTGTGAAACCACTCAAATTCTGTTAATCTAGAAACAATTTGTGGTGTATCCGATCTAGGTAAAATAACTGTTCCAATTTTTAGTTCTGCCACTACCAAGATATCGATGTTGTCAAACGTGTATGTTTAAAATCTTTCCAAAACCCCAACATTAAAATTCAATTCCTTAAGACTGCATTTATTGTCATCTAATTCTGCTCTAGAATCAACCATCGATCAGGTTTTAGAACGAAATTCGTCAGAATTCTCTAAAAGTCTAAAAAACTCACTTGCAGATGCTCAGAACATTCTCTCTGATTCATTGTCTATGCTTGAAGAAGAATATGAAAAGATAATCTCTGATGGTAAAAAAGAAGCAGATAAAATTGAAAAACAGATCGTCGGAAGTGCAGATCTGGAGGCTAGAAACAAATCACTTCTAATTGTACAGGAATCTACTGATAAGGTCTTAGAAAAAGCAAAAGCAAAGATCGTAAATATGGAACGAAATTCTGAATATTCAAGTTTAATCACAAAATTACTTACTGAAGCAACTTCCGCACTAAATACTAGTGATGTTATAGTTTACACAAATTCTAAGGACAAGGATGTAGTTCAATCGGCTGTATCAAACATTTCTGGTGCAGAACTATCAAATGATCTGATTGATTGTATGGGTGGAGTCAAAGTAACATCAAAAGATGGATCTATGAGCTTTGATAATACCATTGATGCAAGAATTGAATTGTTGAAACCTTTAATTAGAAAAGATATTGCAGCACAATTTAACTTAGGTAATTGATATGGTAGCACAAGGTAAAATTGTATGGATTAGCGGACCGGCAGTAAGAGCTGACGGCATGGCAGATGCAAAAATGTATGAGACCGTATCTGTTGGAGAAGCAAAATTAATTGGTGAAGTAATTCGTCTCACAGGCGATGTAGCATTTATTCAAGTTTATGAATCAACAAGTGGTCTAAAACCAGGCGAACCAGTTGTTGGTACTGGAAATCCTCTTAGTGTTTTTCTAGGACCTGGAATTATTGGTCAAATCTATGACGGAATTCAAAGACCACTAAAAGACCTAGCCGCAAAATCAGGCTCATTCATTGGTAGGGGAATTACAACCACTCCTGTTGATATGACAAAAGAATATCACTTTTCTCCAACAGTAAAAGTTGGTGATGAAGTTGAAGCAGGAAATATTATTGGAATCGTTCCAGAATCGTCATTAATTGAACATAAAATTTTAGTTCCACCAGATCACAAAGGTGGAAAAATTACAAAAATTATTTCAGAAGGTGATTATAATTTAGATACCGAGATTGCAACTGTAGAAAAAGATGGTCAATCATCGCCACTAATGATGTGGCATAAATGGCCTGTAAGACAACCACGACCATATCTCAAAAGATATGATCCAACTGTACCACTTCTTACTGGTCAAAGAGTCATCGACACATTTTTTCCATTAGCAAAAGGTGGTACTGGTTCTATTCCGGGAGCATTTGGTACTGGTAAAACTGTAACACTTCATCAAATTGCAAAATGGGCAGACTCTCAGGTTGTAGTCTACATTGGTTGTGGAGAAAGAGGTAACGAGATGACTGAAGTACTTGTTGAATTTCCAGAACTCAAAGATCCACGAACTGGAAAACCACTTATGGACAGAACAGTACTTGTTGCAAACACAAGTAACATGCCAGTAGCAGCAAGAGAAGCAAGTATCTACACTGGTGTAACAATTGCAGAATATTATCGTGATATGGGTTATGACGTTGTACTTGTAGCAGATTCTACAAGTAGATGGGCAGAAGCACTTCGTGAAATGTCAGGAAGATTAGAGGAGATGCCTGCAGAAGAAGGTTATCCATCATATCTTGCATCAAGGTTAGCAGAATTTTATGAAAGAGCAGGACGTGTTCAAGCAAAAGGTTCTCCTGAAAGAGATGGCTCTGTATCTCTAGTTGGTGCAGTATCTCCATCTGGTGGTGATTTTACAGAACCAGTTACAACACACACAATGAGATTTATCAAAACATTCTGGGCATTAGATGCCAAATTAGCATATTCAAGGCATTATCCATCAATCAACTGGATGAACTCTTACTCTGGATATCTGGCCGACATTTCAAAATGGTGGTCAGAAAATATCAGTAAAGATTGGTTGGATATAAGAAGTCAAACATATGGCATCTTACAAAGAGAAGATACTCTAAAAGAAATTGTTCAACTTTTAGGACCTGAAGCACTTCCAGATGAAGAAAAATTAATTCTAGAAGTTGCAAGAATGATTAAGATTGGAATCTTACAACAAAACTCCTTTGATGACGTTGATACCTATTGTAGTCCTGAAAAACAATTCAAATTAATGAAATTACAAGTTGACTTTTACAATCAAGGTCAGCAAGCACTCAAAGATGGTGCATCACTAGCTGATATTCGTTCTATGGATGTAATTTCATTATTACTCAAAGCAAGAATGGATGTCAAAGATGACGAGATGAATAAATTAGATAAACTTTCAACTGATATGATAGAACAATTCAAAAGTATTACAGGAGTAAAGGTTCAAAATTGACCACTCAAGGTGGAGTTCAATACAGCAAAATTGCTGAGATTAAAGGACCACTTGTAATCGTTGATGGTGTTGACAATGCAGCATTTGATGAACTTGTAGAGATTGAAACAACTGAAGGTGAAAAACGTCTAGGCAAAGTCTTAGAGGTTGGAAATGGTAAAGCAGTTGTACAAGTTTTTGAAGGAACAACAGGTCTTTCTGTATCTGGAACAAACGCAAAATTTGTCGGCAAAGTTATGGAAATGCCGGTATCAGAACAAGTACTCGGTAGAGTCTTTGATGGTCTAGGAAGAGCAAAAGATGGTCTTCCAGAACCAGTTGCAACATCATTTTTAGATATTAACGGCGCACCAATGAATCCTGAACAAAGAGAATACCCAAAAGATTTCATTCAAACAGGCGTTTCTGTAATTGATGGAATGCTTACTCTAGTACGTGGACAAAAACTTCCAATATTTTCAGGCTCTGGCATGTCACACAATATATTGGCTGCACAAATTGCACGTCAAGCAGCAATTGTTGGAACAAAAGATGAGTTTGCTGTAGTCTTTGCAGCAATTGGTGTACAATACAGTGAAGCAGAATATTTCAAAAGAAGTTTAGAAGAATCTGGTGCATTAAAAAGAAGTGTACTATTTTTGAACCTTGCAGATGATCCTGCAATTGAGAGAATCATTACACCTAGAGTAGCATTGACTGTAGCAGAATATCTAGCATATGATTTAGGAATGCATGTGTTGGTAATCCTAACTGACATGACAAACTATGCTGAAGCACTTCGTGAAATTAGTGCAGCAAGAGAAGAGGTACCGGGAAGAAAAGGATATCCAGGTTATCTTTACACTGACCTCTCTACAATCTATGAAAGAGCAGGTCGACTTAAAGGCAGAAAAGGAAGTGTAACTCAAATGCCAATTTTAACAATGCCATCTGATGATATCACACATCCAATTCCAGACCTTACTGGATATATTACAGAAGGACAACTTGTACTTGGACGTGATTTATTCAGACAAGGAGTTTATCCACCAATCAATATCTTGATGAGTCTTAGCAGAATCATGAAAGATGGAATTGGTGAGGGAAGTACACGAGCTGATCATCAAGAAATATCTAACCAAAACTATGATGCATATTCTCGTGCTCAAGAAGTTAGAGCACTTGCAGGAATTGTTGGTAAAGCAGGACTTACACCGATTGATCTTAATTACATGAACTTTGGTGATGAATTTGAAAAGAAATTCTTGTCACAGGCAGTTGACGAAGACAGAACTATTGAAGAAACATTAGGACTACAGTGGAGTGCAATCTCAAAACTTCCAAAGAATGAACTAACCAAAGTCAAAGACAAATACGTTGAGCAATATTACAAGGAATAATTATAATGTCATTTGGACAAAATGTTACAGCAACAAAGATTGAGTTATTCAAATACAAGCGTTCTGACCAAGTTGCTTCAATGGTACAAAAAATTTTAGATGACAAACGTAAAGTTTTACTAAAAAATATTGAAGAAATGATTGCAGAAGCCCAAAAAACAAGAGGTGGAATTTGGGAACCTTTACAAGAAATTTATCAATCAGTTAACGAATCATACCTCTCCTTAGGCGTGGCAACAGTTGATTCTGTAGCCCAATCAACACCTGGTGTTATGGAAGTAGAATCTGATGTAAAACGTGTAGTGGACGTAACTATTCCTGTGTTAACTGTAACTGAAAAAGATACAAAATCAATTCCTTATGGGTTTGCAGATACTAATGCATCAATTGATCGTGGTGCAAAACTAATCAAAGATTTACTCCCAAAAATTTGTAAGGCTGCTGAATATGAAAACTCAATATTCAGTCTTGCTAAAGCACTTGAAAAAACACAAAAACTACTAAACGCTTTAGAAAATGTAATTATTCCTAAATACAAACAAAGAGTTCGATTTATACTTGCCACCTTAGAAGAAAGAGAAAGAGAAGAATTCGCAAGGTTAAAAAAAGTGAAAGCTTCAATGGAGAAAAGGCAGTAAATGGCAAAAAATGAAATTAAAAAATTACTTGAAAAGTCTAAAAAAACTTTAGATCAAGAATATGAAAATTCTTCAAAAACTATCAAAGATAAACTTCAATCTGCAAAAAAGAAAACTTTGGATAAGATCTGATAAAATTGGGTGTTGGTTTAAATATGGTTACTAGAATTCAAAAATTGAAAATGAGACCACTCTCAATATTCTTACTAGCAATCATCGCAGTTTCATTTACAGGACTAACCGGCGTTGCACATGCTGCTGAAGAAGGTACTTCTTCTGGTAGTAGTGACGGTTCAAAATTAATCGGTGCAGGTCTTGCATTTGGTCTTGCAGCAATGGGTGCAGGAATTGGTTTAGGTTATGTAGGTTCTGCAGGTTTAGCAGTAATTACTGAGAATCCAGCATTACAATCCAAAGTGTTCATCTTTATCGGAATGGTAGAATCAATTGCCATCTACGGTATCGTCATGATGTTCATTATCTTAGGACAATAATCAAAAAATTATTTTTTGAAATTTTTTAATCCTTTTTTTGGTATCTTAGATCATTAACATCTAAAATTCTTCCACAATATCTACACTTTAGTACTAATTGTTCCTTGTTTATGACCTCCATTGTAGACTCGATGTGTTCTTGACTGTTAGTAATGCAGTCTGGATTTGAGCATCTAAAAATTCGCTCTATTTGATTTGGAAGTGAAAGATGACGTTTTTCAATTAATTTGTAATTCTTGATAATATTCACAGTAGATGATGGAGCAATAACTGCAAGTTTGTTTGTATCGTCATCTTCCAAAAATCTACCTTCTACCTTTATCATGTCTTTTTTCTTTAATTTTCCACTGGGCATATTCAATGCAATTGTTATAACATTTCCACGTCTACCATCAATATCTAGTGCTTCTAGTACTTTGAGACCTTTTCCCTCGTTAATATGATCAATTACTGTGCCATCTTTGATACGTCTGACTATCAAATCAGATTGTTCCATAGAATAGTTTGTATAACTCCCAGTATATATGAATCAAAGGATGAATAATTTTTCTCAAAATGGCATCATCTCCATACATGATTTATCTAAAGATGATCTGGAAAAAATATACTCTAAAACAAACGAAATCATGGAAATGAAGACAGAACAAAGACAGGAGATGGCCAGAGGAAAAACTTTGGGATATCTTTTCTTTGAACCAAGTACTAGAACAACACTTAGCTTCCAATCTGCAATGGCATTGATTGGAGGTACATCATTTGGAATTGCAGATGCGACATCATCATCTATTAAGAAAGGTGAAAGTTTAGCTGACACTGTAAAAATCATGTCTGGATATGCTGATGTGATTGTTTTACGTCATTCTCTAGATGGTGCCAGTAAATTTGCAGCAGAAATATCTACAAAACCTGTTATCAATGCAGGTAGTGGAACAACAGAACATCCAACACAAGCAATTCTAGATTTGTATACAATAAAAAAAGAATTAGGTAAAATTGATGGAAAAAATATTGGAATTGTTGGTGATCTAAAGTATGGACGAACAGTTTATTCTTTGTTGTACGGATTAAGCAACTATGATGTTAACGTTCATCTAATATCTCCAGAATCTTTGAAAATTAGAACTAATTTTACATATAATCTCAAAGGGAATTTATCGTATACGGAATCTGAAGATTTGGATGAATACATAGAAGATTTAGATGTCTTATACGTAACAAGAATTCAAAAAGAAAGATTTCCTGATGAAGAGGAATATCTCAAAGTTAAGGGCAGTTACATAATAGGTCAGGATGTTGTAAATAAAATGAAAGAAGATGCAATATTACTTCACCCCCTTCCAAGACTAGATGAAATTTCTACTGATGTTGATTCAACAAAACAAGCAAGATATTTTCAGCAAGCTGAATACGGAAAATTTACACGTGCAGCGATTTTGAGCCTACTTTTGCAATAAGAAATTACGGGCTAATCATCATACTTTATTTTTAGACAATAAACCAAATTTAATATTAGCAATACTTAATTTTTTGAAATAATTGTGCCATCTTTACCATTTAATGCTGCTAGAGCATTGTCTAAAGATGTGATAATACCCATATCTCCTCCAGATTCTAAGAAATCTATCATTGCCAGTATCTTTGGTTTCATGCTTCCTTCCAAAAATTGTCCTTCCTTTAGGAGTTTTTTTGCAGTTTTTACAGTAATAGTATCCAAGTCACTCTCATTCGGCTTACCATAATTCAATTTTACTTTGTCTACGTCTGTTAGAATCAAAAGTACCGAAGCTCCAATAGATTTTGCAATCAAAGCTCCAACATGATCCTTGTCAACCACACAGTCTATTCCCTTAAAACTAGAACCATTCTTGATTACAGGTATTCCACCGCCACCACCAGCAATCAGCAAACAGGAATCATCCTCAATGAATTCTTTCAATATATCTAATTCAACAATTTCTAGCGGCTTTGGAGATGCAACTACTCTTCTCCATGTTTTTTTCCCAGTAGGTTTTACTTTCTTAATAATATAGCCTGTCTTATCCCTTAATTTTTTTGCCTCAATCTCTGTTAAGAAAGAACCTATAGGCTTACTTGCAGAAGTTTTACCAAATTTTGGATCATTTTTAGATACGAGTGTTTGAGTAATCAAACTTACAACCTTTTTATTTTTTTTTAATTTTAAAAACTCGTTTTGAAGTGCTTGCTGTAACATATATCCAATTTGACCTTGTGTCATAGCTATAACCGCATGCATTGGCAGATTAGGTATATTTTTTGCAAATTCCTGTTGTAGGAGTAAATTTCCTACCTGTGGTCCATTACCGTGAGTAATAGCTGAAATTTTGTATTGATGTTTTCCTAGAACAATAGAAGCTATATTTTTTGCCGTTTTTTTGATATTTTCTTGCTGTTCTTCATATGTACCAATTTGATCCTTTTGTAAAATTGCATTTCCACCAATTGCTATCACTATCTTTTTCTTGGAACCATTTTGGTATTTCAAATCTATCATGAATTTCAACTATCTTTTGATATGCTCACATATCAATTTTATCTAGTATATCTTCAATATCTTTTCCAAGTTTTTGGCTGGGTTACGGATTCAAACAAATTTGCCAATGCCATCAAAGATGGTTTTAGCGTTAATTAAATACAAATTTTGTAATAGAATGTGGAAATGTCACTTTACGACTACAAAAGAGGAAATCTCCTAATTTGCTTTGAATGTGGGGAATCTTCAATTCAATGTAAGTGTAAAAAAGCAAAAGCAGAAAAATCTAGTTTTGTTTCAGCTTTTGAGTAACCAAATTTTTTCTTAATTAATTTTTATAATTCCATCTTTTATCAAATATTCAATTCCATCAATAAATGCAGAATCCGGTATTCGTCCATCTGCCCACCATCCAGCATTGTTTTTCACCCACTCCGGAATTCCATCTGCTTGTGATTCAGTTTGTTTTGCATTTGAAACAACAATAATTCCATCTTTTATCAAAAATTCAATTCCATCAATGAATGCAGAGTCAGGTATCTGACCATCTGCCCACCATCCAGCATTGTTTTTCACCCATTCTGGAACTGATGATGATTTTGACTCTGTTTGTCCACCAACTACAAATGCAAATTCTGTTTGCTGTCCACTACCTGAAATATTTGAAAATCTAGCAACTGTTAGACCTGTTTGTTCTTCTGTAAATGTAAAGTCTGAATAGTCAGCACCAATTTTTGCAAATCGATCTTCAGAAAAAATTGTTTTACCATCTTGTAATATTGTAAATGTGTAATCAGAATTTCTAATTGGACCCAAGTCTGTTGTATCTCTAAATGTGTAAATGAATCTAATACTTTCTCCAGGACTGATTACTTTAGGATCCCATGTTAGATCCACTTGATACTCTTCACTAAGTGTCAAAGTTCTTAGTGGAAATTGTATTTCTTTTCCTTTGTTGAGAATTAAATCAATTGAATCGGGTAATATTACAGATGAACTGTCTACTTCCATATTTTTTAATTGATTTTTAATATGTCTTATATGATCTGGTAACAAAATGAAATGAACTATACGATTGTCTTCTTCAGAATAATCATCTATGAATATGGATGATTTGAATAATTCTATACCATTACTTGTTCCAGAATAATTAGGTGAAAGAAATTCGAGTGTGTTTTTTGGAAACATTATCTCAGTGTGTATTACATTTGTATGTGAAATGTTTGTTTCAGAAAAATCAAATGGAAAACTGATTTTTGCATTATTTGCTTTTGTATCATACTCAAAACTAGTAATCTTATCATAATAGGATTTTACTCGAAATTCTGTTTCTTTTTCACCCGTATTTTCTTCATAGTATTCTACAAAAGTCACACTAACTTGTACCTCAAACTCAACATCGCTAAGAATTCCAATCTCATCTTGTGCGTCAAGTGTAATTTTGAATGTGTATATTCCTCCTTCATCAAAAATTGGTCCAGTTATGATTAATGGTGTTTCATCAGTTTTTTCCCACAAACCAAAATCATTTTTCTCTCCAGAAATTTCAATACTATTTTTATCAGTTACAACAATTTCTGGATCAACTTCTAAAATTAAATTTCCATCTTTTGTGTAAAACCATTCATCTAACATTAGTTGATTATCATTAAAAATCTCAACTTTGAAACTAGCATTTGTAATGGTTTCACGATTTGTATGATCGTATGCATCAATTTTTACTATTTTTTGATCTGATTTGTAAAAGTCTGATGGGAGTAGTTCTACTGTAACTTTGATTTGTCTGTCATTTGTAAAAATTAATGGTGATGCTTCAATACCTGCTCCATGACCAAATGCTGTGCCAATTGAAAATGTTACAAAAAAAACTAGCAGTAATGATAATATGATCTTCATATTGTAAAATTGTCCTCACTCTTATTTTACTTAGTGGAGATTAACTCATCAACTTTTCTCTTATCTCTTACACTTTTGACATAAAATAATGCTGTTGCAATAATTCCTGCAGCAATAATTGGTGCAACTAATTCAACATACATTATACTTTCAGATGTTTCTTCTTGAATTACTATGCTTTGACTAGGTATTGCACTGATTGAAACTTTACCTAGTTTCCCTCCACGTTGTTCTACAAACCAAATATCTCCATCATCGTCAGCAATTACAAATTGTGTAAATGATCCTTCAGTTGGTATTGCAACTTCAATCATTCGTTCACTACTTTGATCATATACAACCAAACTATCTATGACGTGCTGTGCAACCCACATGTTATCATATTTGTCAAATGCCATTCCAAATGGCAATGATTCTGGATTTGCAATACTTACTTTCTTAAAATTCTCTAAAATTGGATTAAATTTTGTTATTGCAGGTCCAATATGTTCTGCAATCCAAACATTTTCTTCTTTATCAATCATTAATGCAAATGGTTCTGCCATTGGTTCTTGAGGAACAAATTCAGTCATTTCTTTTGTGTTTGCATCAATTTTTCCAAGTTTTCCTACTAGTGATTCTGCAAACCATACATTATCTGAACCATCTATCTCTATTGCGGTTGGACCTGCTTCAGGAGTGATTGTATTGATTATTTTGAATTTCTTTGTAGATTGATTATATTCTAAAATTATTGATTGATCAATTACTGCCACCCAAACATTATTTTCACTATCAACTGCTATAGATGTTGGAAGTGATTTCTTACTTACCAAAGTAAATTGTGGTAGTTTTATTATTTCAAATTTTTCTGTTTTAGGATCAAAACTTCCAATTTTTGAATTAGGTGTATCTGTAAACCAAATTTTTCCATCCTTACCAATATCCATAAAAATTGTTGTTAATCCATCAAACGTGTATGATGTAAATTTTTCATCTTCTATTGAAAACTTCCACAACCGTGGTTTTTGTGCATCAGAAATCCAAATGTTTTTTCCGTCATAAACTGGAAATAGTGGGGCTGCATCATCTGCTGGGAAATCATACTCGGTAATTTCAGTTCTAATGTCATTTAGTGATGGTTTTATCTGAATGTTAAATATTGTATTTTCATTAGAGTTTTCTACTCTTTGAGCTTCTAATTCAATTTGCCAGTTCCCTGCAAATCCAAATGTTGTTTCTGCAGAATATTTTATAGTTGAATTTTGTATATTTTTAGTAACTTCAGCTTCTATTGGCGCTATGTTTTTTTGTGGATTTGAAACTTTAATCTTTAATCCAGACATATCTCCAAGTGGTTTATCATCAAATGATGAAACTATGACTGAGATTGTATTTGATCCAATTCCTGCTGGTAATACTTTAACATCAAATTTTGCATTTTCAGAAAATAGAATTGATTGATATCCAAATGTTCCTTGTATTGCGTCTGCTGATTGAATTTCTCCTGCAGGTAATGAAGAATTTACCAAAAGTGCAACAACTGCTAGTAGTGCAATGCCTAACCCTGCTTCAAATTTTAACGGTTTACTAATTCTCTTTGAAATATTCAATTTTTCATAATCATGTGTATTTTTTAGGAATTTTACTTGATACAAACCACCAAATGCAATCATTGTTGCGGCAATTCCAATTTTAATTAAAATTAATTTTCCATACGTAGATTCTGTAAGGGAACCAACATTATCATCTAGGAACCATAGTAAGGTTGGACCCGTTATAATTAAAATCCCAATTGCTATAATGAATAATCCTGAAAATCTTGGAATCAAACTTAGTGTGATCTTCTCCTTTATTGAATTATCAGTTTTTGCAATTGTTGGAAGTGCTACAAATGCAAAAAATATCAACCCTCCAATCCATATTGATGATAATAAATTATGAGCATAATCCAAAATCCATGGGGCTTCTAATTCTGTTGATGCGCCATGACCCATCATTGTGGTAGTTGCAATCAAAATTAATGATGCCACTAGTAATGGAATTTGTCCTTTAATTGAAATTTCTTTTTTCTTTTCCATCCAAAACCAAATTCCAATTATAATTATAGTAATAATCATTCGAATTAGCCATGTTGTGCCAAATGTAGTTCCAATAACCTCTAACGGTGATACTTCTAATCTCCATGTCTGAACACCTAGCATTATGAAATTTGATGCAAATGTTGCAATTACTCCATAACCAATAATTTTTGAAAATTTTACTTTGAATTGTTTGTGGATATCACCAAAAACTTCTCTGAATCTAGTTTGTTGTGATGACCAAATTGTAATTGAAACTATTACTCCTCCAAGAACAATTGTCTGTCCTACTAATCCTGGAAATCTTGCAATTGATTCTGGAATAAATGTAGTTTCTGAACTTTCCTGTTTTTCTAACAGTGACGAATCAATTTTTACATCGCCTACTCCAAAGACTATAGCTGCTTGAACTAAGTGACCATCAACTTTTGACAAAACCTTACTAGTTATTGTATAAACTCCATCTTCAAGTGGTTGTGTAGTAACTATAAGCGATGTTTCTCCATCATTGTATGCTGTATCTCTATTATCAATCTGATTTCCATTTGCATCATACACTTTCAGTTCTGAAAAACCAATCTCAACTGCCTCAGAATAGTTTGTAATAATTTGTATAGTTCCTACTGGTGCATTTTGACCTTGTCCAGGTTCGGAATCTAACAAAAATGGATGTGCACTAGCTAACGGAAACCCTAAAAAAAATACTAACACGGGAAGAATCCACATTTTGTTCAATTGTATCAAATCTGTATACTTATAATTTAAAGAAATACCTGTTCGAAATTTGTACTATCTTAGTAAAGATAATAATGTAAGAATTGATATGATAATTGTTGAAAAAATCTTTTTTCTTATTGAGCCTTCTTCTAATCTCTGGCTTTGGTATGTCTTCTGCATTTGCGCATACGACTATTCATATTGAACAATATGAAATTGAGGCAGGCTGGGGAGATGAACCTCCCGTAGTTGGATTATCTAATACAATTGTAATTGAAGTTCGTGAATTAAATGAAAATAATGGAGTTCGCTCTGCTATAACCAGTGCTTTCAAAAGTATGACTGCAACTGTAGTATCTGGCGGTGCAACAAAAACACTCGATATTAATCCTGACCCACAACCTGGTATCTATTATGCTAAGATTATTCCAACAAAGACTGGTTCAATATCTATCAAACTAGTAGGTGAACTAAATGGGTTACCAGTAGATGTTGTAATTCCTATTGAAGATGTTGAAAGTCAATCAGTTATTGCATTTCCGCCAGTTAGTGGCTCATCTTCTGCCGGTGAAATCGGTGCAGTAAAAAATGCATTATCTTCATTGCAAAAAGATGTCTCTAATCTAAAATCAAATATTGGTGAAGTTAGTCTAACTGCTGGCGGTATAGACATACAAAATGCATACAACTTTGGTGTCTTTGGTTTATGTCTAGGTGCTGCAGGTGTAATTTTAGCAGTTATAGCAATGCTTAGAAGAAAATAAAAATAAAAAGGAAAAAAAGTCTTGTCTAGATTCTTGGCATAAAGCTAAGTCTTGATTTTGCTGATACTGCAATTATTGAAACAATTGCTACTGCAAGAATCATTGCTGCTATTGCACCAAATTCTGGAACTGCTTGAGCTGAATTAGTTAATCCAATTGGACCAGTGAATTCTTCACCTGGTATACCAAAACCTTGGAATGTTACTTCAACATCAATTGGGTTGTCATCAGATGCATCTGCACTAAGTGCTGATGTTTCATGAGAACCAGTTCCGTCATGTTCATGATTACCACTCTCATCTAGAATTGTTTCACCATTATGAGTTGCAACAATATCATAGTTAACGTGTTCACCGCTAATTGCTACATCAATTGCTACTTTTTCACCTGCTTTTGCACCATCTGCTACATTAATTGTAATGTCTGCTGCAGTTAGTGTAATTACTGGTTCTGGCATTTCCATTGTTGGAGCTTCTTCACCCTGATCGTCGTGACTTTCTTCAGTAATTTCTTCTTGAACTTTTATTAGTCCAGTCATCCATGGATGAACCATACAGAAGTAAGGATAATCACCAGGTCCAAAATCAGCTGTTATGCTAACACTTTGGCCGTTCATTAGTAGGTTTGAATCAAATACAGTTCCAACATCATCTGCAGTTAGGTCTTCACCGTAACTAAATGAATGTGGCATCATATCTGGATTTGAAAATATTATTTCCCCACCAAGGTCAACTACTGCTACTGCTGGAGAATACCATTCTGTTGATGATGGATCTCCTGAACCTTCTACAGCAACGATTGTTACTTTTGAATGATCAGCAAATGCACTAGGTACAGTTACTGCCATAGATGTTATTGCTAGAAGAACGATTAACGAACTTATAGTCTTGTTATTCATTAGCATCAATCAATCTTTGGATAATAAAAATGATCTCTAGATTATGTCTATTTCATCGAATAGTGTACTAATATGACTTTTATTCGAACTTTTTTTCTTGCATTTATGAAAAAATCATCTCTAATTATTGCACTTTTGATATTGCCATTATTTTCTAGTGGAGTATTTGCTCACCAATCAGATTCTGTTGGGGATTATAGAATTGAAATTGATTGGAAAAATAAACCAATTGTCACTGGTGAATCTAATGCCATAATTGTTTATGTTAGTGAAATAGACAAGAGTAAAGAATCTGCAGATCAACCATTTGATTCTAAAAAGGGAATAGAAGGATTAAGAAAAACCTTGAAGATTCAATTAGTTGTTGGAGAAGACAACCACTCAATTATACTTCCATTACAAACAACACAAATTCCTGGAATGTATGAATCTCCAATCACGCCAACATTCTTTGGTTGGTCACAAATAAACTTCATTGGAAAAATTCATGAACAAGATGTTAATCTTGCATTACATCCACTTAAAGTACAAAAACAAGAAGTTTTGCAATTTCCTCCAGTTGAATCAACAATAGTAGAATCGGGTGATTTTGACCGTGAGATAAATGATTTACGTGGTGATATAAGACAATTACAAGAAATAATTGATGAATTAAAAAAACAGGAACTTGAACGTGAGACAAATGATACTATGGGTGACATGATGGTAATTGCTGCTATGGGATTAGGTATTGCCGGAATAGTAATTGGTGTTATATCTTTCACAAAGAAAAAATAATCTTATTTTCTAAATTTCTTTTTAATTGCTATAATCAATACTGCTGGCACTACAAAGTACATTCCAATGTTTAGTAGAATGATTCCAATTCCATAACCAAGCATCTCACTTTCTGAATCAATATCAACATAGTTGAGAAGTGTTAGTGATGTTAACATTGGAGTTAACGTTACTTTTACTGCTTCTTTGAAGATTGGATTTTCTCTTTCATAGTCTGCTACTGCAGGACTAAACGAATAGTAGAATTGGTTAAAGCCTGTCATGAATGCTGTACCGGATTGTGTTGACATTACTGTACCATCTCTAATCTCTCTCAAGAATTGAACTTGTGGTGCCATCTCAGAACCAAATGCCGCAGTTGCAATTAGACATCCACCGCCTTCTTCATTATTTTTTTGATTTGTTTCAGGAACTTCTGTTTGCGGTAATTCATTTCCAACTATTACTAATCCTGTCATCCATGGATGAACAATACAAAAGTAAGGATACTCGCCTATTTCTAGCGCCAAAGTTGTGAATGAAGAACCACTCCTTACCATACCACTATTCCATATTCCATTTGGACCATCAGCTGGTGTTCCAGATGTGGACGTATGTACTGCATTATCTGGATTAGCAAATGTAACTGTTCCACCATTTTCAATAGTTACAGTGGATGGAACAAAACAATCTGGTTCACATCCTGGTGTACTTGAACCCGGTGCACTCTCAACTATTGCATTCTGGATCTGTACTTTGCCAACATTAATTGTAAAGTATGTAGTTTCAAGTGGAATTGGTTGGAACAAAATTCCCTCCATCTCAATTTTCACTTGATGTTCTCCATTTGATGTAAATTCAACAGGAATCTTCACAGTTCCTACAGAAGTATGGGTAAGAGAAATTGGCCCAAAAATATTCTGACCGTCTTTGATAACCGTAATTTTGTAATCTATATGCTGTTGAATCTTGTTAAATCCTGGTTTTATCCACCCAATGTGCAGTTTTGAAACTTCATTTGCTTTTGCTGGTGGGTCGATTGACAATCCGATGTTGAGTGTTCCATTTTCAGAAGGAATTACCTGTTCATAATCTTCAGGAAGAAGAGGTGCTGCACCAAATGCAGGTGTTGTTAGTAACGGAACTAACAATAAAAGAAAAATGTATTTCACAACTGGAATCTTTTAGGATATAATAAAAATGAACTTGTGAGATCTGAAGTAAATCATCGAATCATTAATAGGTGATTCACGGCTAAAAATGGTAATTGTACTACAAAAGTGTATTATTCATTGCAGCTGTTTTTGTAACGCTCCCGTTTCTAAGTGAAGATGCATTTGGTCATGGTTTAGGTGGAGATGCTGCTCCTCCAATTAGTTTTGGTGACATGCAAGTTACAATATTTACTCAACTTGACCCTTCTGATATGACTGCAGGTGAAGTTGATTCAGCAAACATTGCAATTCGTTTCTATGATATGTTAACTGATCAAAATCTAGAACAGGTTACTTATCGTGTTGAAATTTGGCGAAGTGGTGATCTTTTAGCTAGAAATTATTTCTATGATGAAGACGGCGAACTAAATGTCGAAGTTAGACCAAAAGGAGATTGTTATGAAGCAAAACCTTGGAAATGTACTGAATATTATGGTGAAGTACATGGAACTGCAGGTGGATTATTTGCAAGAGGTGACGGTCGACCGCTCATTGACGGTCCAATCTTTGAAAAAGGTGGATTATACAATGTTAAAGTTTCAATTGAAGGTGCCACTAGTCCACGAACTTTACTTGCTGAACCATTAAATTTTGATACTTTTGTTAGTGTTGCACAAGACCAAAGTTTCTTTATTAAAACTGCTGCAGCAGAAATACCTGTAAACGTTAAAACTTATTATGATGATGTAGATAATTTTGCATTTAATCAAAGTAACAACGCAATATCATTTGATATGCCTTTTGATTGGACTCCTGACTATATTGAATTAGTACAAATGGTTCATGAAGAGATTCGTGTCCCAAAATCATTTGAGCCATACAATCCTGAAAAATCATTCAAGGGTTATGTAGATGGTGTTGAAGTTGATCAAAGAGTTCTAGTAATGGATCCATACTCATCTGAAACTGAAAACATTGTTCACTTTTTAGTTACTGGAACTGAATTACAAAGAATTAACGAAGTCTTAGGTACATCTCATGAATCTTCAAAAACAATGAACTTTGAATTAATTCCTCAAGGAATTACTGAAAAAAACTCATTTGACATGTCATTTGATAATGGATATAGAACAATAATTTCATGGGACTCTAAATATGGCGTTGGAGATGAAATTCCATTTGAATTTTCTTTCTTTGATAATAATGGTGGTTTAGTAAAAGATGTCATCTATGCATTTGGTTTAGTTGATCCACAAGGTGAGCAATTCAATTTGATGACAGGTGATACTCCTGAGCTATTTGTAGGCGTCAAATCATTAGAAGGAATTGCTACACACATGATAACAATTCCTGATGATGGTCTGTACACTTTGAATTTGGTATTAACTGGTGAAGGCTTTTCTAATTATGATGAGTTTTTCCAAGCATCCCAAATGTTTGAAGTAGGAGTATCTACTAGTAGTTCATTCATTGGTACACCTTCATCAACACAATCTGTTAACATTCCTGATTGGGTGAAAAACAATGCAAAGTGGTGGTCTGATGGTGAAATTGATGATAATACATTTGCATCTGGAATTGAGTTTATGATAAAGCAAGGAATCATTTCAGTACCAACTACTGCAAGTGGTGCACAAAATGATAATGCAACCATTCCTGATTGGGTTAGAAACAATGCTGCATGGTGGGCTGACGGTCAAATTGATGATAATACATTTGCATCCGGAATTCAATTCTTAGTTAAAGAAGGCATTATCTCAGTTTAGTTCTACCTGAAAATTCTTATACAAACCAAACAAACTTTGATTGATTCATGCTTCCATTAAGAGATGAAAATCCACATCCGCCAGGATTTAAACCAAAAATAACAATCGCACTAATCATTATCAATGTTATAGTATTTGGAATTGAAGTTGCAATAACTGGGCAGTTCATTGAATTTTCAAATTATGAAGCAATGAACATGTTTTTGAATTGGGGAGCAGTTCCTGGATGTGTTACAGGTCAGATTGATGGAATTAATACAGGCGCTGAAATTATTAATTGTCCTGCAATTCCTGAACTGACTTTGATTACTTCAACATTCATGCATGGAGGAATAATGCATCTTGGAGGAAACATGCTGTTTTTGTGGATATTTGGTGATAACATTGAAGCCAAGTTTGGTAAAATAAAATATATTGGAATTTATTTAATGTGGGGTGTCGGTGCTGGTTTAATCCATATTTATGGTGACGCAGGAAGTGGAATTCCTGCAGTTGGTGCATCTGGAGCAATTGCTGGAATTTTAGGTGCATACTTGGTAATGTTCCCACGAGCTAAGGTCATGACGTTTGTGATGTTAGGATTTTTCTGGCGTATGATGCACATTCCTGCAAAATTCTTCTTACCATTTTGGTTAATCTTTCAAAATTTGTTACCATTTTTTGTAGGTGGCTTTGGTGTTGCAGGTGGTGGTGTAGCATTTTTGGCACACATTGGTGGTTTCTTTTTAGGATTAGGCGTTGGTTATTTCTATAAGAAAACTAACAAGTCTGAGACTTATGGTTCTAGATATGGTTACCGTAGAGATGACTGGCGTTAATTCAATCAATTAAATTATCATAGTTACTTTCACAAGTCATGCCGTATGTACACGTATCACTATATCCTGGACGTTCTGAAGAACAAAAACAGGAATTTGCAAAGGCCATCACAAAATCTGCAGTTGAAATTCTAAAAACAAAGGAAGATCATGTGATTATAGTCTTTGATGAAAACCCAAAAGAGAACTGGTTTCTTGCAGGAAAACAACTCTAAACTATCTTTTTATTTTCATAATTTTTAGATTAATCATGTCAAAGATTGCAATTGTACAATTCAAAGCATCAACTGAGAAGAAAAAAAATCTTCCAAAAATTTTAGATTACATAAAACAAGCAGCAAAAAATGGTGCTGATATGTGTACTTTTCCAGAATACATGATGTTTTACACTCCATCAACACAAACAGCAAGACAAGTTGCACAAGAAGCTGAAACAATTAATGGAGAATTTGTATCAACCGTTGCAGAATCTGCAAAGGATAATTCAATTGGTATAGTAGGTACAATGTATGAAAAGAGTAGAAAAAAAGATCGTGTATATGACACTTCATTCATAATAAACAAAAAAGGAGAGATAACTGGGAAATATAGAAAAATTCACCTTTACGATGCTTTAGGTTTCAAAGAATCTGATAAGATGTCATCAGGTTCAGTAATACCATTACCTACAAAAACTTCTGTTGGGAAAATGGGAATGCTCATTTGTTATGATTTACGATTCCCTGAAATGTCAAGAACATTAGCATCATCTGGTACAGAAATTTTGGTTGTACCCTCTGCATGGGTAAATGGTCCTATGAAAGAAGAACATTGGTTAACGTTAAACAAATCACGTGCAATTGAAAATGGATGTTATGTAATTGCACCTGATCATTTAGGTCACGTATATTCTGGACGAAGTTTAGCAGTTGATCCATATGGTCGTGTATTATTAGATATGAAAAAGCGTCAAGGAATTGGCTATGTTAACATCACTTTGGATAAAGTTTATGAAGTTAGAAAAAAATTACCTTTACTAAAGAATAGACGAACAGATATTTATTCTGATTTTAAGATCTAGTTTTACATTTCATATTCGCACACTGTCTTCTCCACTCTTGTTTTCTTGAATATCTAAAAATCACAGTTGGCCATTGACACTCTGGACATTTAGTTTTTAGAACTTTTAGCATCGCTTTTTGTAATAGTGGTGCTGATGCTTTACAACCATTTTGATAATTTGTACATCCTATGAATCGTTTCTTTGTTGTGATTGATCTTATGACTGATAATTGTCCTATGTGACATTCTGGGCATTCACATATGCTTTCTTTTGGCGAATTCGTTCCTAAAATTATGTACTTTTTACTCTTTACAGAAAATGAAACAAACCCATTTTCATCATAGTATTGATCAATTTCTGTCTTAAAGTTATCCACAATTTTTTTAGTTGATTTTGTTACATTTCGTTTTTCAGATTTTGTAACAGAAACTTGGATCTTTTTTCTCATATCTCTTAGAAATGTTTTAAGTTAATGAAATTACTTGATCAATTTTTATAGGGACGAGGTCAGCAAATTTTCGTGGAACTAGAAAGTGTTTGTGTTTTAGGTGGAGGTAGCACCAAATATGGAAAACTTGATGATAGTATCTCTGATATTACACTACAAGCATCTGTTGGTGCAATTGAAAGTGCTGGTATTGAGCCTAAAGAGATCCAAGCAGGTTACATATCTAATGTATTTGGTGTAGCAGATAAGCAAGTTCATTTGGGTCCTGTTGTTATGAGTAATCTAGGTATTTCTGAATGTCCTTCACTTTCTATTGAATCTGCATGCGGAAGTGGTTCTGTTTCTTTTAGAGAAGCATTTGCAAATGTTGCAGCAGGATTTTATGATGCTGTACTAGTTACTGGTACTGAGAAAGTTACACATACAGGTACTGACTGGACAACAACCTACTTTTCTTATTGTTCTGATTTCTTTTATGAAGGTCAAGCAGGTGCATCATTCCCTGGTTTGTTTGCATCAATGGCACGTGCATATCTACATGAATTTGATGCAACCGAAGAAGATCTTGCAAGTGTTGCAGTTAAGAATCACGAAAATGGCATATTAAATCCTAAAGCACACTTAAGAAAAAAAATTACTATTGATGATGTAATGAATTCTGCAGTAGTTGCAAGTCCTTTAAAATTATATGATTGCTGTCCATTCTCTGATGGGGCAAGTTCTGTAATCTTATGTAATGAAAAATTTGCTAAAGAACATTCAAAAGACTATGTCAAAGTAATTGGTTCTGGACGTGGTGGTTCTCCAGCAGCATTACAAGGACGTGAAAAATTAACAACTATTCCAAGTACAAAAATTGCAGCAGAAGCAGCATACAAGATGGCCGGAATTACTGCAAAAGATGTTGACTTTGCTGAAGTTCATGATTGCTTTACTGTTGCAGAAGTGGTTGACACTGAAGATCTAGGTTTCTTTGAGAAAGGTACTGGTGCAACAGCTGCAAGAAACGGTGAGACTAAATTAAACGGTTCAATTCCTATTAATCCCTCTGGTGGTTTAAAATCAAAAGGACATCCAATTGGTGCAACTGGTGTTGGCCAAGTTGTTGAAGTATTTGAGCAACTAACTGGAAAATCTGGTGAAAGAACCGTTAATGACGCAAAAATCGGATTGACACAAAACTTTGGTGCTACCGGAGCAAGTTGTGCAGTTCATGTATTCCAAAGTGTGTAAATTGTCTGCAAAACCTGAGTTTATAGAAGCAGCAAAGGCTGGTAACATTCTTGCTAGAAAGTGTACTAAATGTGATGAGTTACATCTTGCAACTGTTTATTATTGTAAAAAATGTGGAAACAAAGGATTTGAGAACTCGATTTTAAAAGGAACTGGAAAAGTTGTCACATATACAATAATGACTGTACCTCCTGCAGGATTTGAGAACTTGGCTCCATATGCTTGGGTTGTTATGGAATTAGATGATTCAGGTATCAGGGTATCTGGATTTTTAGGCAAAATACCTACTCCTGAAGATCTACCAATTGGTACGTCTATCAAAATCATGGGTTTTGATGAACGTGGAATTGTCTTAGAAAAACAGTAAATCAATTTTATTGAATTTATTAAAAAAAATTTCCGCAATTTTTAATTGTCATCTAAATATTGATTTATTATGGCGGTAGAAATTATTTGTGGAAAATGTGGAGAAAAGATCTTTGCAATGAAAATGTTAAAGTCTGTTAAAGATGTTCTAAAACATTACAACAATAAATGTCCATCATGTAATCACACTTTGTCTACATCAGAATTTTCTTTAGATGTTGAAGAGAAATGATCTTTTTTGATCTATGTATTAGTAACAACAAGCCTTAATACCTAATTTTTTCTTTACAAACTCAATGGGGAAGCAGGACGCAGGTTTTGAAGAAGAATTAGAAATGGATGTCGACGTTGACGTTGACGTTGACGTTGACGATAACGATCTAGAATTGGGTGATGATACTCAAGGTGATGGTCGTCTACAATCAACATCGAAACGTGTTAGAATGATTTTTTCTGTTATGGCCAGTCCAAACAGAATAGATATTTTGAGAATCTTAAACTCTAAGGGTCCTTTGACCTATTCTGAGCTAAAATCTCTAGCAGGCTTTAAATCAAAAAAAGAAAGTGGTAAATTTGCTTATCATTTGAGAAAACTTCTTAGACAATCCCTTGTTGCATTAAACAAGTCTGAAAGACGTTATACTATTACAAATCTTGGAAAACTGGTTCTAAGTCTAGCCAGACAAATTGAAGAGAGATCTATCATAGAAAGTGGAAAAATGTATGTCAGAACGTCACACGATTCCATTGAGGAATTCAACTCTGACAAAATCATTCAATCTCTAGTACGTGAAGGAAGTCTTCCACTTGAATTATCACAAAAAATTACAGAGGAAGTAGAAAACAGAATCTACAAATTTCAGACAACATATCTTACCGGCTCATTAATTCGTGAAATGGTAAACAATGTCTTATTGGAGCATGGTCATGAAGAATATAGAAATAAACTTGCAAGACTTGGAATGCCTGTATTTGACATTCAAGAAATGTTCACAAATGTTGAAAATATCCGAAATGGTGTTGAAGATATACTATTCAGTAGTGGAAAAAATACTCTAGCTGAATACCTACTTACGAATACATTACCAAAAGATATAGCTGATTCTCACCTATCTGGCGAATTACATATCTCTAATCTGGGTTTATGGTCATTAATTCCTGATACCATATTCCTCAACCTCAAAGAACTGATTGATGAGGGAATTGATCTAAAAGACAAGTGTCCTGGAGTTACAAGAATTCCTGCACCAAAAACACTTCATGACTTAGGAAAATTACTTCCAATGATCTTTAATTTATTATCAAAAGAATCATCACAAGAAATAGTAATCGATGATTTAGCTGCGGTAGTTGGAAAATTCTCAAAAATACATTCTGACATTGAAAAAACGCTTGTAGATGTCTTTACAATGTCGTCTATTTCTACTAGTCTTGATAAATCCCCAACCATCCTATCCTTTAGAGTCCCACTATCAGGTGATAAAAAATTAATTAATACAATCTTCTCTGCATACAACACTTTTGTCAAAGCAACTCCTGCACCAAAAATTGGATTAGTTGTTGATTATGAGAAAGGAAAAGTTAGTGATCATTCCGACATACTTGCACAAATTATATCTCATGGTGGAAATGTAACATTCTCTAAAGGAATGTCCTCAACTAATGCAATCAGACACTCTAGCAAAACTTCTGAACCATCAATAAAACTAGGATCATTATCTATCAACCTTCCACGTTTAGCACTTGAATCAAGTAAAGATGAAACTTACTTCAGAGCTAGACTTGTCCTACTAATGAAACCTGCAATTGCTGCAATGGTAACACGCAACAAAGATGTTTCTGATCTAATTAGACGTGGTGTAAATCCAATACTTGCAGAAAAAACTCAATTCATGCAAAAAAATAATTCTTCTTTAATTCTTAATCTTGTCGGATTGAAAGAAGCCGTTTACAAAATACTTGGACATAAAGATGACAAAGCAGGAAAAGAAATTCTAAACAAAGTCTTAGAAACTGCAGTTGACATTGCACATAAAAAAGGTCAAGAGATGGGAATTGATGTATCTATTGCAATGGTTGATAGTGATGAATTAACAAGATTTGTTATACTTGATAGTGAAAAATATGGTAAGAACTCAATTATGGATGTCTTAGACGGTGATCTTTATTCTCAAGGATTGGAATTAAACTATGTTGAACTCGGTAAATTAACTGCTAAAAGTGATATTATATCTGAATATAACAAAATCTCAAAGATATTGGATGGTGGCTTACTTGTAAAACTTCCATTTGACCCAAAAGCCAAAGAAGATGATATAAAAAAGGCGATTGAAAAAGCATCTTCACTAATTTCGTCATTTAAACCAATTAAACACACAAAATAAATTCCATTAGGAATTTTTAGGCATGAAACTTTGAGTAATTAGTATTCTTGCTTTTGTACTACTTTCTGATCCGATATTCGTTTCGATCAATCTGAAAACAAAATCTAGAACTTGATTTTATAATTACCACTATGAAAATCTATGAAATGCTACGAAATTTTTCGTTGTGAAATTAATTTACCCATTGTTGCAAAATTAATCCCCAAAGAATTTTTAAGCTGTTCTGTTTAAGATGTTCTTGGGGATTATAATTGGTTGAAAATTCACAGATAGAGTCATCTTTCGCGGAAATACGAAAGAGAAATGGTAACACAACAAAGTTTGATCAGGATAAAATTACAACTGCGATCTATAAAGCACTACTTGCAACCAGTGAAGGTGATCGTGATCTTGCACAAACCCTAACCGACGGCGTTCTAAGCAAGTTATCATCTCAAGGATTTGGTACTGAAAATCCTCCAAGCGTTGAAGATATCCAAGATATGGTTGAATCCACCTTGATAGAACAAGGACACAGTGAGATTGCAAAATCATACATCCTGTATAGGCATGAGAGACGAAAGATTCGTGATGCGAAGATGAAGGTTCTTAATACAAAAGTTCTAGATCCTGTTTCAAAAGAGTTTGATCTTAATTGTCTCCGAGTATTAGCATCTAGATATCTATTCAGAAATAATAAAAATGAGATTACTGAAAATCCAACTCAATTATTTGAAAGAGTTGCAGTTTTAATCACAATTGGTGATCTTTTACATGATTCATCTATTTTCAATCTAGCAGGTAATACTCCACAAAATGTTGAGGAAGCAAAAGAATATCTTACAAAATTAGATCAATTCAATTACAAATTCAAAATTGATGAATATTATCTCAATCAATATCATTTTAGAGGTTTAGTAAATGGCTATATCGATATTGCACAAAAAGGCCAAGCAAAGATTAGCTTTAAAGATCTATTAACAAAACTTGCAGCAAAAGAATTTACAAATTATGGTACAAGAATTACAGAATACTTTGATTTAATGGTAAACCAAGTTTTCTTACCAAACTCACCTACTATGATGAATGCTGGTGGACGTCTTGGACAACTATCTGCATGTTTTGTATTGGGAATGCCTGATGATATGGCACAAATAATGAAGACTACATCTGATGCTGCATTAATTTTCAAATCAGGTGGTGGTGTTGGAATTAATTATTCAGAATTAAGAGAGGAAGGTGATATTGTCGCATCTACATCTGGTGTTGCTTCTGGTCCTGTATCATTCATGAATATTATCAATACTGTTACTGATGTCATTAAACAAGGAGGAAAGAGAAGAGGTGCAAACATGGGAATCATGGATGTATCTCATCCAGACATTGAGAAATTCATTACTAACAAAACAGAACCTGGTGTTCTAGAGAACTTTAATGTCAGTGTTGGAATTTGGGGTGACTTTTGGAGCGCACTTGTAGACAATGAAGATAGTATGTACACACTACGAAGTACTCGAGATCAAAGTCCAGTACGTGAAATCAATGCACATCATCTAATTGATCTTATTGCAACATCTGCATGGAAAAGTGCAGAACCTGGTTTAATTTTCTTTGATTTAATTAACAAATACAATGTATTTGCTAAAGCACGTGGTGGACCACTTAAAGCAACAAACCCTTGTGGCGAACAAAGTCTCTATCCTTACGAATCATGTAATTTAGGATCAATTAATTTAGCAAATCTCACAAAACGAACGGCAGATGGACAATACGAATTTGATTGGCAAAAATATGAAGAAATTATTAGAAAGACAACTCGATTCTTAGACAATGTAATTGATGTAAATCACTATCCGGTTCCAGAGATTAATGTCGCATCAAAAGAATCACGAAGAATTGGTCTTGGTGTAATGGGTGTTGCAGACTTGTTATACAAATTACGAATTTCCTACAACTCAAGAGAAGGTTACGAGTTTATGGGTAAACTATCTGAAGCATTATCATATTATTCAATGGAAGAAAGTGTTGCTTTAGCACAATCTCGTGGAGCATTCCCACTTTGTTCAAAGACAGAATATCCTGAAGGTAAAATTCCAATTGCTGGATATTATGAAAAACCAAAACAAAGACATTATTATGATTGGGATGCTCTAATTACAAAAATCCAGAAACATGGAATTCGACATGTTCTTACAACCACTGTTGCGCCAACAGGAACATTATCTATGTTAGCAGATTGTTCAAATGGAATGGAACCAACATTTGCCCTTGTATTTGAAAAACGTGTCACTGTTGGAAGATTCTTTTATACAAATAAAATATTTGAAGAAGTTCTAAAGGAAAATGGTCTTTACAGTGAGGAATTATTGGCAAAAGTTGCTGATAACTATGGTTCAGTAAAAGGACTTGATGAAATTCCAGAATGGATTCAGAACATCTTTGTTACTGCAATGGATATTCATTGGACTGATCATTTAATGGCTCAGGCAGTATGGCAAGACTGGATTGGAAATGCTATTGCAAAGACAATCAATATGCCAAATGATGTTTCTGCCGAAGATGTCAAAGCAGCATATCTGTTGGCTCATGAATTAGGTCTAAAAGGAATTACCGTTTATCGTGATGGTTCAAGACATAAACAGGTACTTCACATGACAGGTGAAAATTCTCAAAAAACATTTGAAGTTACTGCTACTGACTATCTGCATGATTATATTACAAATAATATCAAAAACCCCTACATCCTAAAACAGATTAACGACGCACTCAAAGTGACTACACCACAAGAACTTCCTCGAAAAGATCATGTAATGGCAGAACCTGAAATAGAAGAAAAATTATGCCCAACCTGTAAGAATACTCTTGTCTTAACTGAGGGTTGTCACATTTGTATTGAATGTGGATATAGTGGATGTACTTCTGGATAAGAAAATAACAACATTTTAGAATACATGTTCATTTCAACTCTTATTGAATAGTAAAATTATTGGAATTGTAATTTTAGTCGTTGCAATAGGTGGTTCATCTGCATACTTTCTAACAAAAAATGACTCAATTGATACTATCTCATCACAGAATGACCAAATATCACAGAGTGAACAGATATCTCAAAATGAAAAGATTGGTCTAGTGATTAATACCATAAATCCACCAACAAGTATTGATGATATAGAAAATTCATACAAAATTGCTTCTACATCTGGAATTGGGCGCACAAATTTGTATATACATTGGGATCAATTGGAACCTGAAAAAGGAAACTTTGATTGGCGTGTTACTGATATCATGATGAAACTAAATGAAAAATATAATCTCAAAACAACATTATATCTTTCAGTAATTAATGCAGATAGATTGGGTCCCTTCCCATCATGGATGGGAAATCAAATAATTGGAAAATCTCTTGAGACTGACACTATTAGAGTATTAGATGCAATTCTTTCTAGATATGAAAATATAGATTATGTAATATTTGCAGCAGACATTGATTATTACTTCCAAAGAGGAACTGGTACAATTCCATCCTATGTGGAATTTTTTAATAATGTCTCATCAGAAATCAAATTAAATCATCCTGATGTAAAAATTGGAAATAGTATGTCTCTTGAAAATATAGTAAACAAAGGTATGGAACCTGGTGGTTCATTTGAACTAACACCGAAACTGGAAATGGGTGATTTTATAGCTCTCTCATACAAACCTACAGATACAGTTGGTGACATTGACAGAACTCCACTGGAGGCCATAGGTGATCTTGAAAAAACTCTGGAAATATTCTCTTCACAAAAATTGGCATTTTTTGAAATTAGTTGGAGTACCTCCGAATTTGTTAATGGATATGATATACATCAAGAACAATTCATCAAATCCAGCTTAAACTTTTTTGAAGAAAATGAATCACAAATTGAATTTTTCACTGTTTCTCGATTGTTTGATAAACCAAAAGGAAGTTGTATCTCTCAAGACATCCAAAGTGTAGGAGGTTCTGGTTTTTCAAGTAATTCATTTCGTTTAGAAAGAATTGATGAATATCTCTGCAATTCTGGATTAATAGATACAAATCAAAACGCAAAACCAGCATGGGAACAACTAAAAACAAACATCCCACAATAATCAAATGCTTTACATCATTCTAGCAGAATCATCTCTTGAACTAATACCTAAGAAAATACATAATCATCCTTCTGTGACATCATATTCAAAAAAATTCAAAAAAAATTCTTCTAATACATTACTCGATAATTCTTGGCATTTTGGTGCTATGAAGGGACTTGATAATGAAATTAAACGTGGAAGACCTGATATCATACATTTAACATTACTATCTCTTTGCACAACTCCTGTATTTTATAAAAATAAAATCAAAGTCTTTGTTCATACTGTAAATGATGAAGTTATTTCTATTAACAATAACACTCGTTTACCAAAATCTTACCATAGATTCCAGGGATTGATGGAAAAATTATTCCTTACCAAAAAAATTGAATCTGAAGATGAAATTCTAATGGAAATGAAAAATTCTTCCTTATCTCAATTGGTATCAAAAATCAAACCAACTCAAATAATTGGATTAACAACCCAAGGTCAAAAAATTAGTCTTGATAAATTGGTTAAACAAATTGAAGAAAACTCATGTATTATACTAGGTGGATTTCAAAAAGGTCATTTTAGTAATGAAACCGAAAAAATCATAGAGGAATCATTTTCAATAAATGATTCATCTTTAGAAGCTCATCTTGTTGCCAGTAGACTTGCTTATGAATATGAAAAAACCATTTTTATTTAGGTGATTTTTTTTTAATCCTTATGCAGTCATAGTATAGCCTGGTTAGTATTCGGGGTTTCCAACCCTGTGACGCGGGTTCGAATCCCGCTGACTGCATCTATTAATTTATTTTATAACATTTCAAATAGATACATAATGAAAAACTCCAAAAAACAGATTGCTACAAAACGTATAGAAATTCTATTTAACAATGCATTATCTAATGCAAAAAATAATCCTGGATTGGCTCAAAGACAGGCTGAAATTGCTAAAAAAATTAGTTTGAAATTTAAAATTAAGATGCCTTTTGAAGTTCGTTCCAGTTTTTGTAAAAATTGCAAAAAATTTATTGCTCCTGGGATCGCATCAAAAATTCGTCTTGGCTCAAAACCAAAATCTATACGAATAACTTGTACGTATTGTAATCACACGTATCGTAAGATAATTTCTCAATGATTTATAAGGCGATTATCAAAATTTTTTTCATTGGCTAAAGTTTACGATGTACCTGCACAGGAATTCATCTCAAGACTTACTGAGATATTGAAAAATGAAGATATTCCTGCACCTGTTTGGTCATCTTTTGTCAAGACCGGATCACATGCTGATAAACCCCCACAACAACCTGATTGGTGGTATACTAGATGTGCATCAATATTGAGAAAAATTTACCTTCATGGTCCTCTAACTGTTAATGATATGAGAACTATCTATGGTGATGGTAAACGTAAAATGTATTATGGTGCACGTCATCATCGCGATGCAAGTGGTGCCATTATTAGAAATGCAGCTCATGCATTAGAAAAATTAGGTTATGTTGAGCAAGTAGAGAAAAAAGGCAGAATTCTAAGTCGTCAAGGAATGAAAAAATTAGATAACCTTGCAACAGAAATTTTAGGTGAGTTAATACAAACAACACCAAAACTAAAAATTTATTCTTAGTGTTTGAAATGAGTGAACATGCACCTGATGTAAATGATCAACCTAATGAAGATCAAATCAATGCACAAAAAGATACACTGTTAAAACAAATTCTTAGTTCTGAAGCTAGATTGAGACTAAACAATGTAAAAATGGTAAAACCTGAATTGGCAAACATGGTTGAAAACTACCTATTAGGTCTTGCCAGTCAAGGTCAAGCTCCAGGCCAAATTACTGACGAACAACTAAAACAAATTCTATTATCTGCACAACAACCAAAAAAAGATTTTAAAATCAACAGAATCTGATCTCAAAAAAATATAATTAGGGGTAAATCAGGTTGAAATCATGAAAGCAGTTGTATATCGTGAATATGCACCTGATGACGATTATGCAAAAATCCTCAAGGTTGAAGATATTGATTCACCAAAACCAAAACCAGATGAGGTAGTTTTTACAAATAAAGCATCTGCTCTAAATTATAATGATATTTGGGGAATGAGAGGTGTTCCAATTCCTGTTCCTGTTCCACACGTTTCCGGTTCTGATGTTGCAGGAGATGTTATTGCAGTTGGAGAAGATGTACAAGGTTTCAAAGTTGGCGATAGAGTTGTTTCTCATTCTAATTTAGCATGTAGAGTTTGTAGTGATTGCACAAGTGGAAGAGAATTTGATTGTACCCGAAGACAAGTTTGGGGTTTCCAAACTGGTCCACTATGGGGTGCATATAGTGAAGAAGTTCATCTACCAGAAGTTAATGTTTCAAAAATTCCAGAAGGAGTTTCTTATGACGATGCAGCCGCAGCATCCATGACAATTTTAACTTCATGGCACATGTTAGTTGGCAGAGCTAAAATTACTCCAGGCCAAACCGTACTTATCATGGGTGGTGGTTCTGGTGTGGGTTCATTTGGTATTCAAATTGCAAAATTATACAACTGTGACGTAATTGCAACCGCTAGTCCTGATAAATTAGAAAAATGTAAAGAATTAGGTGCTGATTATGCAGTAGATCACAGAAAAGATGACTGGCACAAAGAAGTTCGTGGTATAACTAAAGAAATTGCAAAAAAGAAAGGTGGAGCACCAGGAATTGATCTATCATTTGATCATATCGGTGAAACTCATTTCAACAAGCAACTAACATTGCTCAAATATGGTGCAACTCTAGTTTCATGTGGTGCAACAACAGGTTATGACGCAAAAATAGATCTTAGACACATATTCTTCAAAGGAATTAATGTCCTAGGTTCAACACAAGGAACAAAAGCTGAACTTGACCAAGGTCTATACTGGATGGGTCAAGGAAAAATAAAAGCTGCAGTTGACTCAGTTTATTCATTTGAGCAAGCAGCAGAGGCTCACACAAAAATGTTATCTGGCAAGTTCTTTGGCAAAATCTTAATGAAGCCTGAAGGCGCATAGTCATTTAATGACAAATCTTTTTCGTAGTCTAGTTTTTGTACCAGGAAATAATCCGCGATTCTTAGAAAAAGCAAAATTACTCTCTGGCGATATTGTTTGTTTTGATTTAGAAGATTCTGTACCTGACAAAGAAAAACAAAACGCTAGAATATTGATCTCAAAAAAATTGAAAGAACGTAAAGATTTCAAAACATCTGTATTTGTAAGAACCAATTCTCCTCAGTCTGGTAAAATTCCTAATGATTTAGAAAAAATCATTCAGAAAGGACTGGATGGCATAGTCATACCTAAAGTTGATTCAGCAAAAGAACTGAAAAAAATTGAAAAAATAATTTCAAACCTAGAAAAGAAAAGAAAACTAAAAAAAATACGTCTAATTCCTTCAATAGAATCTGCTCTAGGTGTGATTAATTGTTATGAAATTGCGTCATCAAGTAAGAGAATTGATGCTATAGTATTTGGAATATTTGATTTATTGAACGATATGCAAATTGAATATACAAAAGGAAATCTAATTGGTGGAAAATATTCTAGATACAAAGTGCCAGTTGCAGCAGCAGCAGCAGGAGTCGTTGCAATAGATGGTATTTGGCAGCAAATAAAAGATAAAAAAGGTTTAGAACAAGATTGTAAAATTGGAAAAGAATTAGGTTATTCTGGAAAAAGCATTATACATCCTGATCAAATTTCTATAACACACAAAATATTTCATCCAAATGCATCTGAAATCACATGGTCCAAAATAGTAATCAAAGAATATGAAAAATCAACAAAAAAAGGAACTGGTGCGATTGTAGTTGATGGAAAAATGATTGATGAAGTTCATTATAAACGGGCTAAAGCCATACTTGAACTCACAAAATAATCTAAACATTATTTATACTCAAATTATTATAATGCAACAGTGTTTACTGGAATAATTACTAGTACTGGAAAAATTAAGAAAATAGAACAAAATACAAAAAATCGTAGTGCAATTAAGGTATCTGTTGATTTAGGTAAAGATTCAAAGGGTTTGAAAATTGGTCAAAGTGTTGCATTGAATGGTGTATGTCTTAGTGCCACTAAAGTTCTAAAAAATATTTGTACATTTGAAATGATAGATGAAACAATGAAAAAAACAGATTTAGGAAATCTTAAAGTTGGAAGTATTGTTAATGTTGAACGAAGTCTCAAAGTAGGTGAAAGATTAGAAGGACATTTTGTGTTAGGTCATGTTGATGGTGTAGCACAAATTAAAAAAATAGAAAAAAAACCAAAAGAAGTTAAAATTTGGTTCAAAATTCCAAATAAACTCAAAAAATATGTTGTCAAAAAAGGTTCTATTGCTTTAGATGGAATAAGCTTAACAGTTGTTGATGTTAAAAATGATTTAGCTTCTGTTTGTCTAATACCTCACACAATACAAATTACTAATTTTAAAACAAAAAACATCAATGATAATCTAAACATTGAGACTGATGTGTTAGGAAAATACATCTTAAAATGAATATTATTTACCAATAAATTGGTAATAACTAAAAATCTAGTAAACTTTATAATAACTAAAATTTAATTTTTAATATGACATTTGATTCTGCAATTTCATCATTAAAACGTGGTGAGTTTGTAATGATTCATGATTCTGATGGTCGTGAAAATGAAATTGATATGGTAGTTGCAGCAGAATTAATTTCTCCTGAACATATTGTTAGAATGAGAAAACATGCTGGTGGATTAATTTGCCTTGCAATTGATAATATGCTTGCAGAAAAATTACAGCTGAAATACATGCATAACATGTTATCTTTATCAAACCAACTTGATGATGAATCAAAAAAAATGATTATGGGCACTGCACCGTATGGAGATCATCCAACATTTTCAATTAGTATTAATCATAAACAAACTTACACTGGAATTACAGATAGAGATAGAGCATTAACTATCAAAGAAATGTCTACATTATACCAAAAAGAAAATCCAAAACAATTCTTTAATTCAACTTTTAAAACTCCTGGACATGTTCCACTATTAATCGCCTCAAATGGTCTTCTTTCTTCTAGAACTGGTCATACTGAAATGTCAGTATATCTGACTCAATTGGCAAATCTTTCTCCAATCACTGCTATATGTGAAATGATGGACTCTGAAACATATTCTGCATTGTCAGTCGATAAAGCAGAAAAATATGCAAAAGAAAATGCAATTCCTTTCATTGATGGTAAGGAATTACTTGAATTCTCTAAGGTGAATTAATTTTGAAAATTGCAATAGTGGTAGCAGAATTTAATCAAAAAATTACATCACGAATGTATGATGTTGCATTAGAAACTGCAAAAAAACTAGATCTTGATGTTATACACACAAGTCATGTACCTGGAATCTTTGACATGCCATTAATCATTGACAAGTTATTACAAAAAAATGATGTTGATGCTGTAGTAACTTTGGGTGCAATCATCAAAGGACAAACAAAACATGATGAAGTAATAGCTCATTCAACTGCAAGAAATATAGCTAAATTATCCATAAAACATCAAAAACCTGTATCACTTGGAATCTCAGGTCCTGGTATGGCAGAAAGACAAGCATATGCAAGAATTAGACCTGTATCTGAAAATGCAGTTAATGCAGTATTCAAACTTCATAATGAAATTAAGGAAATAGAGAAATGATTCAACTAACAATAATGAAAATTACTGGATATGGTCCATGGACTCTTACTTTAGGAAGTGACCGTGAACATGAATTACAAATGCTACAATCACAATTGTACAATAAACTTCAAGAATTATTCTCCAAGAAAAACTGTCTTGTTTTTCTTAATCGCTCTGATGAATATTTTTCAGTCACAAATTGTCTTTCACTTGATGAACATATTGTAATACAAAAGGAATTAGAGTCTTTATTTGATGTAAAACTCTCTATGTCAATTGGTTACGGTGAAAATCCATATGATGCAAATCTAGATGCATACGAAGCAAAAAAATCACAAAAATTTCTTAACAAACAATATTCAATTTTTGGAACATTAAATGGTCATTCAGAACATTCTGTTACAATTATGCATCTAGATGTAGATGATTTAACATCTAAACGAAAACAGGAAATGTCACCTTATGATACCTCGTCTCTAATGTTTAAAATTTATTCAAGAATGTCAGAATATTTTCTTTCAAAAAACTCACTTACATTTTTTATGGGTGGGGATAATTTCATGGTTGTAACAAACTCTGAATTCAAAAACTTTGCAAAAGACTTTATCAAAATAAGTAAAGATGAATTTGAAATTGAACTAAATTGTGGAATAGGTACAGCACAAACATCTAGAGATGCTGTAAAACTTGCAACAAAATCTCTTGATACAATAAGAGAAATTAGAGATTCAGGAAAAGAAAAACCTGAGATTTATGAATTAAATTGATTCTAAAAAATATTAGTATACTTTACGGAACTGAATTAAAATACATAGAATCAACTGACGTGCAAATTAAAAATGGAAACTTTAAAAAAATTTCTAAAAAAATTTCATCAAAAGAAAAAGCTATTGATTGTTCCAATTTACTATTAATTCCTGGATTCATCAATTCGCATACACATATAGCTGATTCAATAGGAAAAGATCTATCGATTGATGCAGATGTTGATTCTAAAATTCATCCCATGATTGGCCTAAAGCAGAAATTACTCAAAGAAACACCAAAAAAATCTTTATCAAAATATATGAAAAATTCTGCAAAATCAATGATAAAAAATGGAATTACAACTTTTATTGATTTTAGAGAAGGTGGTCTAGATGGTATATTATTATTAAAATCTGCTTTAGAAAATCTCCCTATTCGTTGTATAATCTTGGGAAGAATTGAGCATTACAATACTAAAAATGAAATTAAACAAAACATGCCCTTACCCAAGGAACATATCAAACAATTAACTCAATTACTGAAAAATTGTGATGGAATTGGAATTAGTGGTACAAATGAAAATAGCAATTCTAATCTTCAATCATATGCAAAAACAAAAAAAATACGTGCAATTCATGCAGCTGAAACAAAAGATAGTGTAAATACTTCAAAAAAATTAACTGGAAAATCAGAAATTCAAAGAGCCATGTTACTACGACCATCATTTCTGATTCATATGACTTTTGCAACAAAAAATGATCTAAAATTAGTAGCAAAAAATACACGTGGTATAGTTATTTGTCCACGTGCAAATTCATCTTTAGCAGAAGGAATTCCTGACATTTCATTAATGCAAAAATTTGGTTGTAATATTACAATTGGAACCGATAACGTGATGATTAATTCACCAGATATTTTTAGAGAGATGGATTATCTCTGGAAAGTTACAATGGGTATGTCTCAAAGTAGATTTGATCCAAGACAAATACTAAAAATGGCTACAGTTAACGCTGGTAAAATGCTTAATCAGAAAATTGGTTGCATAAAAGAAAATTATTTTGCCGATTGTCTATTTATTAACAAAAATTCACTCGATTTGGAACCAATGAATAATGTCTATGCATCTATAGTACATCGGGCTTCTGAAAACTCAATTAATGCTGTAATGATTGGAGGAAAAATTGTAAATGGAAAATTGTAAGTCTATGATTGTGTTGAGTGCAGCAATGACTCTTGATGGTAAAATTGGTCAAAGAAACAAAAAAGTTGTTCTTTCTTCCAAATCTGATAAAATAAGAGTTCACAAACTTCGTTCTAAATTTGATGCCATACTAGTTGGAAAAAATACTGTTGAACAAGATGATCCTCTTCTAACAGTTAGGCATGTTAAAGGTAAAAACCCAATCCGAATAATTCTTGATTCTCACGGTACGATAAAAAACACTTCAAAAATAATCAAAACAGCCAAAAATGTTCCAACAATAATTGTAACATCTCAACTTGTTTCAAAAAGAAATTTCAGTCGTCTAAAAAATTTATCTTTAGATGTAATTGTATGTGGAAAAAATCAAGTTGATATAAGAAAACTTGTACCAATTTTATGTAAAAAAGGAATTAAGAAAATATTAGTAGAGGGTGGTGGTACATTAAATCTTTCATTTTTGAAAAATAATCTAATAAATGAAATAATTGTTACAATAACACCTTTTGTTTTAGGTTCAGAAAACTCTGTTAATCTATTTGAAGGAATTTTAAAACCAACTAAAACCTTATCATCTTTTAAATTAAAAAAAGTTCAAAAAAACACAAATGAAATTGTCTTAAACTATACGCTTTAAACTCGTAAGTCGCCTTTCATATTATCAATTTTTCTTGAAAAGCTTTTCCTCATTTTTTCATGTTTCCTTATATCTGAATCATCACGTTTCAGAACTTGTCCACATGATGGACATTTGAAAAATTGGTCTAGTGCATCTTCAAATGTTGCTCTTGAACAATCTCCATTACCACAATGGTAAAAGTCTGAAGAGTTTTCATAATCTAATCTTTGTTGTAATCTATTGAGGATTTTCTTTTTCTGATTTTCTATAAAATTTTCAACCTCATCTCTTCTTGAGCGCCATCTATAGACAAACCAACCTTTTCTTTCATCTTTTACACGAACACCTGTAATCAAACCCTTTCCAAACAAATCGTACAATACTCTTCTAACCATATTAATTCTAAGACCTGTTGAACTTGCAATTTCTTCATCTGTTGCATCTTCTGTCTTTAACAGAGAACGTGCAACTTTGAGATATTCATCTCCTCCAATCATTGCTGCAATCTTTACAAAAGGATCTTCATACTTGTCAACCATATTTCCTCACATTCTGCCCTCTATTTTTACTTTGAAATCACTTTTTTCCCTTTTTTAGTAGGGATGATTCTTCGTATTGAATTCTTGAATTTAATATCAAATTGTTTTCCTTTGTATAATCGATCTAAAACAATCGCCAATGCACTAATTTCTGAATGTGGCTGATTTGAAACTGAGACATTATAATCAGATTTATCATATATTGCTCTAGGCACCTTTTCTGCCCCTACCACAATCAAAATATTTTGATTTTTTCTAATATCTTTTGCAACATCATCAATTTTCTCTCCATACATTGTCAAATGGACAATTTTGAATTCATGAATTTTTGAGTTTAGAACCTTTTTCCAATCCTCAAAAAATTCAACCTCGAACTCACCTCCCCATGTCTTATTCATTTTTTTAATTGTATTTTCAATCTCAGGATCAACTTCATTCATGTAAATTTTTGATGCTCCAAATGCTCTAGCAACTAATGCAACATGAGTTGTAACTCTGTCATCTCGTATAACTCTCTGACCAATTCTTAAAACTTCGATTTTCATTTTATTAATTTTTCCCATAAAGTCTTTCTTGTAATAATTGTTTTAGTTCTACAAGATTTTTTCCAGTAAGTGCTGATATGTCTAAACAGTTCTCAATTTCCTCAATTTTTAAATTATTCATAATATGTAATATTTTTTTATCATCTATTGATTCTGATTTGTTAAATAGAAAAACCATATTTTTCCTTTCTACTCCTAGTTCAACTAGTGTTTTATAACAGGTAGAAAATTTCTTTTTCATTAATTCATCATCATCTAATGAATCTATCATTAACAAAATTATGTCTGTAAAAAGTAATTCTTCTAATGTAGATCTGAATGCATCAATCATGTATGCAGGCAATTTACTGATGAAACCTACTGTATCTGTAATCAATGAAATTTCTCTTCCAAGCTTTAATCTTCGTGTTGTAGTTGTTAATGTCGTAAATAATGATGCACTTCTTTCTTTTGTCTCTCCAGTTACACTATTGAATAGAGTAGTTTTTCCTGAAGATGTATAACCTGCCAATGAAATTGTTTTAAATCCTAATCTGTCTCTTCCTTGTCTGTGTAACGCTCTTTGTTTTCCTGCTTTTTCTAATTTTCCTTTAATTACTTTACCTCTATTTTTAATGTCATCATAATATGCATCAATATCATATTTTCCAATTCCCATAAAGCCAGGTTGTTCCCCACCTTTTGCCAATCTGACTCGTTCTTTAGCTCTAGCCCTTTCATATCGTAGCTGTGCTAATTTTACTTGCAACTTTGATTCTGCACTACTTGCTCTATTTTCAAAAATTTCTAAAATTAAGGATTCTCTATCTACAATTTCTATCTTTAATTTTTCTGCAAGTCTGTAATTTTGATTTGGTTTCAAAAGTTCATCAAATACTATAACATTTGGTTTTAATTTCTCAATTTTCTCTTCTAATTCCTCAATTTTTGATTCGCTAATCCCGTATTGTCTTTTTTGTAAATTTTCTACTTTTATCGTGTAAAGTATGTTATATTGGGCTGCCTCACACAGGGATTTTGCCTCTGAACTGATATTTTCATTCACATATGTGATTAAAATGCATGATTTCAAAATTTTCTCTAGTTTTTCTTGATAGCTTTCTCAATATTCATGTTTAGAACAATTTCTCCAATATCGCTTGCATATTCGGCAATTCTTCGTATATTTTCAGCAATTCTTCTAACTCTAAAAACCTCTTCAGAGTTCTTTGATTGCTCTAGGGCTTTTAGAACACCATCTTCATATTTTTTGATATTACTTGATTCGCTGATTGCATTTTCCGCCTCTAGATAATCATTTTTGAATAAAGCCAAACATGCATTATCCACAACTGTTAGTGCAAATTCATTCATTTTTTCAATGCTGATCATTATCTTACCTTTGATTGGTTTTTTGATATCTATGGCATCTTGTGCTAAGGTTACTGCATGATCTCCAATTCTTTCTATGTTTTTTACAATGACACGATATCCCAAACAATCTCTTGAATTTTTGAAGCCCATCTCTTCAAGCATGTGTTGATTTTCAATGGCTATTGTTAATTGTCTAATTATATAGAAACCAAATCTATCTACATCGTCATCTGAGTTGATGACCTCTTGTGCCAGTTCATCGTTGTTCTCTTTTAGAGATAGTAAAGCATCTGTTTGCATAGATTTTGCCATAGATAGCATTCTTTTGAAAGCCCCATCAACTGATAATTCCACTAAATTGATTAACACTTGAACCGTTATTCCATCTGTAGAATCTGCTGTAATTTCAGAACCCATTAGGACCTTTTTGACAGCGTCTCTGATTGCAATTCTATGAGTTGGAGAAATTCGTGTCCCTGTTTTCGGTTTTACATTGATTGTTTTTGAATTCAAAAAGTATAACGCTATGAGTTTTCTAACTATGGATGATTTATCATCTTCAGGTGAAATTATAAGATTAGAAGATTCATCTCCTGATGATTTTCCAAAATTGACTGGCTTTACTTCTAAAACAGTACTTCCATTTCTTTCAACTGTAACTTGGTCTCCTTGTTTTAGACCTTGTTCTTTAATCCAATCTTTTGGTAATGATACAATGTAAGATGATTTTCCTGTAAACTGGATTTTTCTTATTTGACCCTTATCTGTCATAATCCGCATTACTATATAGAATTAATAAATATATGGTTTTTTGTCAAAAACATGTCTTTTTTTGTGATCTATGTGTTTTAATGTGCGATTAATATCATTTTGAGCCATTTTTTGTGCCTAACTTCATACTTTTGTATCATTTTTTCTCTTAGACTAATATTTACGAAATAATTCCCAAATCCCATGGACAGATTTGAAAAAATATCTCATTCAGTTGATGCATTATTTGGAAATGGAGTTTCAAAGAACATTCCAAAGGATATTGATTTCAAAATGTCAAAAAAGACCGGAAGAATTCGAGCAGTATATCATAATGGTTTGTTATTTTTTACTCCACGTACAGATGGTGGAATTGCAATGTCCATTTACTGTGCTGAACGTTTTTCAAAAAATAAAAAATTCGTGGATAATTATTGCATTGAAGTTGATGCTGATTCAAAGCCATTTGTTGAACAAGGAAAATCAGTTTTTTGTCAACATGTCAAAAAATGTGGTTCAAAGATAGAAATCGGCTCAGACGTGCCTATATTTTTCAAAAAACAGATAATCGCTGTTGGAAAATCAATTCTTTCTTCAAATATGATAAAGACTCAATCTAGAGGTATGGCAATTAGAGTTCGGGATAGTTTAAAATCTCAGAATGATGGTGATAAAATATGATGGGTGGACGTGGCGGAAATCGCGAAATGCGAAGAATGATGGATAAAATGGGTCTTGATATGGAAGAGGTTCAAAATGTTCAAGAAGTAATCATCAAGACTGACAAAAAAGAGATCATAATTAGCAAACCTTCAGTTACTGAAATGAAATCTAAAGATAATTCAATATTTCAAGTAGTGGCTGAAAACATAGAGGAAAAGGAATTAGAGGTACAAATTTTCAGCGATGATGATATATCACTTGTATGTCAGCAGGCAAATGTTGATGAAGAAGCAGCCAAAAATGCATTAGCAGAATCTGAAGGCGATCTAGCAAGAGCGATCCTACTACTTACCACGAATTGAAGATTTTAATAATGGAATAAGAGGAAAAAATCAAAATGAGCCAAACTACCAAAGTTGATGTAATTATCAAATCCTTATCGGAACTAGAATCTGAAATTGACTCTGTAAATCTTAGTTTGGCTGATATGAAAAAATCACTAAATTCTATTGCTCAAAAAGAGATTGATTCCCTTCTTGAACAAACACGAAAAATGGCCAATTCTGAGGCAGAATCTCTTGTTTCTGACTCTAAATCTAAAGCAGAATCTGAATCTCAGAAAATTGCCCAAGATGGAGAATCAAAAATTAGTGAAATTCAAAAAAACATTGATTCTAACTTTGATTCTGCTGTAGATGGTGCTGTAGAGACAATTCTAAAAGCCTAAAATCTTTTATTCACTTTTACAATACAATCTTTCTATTTTAGAAGAATTTTTGACAAATTATGTAGAAAATTTACGCCCAAAACTACTAAATTTGTTATAGTTATACCAAAAGTATTATTCGTATAGAAAATGCAAAAATTGGAATAGCTACAGAGTATGGAAAACCCTATTTCAAACTATCCAAAATTTTCAAGGAATTATCTATTCCATTTGATTCAATATTACCTAGTGAAATTGATGATTTTGACGGTGATTTGATAGTCACTACTGAAAAAGAGGCCCCAAAACAAATCTCAACACCCATACTATTTGACGAAATTATTAGTAAAGATCCAATTGTTGTAAAAGGAATCATAACAAAAATGCTCAATTCATCTACCAACTATAGTAAGCTAGTTCTAGGAATTGACCCTGGTCAGAGAATTGGTGTTTCTGTAACATATTTAGAAAATGAAATTGCTAGAGCATTTTTTGTTTCACTTGATAAATTGATCCAGTACTTGATTTCCATTTTGGCTGAATTACCAGCTTCTAGAAAGATTGTTAAAATTGGCAATGGTGATATGAAAACTGCTAATAGAATTCTTCAAATGTTAAATTTGAAATTCTGTTCCAAGTTTGAAATTGAATTTGTTGATGAATCAAGTACTACATTCAAAATTAAAAATCATAACCAACGTGGAAAAAGGGATATGTTATCTGCCCAATTCATTTCACAAAGAAGTGGAATTCCAAAATCTGTTTTACCACTCTCAATTACCGGTTAGTACAAAGTCCAAAAACACAAAGATATTTATAGATAATTCCATTTTTTTTGAAATTGATTCATTTTTCTATATAAATCAATAAATTTTTTACATTAAAAATCAATTTTTTTGTAAAAAATTGTTAGATCTGTTTTATATAGTTGTAAATTCTACAATATTTAGATAAAAAATGACATGTAAGGGAATCTGTTCTAGATACAAAGCACAAAAACCAGTAGGCACTGGGCGTTATGCATCTGGTCAAAGACGTTGTCAAATCTGTGAAATATTCATTAACTGGGAAGGACTTTGGTGCCCATGCTGTGGTTACCGATTAAGAACCAAACCACGTAATTTGAAATATAAAGCAAAACTCCGAGCAAGAGTTGAAGCTGACGCAGCTATTAAATCTCAAACTATTGAGGTGGCACAAGTTGCAACAGTTTCAGTAGAATCATCTGATTTTGTTAAAACAACATTAGAAACTGCTGTCTCTGAAGGATGGACAAAAACAAAGACTGTTGAAGAACTCAGAAAATCTGAAGAACGCATAACTATCAAAAAGGCAAGAGATCTAATCAAAGACGCATTCGACGCAAAGTCTGAACCGATAGCAATAAAGGCATAATTGAAAAAGTCTTGTTGTGGAAACTGGTTGTAATACAAAGACAATTGCATACGAGAATCGCACTTTCCTAGTTAACATGCTAAATTTTGAAAATGGAATGATAATCTCCATCTCTGAAAATTCTCCCAAAATTGGTCCAATGCTAATATCCATTAGCTCTGGACCTGTCCCATCAACTTCCATTATTATACCGACTAAATCCGAAGAACTTTTTTTGAAATTATTATCTGAAAAAATTTCATCTTTTTTAAAAGGCATATGTCTTGTTACTGCGAATTTTGAAAGATCATTAGATAATAATACTACAAAACAATTAATGCATGAAATAATGGGAGAAATTACTCAATGACTGGAGACTTACGTGAATACATATCCAAACTAAAAAAATCTAAAGAACTAAAAATCATCAAAAAAAAGGTTTCAACAAAATTTGAAATCGCAGGAATTACTGCAAAAGCCGATAAAAGTTCAGCATTACTTTTTGAAAATATAAAACAAAATAATTTCAAATTAGTTAGTAATTTAGTTGGTACGCGAAAAAGATTCGCGCTAGCAGTAAATGCAAAAGAAAATAAAATACATGAATCAATTTACTCTTCAATCAAAAATGCAAAAAAACCAAAAATCATATCCGATGGGAAATTTTTTGAAAACTTTTCAAATGATCTCTCAGAACTTCCTATTGTTACACATTTTGAGAAAGAATCTGGCCCATTTATCACATCTGCTATAGTTTATTCTCAAAACTATGAATTCAAAACACAGAATTCTGCATTTCATAGATTAATGCCAGTTGATAGAAAACATTTCTCAATTAGAATGGTTGAGGGACGCCATTCACATAGAAATTTCATTAATGCAAAAGAACATGGTGAAGATCTTAAAGTTGCAATTACTGTAGGCGTTCATCCAGCAATATCCATTGCAGGTGCTTATCAGGCAGACTGGGGAAAAGATGAACTAAATATAGCAAATTCATTATTAGGCAAAAAATTGACCCTCTCAAAATGTCCATATTCTGGAATGCATGTCCCATCAGGCACTGAAATTGTTATGGAAGGAAAAATACTCCAAGATAGAACTGATAAAGAATGGATGGTTGAAATGTTGCGTACATATGATCATCCAAGGGAACAACCACTCTTTGAATTAGAAAAAATGTACTATAGAAATAATCCAATTTTTCATGATATTTTATCTGGATTTGGAGAACATCATTTGTTAATGGGAATGCCGATCGAATCAAAACTTAATGGAATAATAAAGAAAAAGTTCCCTAGAACTAACCAAGTAATATTGTCTAATGGAGGTTCACATTGGCTTCACGCTGTAGCACAAATATCAAAAACACCTTCTACAAATGTAAAAAAAATAATTAATGAAATTTTTGCATCTCATCGTTCTCTAAAAATGGTTACAGTTGTTGATGATGATATTGATCCATCAAGCTCTGACCAGGTTGAATATGCAATGGCAACTAGATTTCAGGCTGATAAGGATATTGTATTAATAAAAAATGTTCGTGGTTCGAGCTTGGATCCTTCTAGTGATCAGAAAAATCTTAAGACTGCTAAACTCGGAATTGATGCAACGAGACCTCTGAATAAAAGAAAAGAAGGTTTTGAAATTGCAAAAATCCCAAAACTTGATAAAATATCTTTGAATGATTATTAATAAAAAATGAAAGCACTAGTTTATGAAAAATATGCAAAGGATAATGATTTTGCATCAATTCTAAAACTAAAAGATATTCCTGAACCAAATGTAAAACAAAATGAAGTATTATTTCGTGTAAAAGCTGCTGCACTAAACTATGATGATATTTGGGGAATGAGAGGTAAACCTTTGGCTGTTCCACTACCACATATTTCTGGAACTGATGCAGCAGGTGAAGTAATCGCCGTTGGTGAAAATGTAAAAAACATCAAAGTTGGTGACAGAGTTGTTTCACATGGAAATATGTCATGTCGTGTTTGTTCAGCATGCACTTCTGGAAGAGAATATGATTGTAGGGACAGAAAAATTTGGGGATTTGAAACTGGTCCACTTTGGGGTGGATATTGTGAAATTGCACATCTACCAGAAATCAATGTTATAAAAATTCCTGATAATGTTAGTTATGATGAAGCGGCAGCGGCTTCGATGACTCTTCTTACTTCATGGCATATGCTAGTTGGAAGGGCAAAAATCAGACCTGGACAAATTGTTCTTGTAATGGGTGGTAGCTCTGGGGTTGGAATATTTGGTATTCAAATTGCAAAATTGTATGGTTGTACAGTTATTGCAACTGCAAGCCCAGAAAAACTAGAAAAACTAAAAGAATTAGGAGCAGATTATGCTGTTGATCATAGAAAAGATGATTGGCATAAAGAAGTCAGGGCAATTACCAAAGAAATTGTAAAACTAAATGGTGGATCACCCGGAATTGATGTAATTTTTGAACACATTGGCGGTTCTCATTTCAACAAGGAACTTACACTTTTGAAATATGGCTCAACACTAGTAACAACTGGTGCTACAACTGGATATGATGCACCAGTTGATTTACGTCACATCTTTTTCAAAGGAATTAATATTTTAGGTTCTACACAGGGAACACGTGCAGAGTTGGAAGAAGGTTTTCACTGGATGGGTCAAGGAAAGATTAAGGTAATTATTGATTCTGTTTTTACATTTGAGAATGCAGTAGATGCTCATAAAAAAATGCTTAACGGAAAAGGATTAGTTGGAAAAATTATTTTAAAACCTTAAAATCATTTTATATTGTACTTGTTTTGAACAATCTGTTTTAGTGATTCATCCGAATACCATAATCCATGTTCTTCATCCGAATGCTTACCAAACTCTTTCATAACATCCTCAACATTTTCACCTTCGGCGACAAAATTACAGTCATGTCCGTAGTCTTTACAAACTAATTCTATAACCATGGTAGAACGACCGAATTTGGTATTAAAAAGTTATACGTTTTTTTTATTAAAGTGCGGAATCTACCATTAATGCTATAAATAGTACTGCTAGATATGGACTAGAAAATTTGAACAAAACCCATGATGCCTTCTCAGTTGGTTTTGATACAACCCATGCACTAAGTACAACCATCAAGATACCTGATGCTATTGCAGTGTATAGGTAAACTTCACTCATTACTGGTTCACCTGTATCAGTTGTCAAAAAGAACGGTACAACACTAAACAACACCATCATTACTGTAGTTGCAGCAATTACTCTAGCTGATGTCTTTTCAGATAATACTGCAGTTAACATCGGAACCTTAACTTTTCGATAATCATCTCTAAAGTGTAATGTTAATGCCCAAATGTGCATTGGGATCCAAATGAATACTAGCCCTGCCATGATCAATCCAAAATCCCACAATCCCGTTAGTGTTACCGCAGCATATCCAATCATTGCAGGTGCACCTCCAGAAAATCCTCCTAGTATGATGTTAAGTTGACTTTTTCTTTTTAATGCGTGACTGTAAATGACAATATTATCTGCCAAACCAAATACCATAAAAATACCACACCACATTCCATTCCAAAATGATGTAGTAAATGCAATTCCAAATGCACATGCAATCGAAATTGCTGCTAATACTAATCCAAAGTCTCTTGCTTTTTCAGCAGGGAAAATCCTCTTACTTGGAATTGGTCTCTCTTTTGTTCTCTCCATAATTTCATCAATATCTCTATCATGATAATTTGTCAATGTGTTTGCTGCTGCAGAACCTGCAGCAACTCCAAATAGCATTAAGGCCCAAGTTGCAATTGATATCTCAATATTATAGATATTTGATGCAGTTATTGCAGTTCCAAATGCTGTAAAAACTAAGAGATACCAAATTTTTGGTTTTGTTAATTCATAGTATGTTTTTATTTTGATTTTTGTAGTTGTTTCTTGCATGTAATCTCTTTTCCTCGGAAAAATAAATATCACGCGTTTACTTTGGCATGTAAGGCATTGGTTTTGTCCTTCTTTTCATCTCTATGAAGCTCTCAGAACCTAAGATCCCTTCAATTTTACCAATATTCTCCGAAACCACCTTGTGCATCTCATTTAATGATCTTGCATGCATTGTAACCATAATGTCAAATCGTCCTGTAACTTCTGAAATCTCTCTAACACCATCAATTTTGAACAACTCATCAATTATTGTGTCCCGCTTTTTGGAATCCATATTAATTCCTGTAACCGATTTTACTACATATCCTAATTCTTTATCATTAACATCTATTGTATATCTCTGAATTAATTTTTGTTTTAAAAGACGTTTAATTCTACTATAAACAACAGATGAATTGACATTAATTTTCTTTGATAATTTTGGAACTGATACTGATGCATCATTACTCAATTCTGAAAGAATTTTTAAATCAAGATTATCTATCTTTGCCATTTAATTCACCGGCATCTTAGAAATTACTACCTTTAATAAAGATATTATTGGAAAATTTCTAAAATTCTAGATTAAATCTTCTCTTTCTTGTAAAGCATCTCTGCCAAAAGAACTGCTCCTTTTGCAGAGCCCATTTTTTTATTATGTGAAAATAACATATACTTTAGTCCATTTTCAAATAATTCTTCTTTTTCAACTCTACCAATTGAAGTAGTCATACCACCCCCAACTTCTCTTTCCATTCTAGGCTGTGGTCTTGTTGGATCTTCGTGAAATGCATAATATTTTTCTGGTGCAGAAGGCAATCCTGAAACTGAAATTTCTTTGTTACATTCATTGTACATATCTTTTGCTGCACTAGGGTCGATCTCTTTTTCTGTCTCGACAAATACTGATTCTGTATGTCCATCAATTACTGGAACTCTTGTACAAGTGCAACTCACTTTGATGTCTGCATCTTCAATCTTTCCATCTTTTAGTTTCCCAAGAATTTTTCTAGTTTCTATTCTAACTTTGTTCTCTTCTTTTGGTATGTATGGCAAAATATTATCTGTAATTCCCATTGCTGACACTCCAGTTTTTCCTCCACCTGAAATTGCTTGCATTGAAGTCATCAATACTTTTTTTGCACCATATTTTTCTAGTAATGGCTTTAGTGTAATTGCTAAACCTGTAGTAGTACAGTTTGGAAGTGGCGCAACCCATCCTTTCCAATTTCTATTCTTTTTCTGAATCTCTAATAATTCAGCTTGTTCATCATTTATTCCAGGAATTAGAATTGGCACATCTTCTTCATATCTATAGGCAGATGATGTTGAAATTACTGGCAAATCCTTTGCAAATTTAGTTTCTATATCTCTAGCAGCTTCTGATTCTACTGCTGAGAAGATTAAATCTAATTCTTGAACATTAACTTCATCTATTTTTAAAACTTTCATATTTTTGATATATTCTGGAATTGGTCCACTCACATCCCATGCAATAATTCCACTAGAATCTCTAATTGCATCAAGATACATTTTTCCTGCTGAACGTTCAGATGCTGCAATTTGAGTTACTTCAAACCATGGATGATTATCTAATGATTGTACAAATTCTTGACCCACAGAACCTGTAACACCGACTATGGCAACTCTTTTTTTCATAGATCCAATTTGGCAATTTTCAGTTAATATTCCTTTAGAAAAATAACCAAAAGAATACTATAGTGAATTAGTTTATTTCAAACTATGGAAATAAACCCAAATATCAACGCAATTTCACATATTCCAGCTTCTCACGGAGGTATATTTTCAATTAAGAATCCAAATAAAAAAATAATTGATTTTAGCTCAAATGTTAATCCGCTAGGATGCCATCCAGGTGTAAAAAAATATCTGAAAAAACAATTAAATCAAATCAATGTTTATCCAGATTCTGAATCAACAAAATTACGCTCAAATTTAAAATGGTTTACAGGAATCAATAAATCACAAATTTTGGTTGGTAATGGTGCTACTGAAATAATCTATAATTTTTGTAGTACGTTTGTAAATAAAAAATCCAAAGTTTTGATTCCATGTCCAACTTTTTCAGAATATGAAAAAGCAGCGAAATTTTTTGGTGGGAAAATCATCAACTTCAAATCTTTGAATTTTAATGAAGATCTTGAAAAATTTCTAGCAAAAATACCAACAAAAGGAATTGTCTTCTTTTGCAATCCAAATAATCCCACAGGTGAAATTCTACCAAAAAAGAATATGGAGAAAATTATAAAAACTGCTGAAAAAAAATCCACATTGGTATTTGTTGATGAAACATTTATTGAACTCGTGCCGAATTCTTTTCCATCACTTGTAAAAACTATAAAATCTCATGAGAACTTATTCATTCTACGTTCCTTTACAAAATCATTTGGATTAGCTGGATTACGTATTGGTTATGGTCTTGGAAGCAAAAAAATAATTGGCATTCTTCAAAGAATTAAAATCCCTTGGAATGTAAATTATGTTGCACAAACTGCGGCAAGTGCAGCATTATGTTACTCAGATTTTCTAGAGAAATCTCGAAAAAATATAAAAAAAGAAAATTTATTTTTAATGAATTCTCTATCAAAATTAGAATGGTTGTCTTGTTTTAATTCCTCTACTAACTTTATTCTCATCAAGACAAAAATAAATTCAAAAATTCTACAAAAGAAACTGCTTAAAAAAAATATTCTTGTTAGAGATTGCAGCACTTTTTGTGGTCTTAATGAAAATTATATTCGAATAGCTATAAAAAATAGAAAAGAAAATCAAATACTAGTCAAAACACTTGGAGATATAAAATGGTCAAATCACTAATGATACAAGGAACATCTTCTGGTGCTGGAAAAACAATACTTGTTACAGCCCTTTGTAGAATTTTTTCTGATCTGGGTTACACAGTTTCTCCATTCAAAGCACAAAATATGTCAAATTTTTCATATGTTGGAAAAAACTTTGAAATCTCTAGAGCGCAGGCTATACAGGCGGTAGCTGCAAGAACCAGTATAACTCCACTTCAGAACCCAATTCTACTAAAACCATTAGGAAATTATCGTAGTTCTGTATTTGTAAATGGAAAATTCTTCAAAAAAATGTATGCAAGTAATTACTATGAAAACTTTGTTCTAAAAAGTGGTTTTAAAGCAGCTGTAGAATCTTTCAATAAAATTGCACAATCACATGAAATTATATTTCTTGAAGGTGCTGGATCTCCTGCTGAAATTAATCTACAGAAATTTGATATTACAAATATGAAAATTGCTAAAAAAACAAAATCACCTGTTTTACTAATCACTGATATTGAAAGAGGTGGTGCATTTGCGAGTATTGTAGGTACAATGGAATTAATTGAAAAAAAATATCTTGAACTTGTTAAAGGATTTGTCATAAATAAATTTCGGGGCGATATTGAAATTCTTGAACCAGGTTATAGAAAATTACAACGAAAAACAGGTCTGCCAATATTTGGTACAATTCCTATGACTAAGTTTGAAATACCTGATGAGGATTCTATTGGCACTTCACCAAAAAATCTTAATTGGAATACCTCAAATTTAAAAAAATTAGACATTGAGATAAACAAAATCGCAAAAGTTGTTAAGTCAAGTCTTAATATTCGTAAAATGGAGAAACTTTTGAAATGATTCTTGAATCAATTATTATAATTGGCTTTGCGATAATTTTAGATCTAATATTTGGAGATCCAAAAAATCGTTATCATCCTACTGCATGGATTGGAAATTTTATTGGATCTATAACAACTTGTATGAAAAATGAAAGCCAAACTCTAGAAAAATTTGGTGGCATTTTCATCGTTTTAATCCCTGTTTCTATTTCTTACATTGTTTTGTTTGGTCTAGACTTTAGTATTGATTTTATAAATGCTGAATTTTGGTCAGTTGTTATCTCTATAATCTTTGGAATAATCCTATTCAAAATGACTATTGCAATAAGAGGAATGGAACTTCATGCTTTAGCTGTTTTGGATTCTATTCAAAAAAATGATCTAACACAAGCAAGAAAAAACCTATCAATGATCGTGAAAAGAAATACAAAAAATCTAGATAAAAATCATATACTCTCCGGAACTTTGGAGAGTCTAAGTGAAAATATTGTGGATGGGATTACAGGCCCAATGTTTTATTTTGCTTTATTTGGTTTACCTGGAGCATTTGCATATAGAATTGTGAACACTGTTGATTCTATGGTTGGTTACAAAACTCACATGTTCAAAAATCTGGGTTGGTTTGGGGCAAATTGTGATAATATCTTAAATTATATTCCTTCACGATTAACTGGATTAACAATGGTATTAGGTGCAATGCTATTAGGCCATGATTGGAAAAATTGTTATGCAATCTTCAAACGTGATGGTAAAAAAACAGATAGTCCAAATGCAGGTTATCCCATGGCTGCTTTAGCTGGTGCATTAGGTACAACATTTGAAAAAATTGAACATTATTCATTAGGATCTGGTAATCAAGAGATTACTTCAAAAAAAGTAACAGATGCAATTGCATTGATGAAAGTTACATCATTGCTTTTCTTTGGAATTGTATCTATTCCTATAATCTTATTTATTTCATTAATGGAGTCGATTTTGATTGCTTAAACAAATTGGGGCTGTTTTTTCATTTCTGACAATTATTCCAACATCTAATTCCAATCTTGATTTTATTGCTAAACACATGTACCTCTTTCCAATTGTAGGAATTGTAATTGGACTTATTATCGGTTCTCTAGGTTATGGGCTATCTCTCTATTTAGAACCCTTAGTTGTTTCCTTGATTGTGGTTGCATCTCTAGCAGTAATCACTGGAATACACCATACTGATGGTCTTGCTGATTTTGCAGACGGACTAATGACTAAAGGTTCAAAAGAAAAAAAGCGCAAAGCTATGAAGGATCTCTCTGTAGGCTCTGCTGGAATATTTTCAATAGTATTGTATGCAATAGGCGTAATCATTGCATTATCGCTTAGCAGTGGAATGGAATTATTCAAGATAATATTACTTAGTGAAATTATGGCAAAATTTTCAATGGTTTTGATGGCTGGATTAGGGAATTCTGCCTCCATCGGTTCAAACTCTCCTTTCATGGACTCTATGAAAGACAAGAAACGTCTATTGACAGCTGGAATCATTACAATTATTCCATTCATTATTATCGGCGAAATGAGTGGATTCATAGTTTTTGCAATTGGAATTGCTATCACAATGTTTTTGGTTGGATTATCTACTAGGAGTTTTGGTGGAATTACTGGTGATGTAATGGGTGCAAGTAATGAAATAACAAGACTCTCATCATTACTAATCTTTGTCTCACTATGATTGGCCTTATCATGGCTGGTGGGAAAGGAACCAGAATGCAAAGTAATGAAGAAAAGCTGTTACTTGAATACAAAAAGCCACTTGTTTTGCATGTTATTGATGCATTAAAAGGCTCTAATTGTTTTGAAAAAATTATCGCTGCAACTAGTCCAAATTCTCCACAAACCCAAAAAATTATAGCTGAAAATAATGTAACTGTATTTGAAACTCTAGGAGAAAATTTTGTTGCAGATCTAAATTATATTCTAAAAAAATTGGATGATTATGTGTTTGTCACTTCTGGTGATTTGCCTCTTTTAGATGAAAGTATAGTAGAACAAATAGTAGATACTGTAAATTCTGATAAAACATGGACTAGTATTGTTACTACAAAATCCTTTCAATCATCTTTGGGTCTAAATCCTGAATGTATTATTTTATTTAATGATGAATCTTATGTACATACAGGCATCTCTATTGTTAATGCAAGTGAAATTAAAAATTTAGAATCTGTAAAAGAAGATTATCTAATTATCAACGATAAGCGTGTATGTTTGAATGTAAACACAAAAACTGATTTTGATTTACTCAGCAGTCTCTAAAATTTTGCCATTTATTTGAGCAATTGAACCTGTAGCTTTTGATAAAATGTTTCCACAGGAATTACAAATTACTTGTGTAGAACTGTGAGAATATACTATTTGTTCTTCTTCACATTCGTGACATTTTACTTTGTTAAATTTGCTATTTGGCTCGGGAACCAAAACATGATCTTTTTTCATACGGCAATCAACTCAAACTTTCTAATTCTAATTCCTTTATTCATCATTTTCTTTTTACATGTGGTGCATGTTTCAATTAATGTAACTTTTTTAGTAGTTTTAGCAGGTTTTGCAAGTTTTGGGAATTTTTGTCCACCATATCCTTTTTTCCTTAGAGCATGTCTTCTCTCACCTGCTGCTGAACCTCTTCTTTTTCCAGCTTTGTAAATTGATACTTTCATTATTTGATGACTCTTACATTTTGGACAATATGATCTAGTCTCTTTTGGTAAATTCATAGTATTTCGCCTCGCTGACCGTAATTTAAACATCGCTTCAATGTATAATAATATCTGAGGCTATCTTGTGGTGTGCATTCTAAATTTTCATCAGTATTTTCTGAAATTAATTCAGTAGCCATTGGAGATAATCCTGCAGATCTGATTTTAGAGAATTGTTCTTTAATCAATGTCTATACAAATGAAATTCAAGAAAAAATTCAGATATCAATCAAAAATGATCGAATTGCATTTGTCGGTGTTGATGCGTCTCATACTCGTGGTCCAAAAACCAAAGTTTTAGATATAAAAAATAAGCATGTTTGTCCCAGTTTTGTTGATCCACATATTCACATTGATCATTTTTTGACTCCAGCAGAATTTGTTAAAAAATCATTACTGTGTGGGGTGACTTCACTTTTTCCAGATTCTATTGATATTGTGAGTGTATGCGGTTATCGTGGATTTAAGGAATTTTTACGGCAAACAGAAAATCTCCCAATGAGATTTTTTCATACAATACCTGGAGGTTTACCTGTTGATCGAAAATTCAGTCATGGAAAAACTCTCAGTATTGAAGAGGAAAAAGATGCAATTGGTTTACGTTCTGTTGTTGGATTAGGTGAAGTTTTTTCCTGGATTAAGGTAACCAAGCGAGATCCTAAAACCATAAAATCATTAAAGCAAATGCATGAAAATAATTGTATAATTAATGGTCACACTGCTGGGGCAAGTGGTAAAAAATTAAATTCTTATGTTTCATCTGGTATCCTATCTTGTCATGAACCGATAAATTTTGATCAAGTGCTAGAGAGATTACGTCTTGGAATGTGGATAATGATTCGAGAAGGTTCAATTCGTAGAGACTTAAAAGATATTATTCCACTTGTATTATCTCATGGAACATACAAAAATAGATTAATGTTTTGTTCAGATGGATTAGATCCATTTGACATATCGAATATTGGTCATATTGATCATTGTGTTAGAGAATCAATTAAACTTGGAATGAATCCAATTGATGCTATTTCCATGGCTTCAAAAAATTGCTTTGATTATTATAAAATGGGAGCTGAATTTGGTGGAATTGGTCCTGGAAAAATTGCTGACATTTTAATTTTAGATGATTATAAAAAAATAAAAATTAACAAAGTAATCCTTGGTGGGAAAATTGTTGTTTCTAATGGAAAAATTTTAGAAATAATTCATTCCCCTAAAATACCAACTTGGATACAAAAAACTGTTAAGCTTCCAAAATTAACAACTGAAAATTTCATTCTTACTTCAAAAAACAATACTGAAACTGTGAATATAATTTCAATGAAAACTGAAATTGTAACAAAAAAAGATACTACAAATTTGAGTGTTAAAGATTCTAATGTTATGGCATCATATGATAAAGATATTTGGAAGGTGACTGCAATGGATAGGACGTTTGGTAGTAAAACTAAGACAATTGGTTTTTTGAAAAATTTTGGTGCTGATGTCGGTGCGTTTGCATCCACATGGAGTTTTCATGAGAATGATATGATTGTAATTGGTTCAAATGAGAAGGACATGGCTGATGCAGCCAACAAACTTGTTAAATCACAAGGCGGATTAATTGTTGTAAAAAATGGAAAAACTTTGGCATCATTACCTTTCCAAATGGGTGGAATAATATCCACTGATTCAATTGACAAAGTAACTACTAACTTTACAAAAATTAATGATGTTTTATTAGATTCTGGCTGTAAATTTAAGAAACCACATCTTATACCTCTATTCTTGCCTTTTTTGGCATTACCAGACATTCGAATAATGTATAGTGGAATTGTAGATGTAAAAGCAAGAAAATTCATACCAACGATCCAGACTACAGTATAAAAAGGGGATTTAACGAAAATATTTCGTGGCCTCAATTCAACAAACACCAAATGGACCAGTTTTAGTCCTAAAGGAAAGTGCTTTACAAGAAAAAGGTAGAGACGCTCAAAAAAACAATATCATGGCTGCAAAAATGGTTTGTGACATTGTAAAATCAAGTTTGGGTCCACGCGGTTTAGATAAAATGCTAGTTGATTCCTTAGGCGATGTAACAATTACAAACGATGGTGCTACAATTCTAAAAGAAATTGATGCACAACATCCAGCTGCTAAAATGATGATTGAAATTTCAAAAACAATTGATAGTGAAGTTGGAGATGGAACTACTTCATCTGTTATATTTGCTGGAACATTGTTAGCAAAGGCTGAAGAATTACTCAAAAAAGACGTTCATTCTTCAGTTATCATCGAAGGATTTCAAGCAGCATCTGAAAAAGCACTAGAAATATTATCTGAAATTTCAAAAAAAGTAACTCCTAATGATAGAGAAACTTTGTTAAAAATCTCAAGTACCAGTATGGAATCAAAATTAATTTCTGAAGATAGTGAACCTCTTTCAAAAATTGTTGTTGATGCTATTATGAACATAACAGAAACAACTAATGATAAACCGTCTGTAGATCTTGATAACCTTAAAGTTGAGAAAAAGGCTGGTGGTTCAATTCAAGATACTACCTTAATCAAAGGAATTGTTTTGGATAAAGAAGTAGTTCATTCTGGAATGCCAACAAAAATTCAACAAGCTAAAATTGCATTATTGAATACTGCAATGGAAATTGAAAAAACAGAGATGAGTGCAGAAATTAGAATTAATGATCCAACACAAATGCAAATGTTTCTAGAAGAAGAAAATAGAATGATAAAAACCATGGTGGATAAAATTCATTCAATTGGAGCCAATGTTGTAATCTGTCAAAAGGGAATTGATGACATGGCACAACACTTTTTGTCAAAGCATGGAATCTTGGCAGTTAGACGTGTAAAAGAAAGTGATATGACTAAACTTGCAAAAGCAACAGGTGCACGTATTACTTCAAGCATTGAAGATATTTCTGAAAAAGATCTAGGGGCAGCTAACTTGGTTCAGCAAAAGAAAGTTGAATCCGATAAATGGGTTTTCATTGAAGGTTGTAAAAATCCACAATCTGTAACATTATTGATACGTGGTGGTTCTCAACGTGTAGTTGATGAAGTTGATCGTTCCATACATGATGCATTAATGGTCGTAAAAGATGTAATTGAAAAACCAGAAATTGTTGCTGGTGGTGGTGCACCTGAAGCAGTACTAGCATCATTTTTGAAAGATTGGTCTGAACGTTTTGAAGGTAGACAACAATTAGCTATTAACAAATTTGCTGAAGCACTAGAAGTTATTCCATTAACAATTGCTGAAAATGCAGGAATGGATCCTATTGATACTATGGTTAAATTACGTGCAAAACAAAGCGAAGGCAAAAAATGGACAGGAATTAATGCAAGAGAAGGAAAAGTTGCTGATATGTTATCTCTAAACATTGTAGAACCAGTTGTAGTAAAAGAACAGATTATCAAATCTGCTACAGAAGCTGCATCAATGATTCTAAGAATCGATGATGTAATTGCAATTTCTGGTGGTTCTGGTGGTGGAATGCCTCCTGGAATGCCTCCAATGGGATAAATTTTTCAAAAAGCGGTTCTTAACAACAAAAGTCCTACACACAAAATGACATTTCTTGTAAGGGTTGGCTATGACGACAAAAATTTTGTAGGTTGTTCTTAGAACCGCTTTTCATGACTAACTTAACTAATTTTTAGATATAAAATCCACTGAGAACTTATCCATGGTTCATTTTCTTTGAAAATACTCAAAAAACATCAGTTTCTAAGCATTACATGAATAAAATTGGCATTGATCTGGGCGGAACAAAAATTGAAGGTATTTTAGTTGATGAAACTTTTGAAACCATTGAAAGAAAGCGCATTCCCACAAACCAAGATTATGGTTATGATTCTATTTTAGATTCAATCAAAAATCTAATTCTTGAACTTACTCGTGAATCTGATGAAAAATTTTCAATTGGAATATGTACTCCTGGTGCATTATCTCTTAATTCTGGTCTGATAAAAAATAGTAATACTCAGTGTCTGATTGGAAAAGATCTTCGAAATGACTTACGAAATATTCTAGATCATGATGTATCAATTGAAAATGATGCTAATTGTTTTGCATTGGCGGAGGCAAGACTTGGCGCAGGCAAAAACTCGAATATAGTATTTGGTGTGATAATGGGAACTGGAGTTGGTGGAGGAATAATTATTGATGGAAAAATTCATCATGGTAGAACAAACATTGCTGGAGAATGGGGTCATCATTGTTTACATAATGAAGGAAATGGTTGTTACTGTGGAAATAGAGGTTGTGTTGAAACATACATCAGTGGTCCTGCACTAGAAAAAAACTGGTCACAACTATCTAGTCTAAATCAAAGTCTTCCTGAAATAATACAAAATACAGATAATCCAAACTTTGTCAATTGGAAAAAAACATTTCTCGATAATTTTGGATTATCCTTAGCAAACGTTATTGACATTTTGGATCCAGACATGATTATTTTGGGTGGCGGTGTATCAAATATTGATTTTCTATATGATGAAGGAAAAAATTTGGTCTATGAGAAAGTATTCAGTGATATAATTGATACTCCAATTGTAAAAAATAAGCTTGGCGATTCAGCAGGAGTATTTGGTGCTTGTTTGTTATAATTTTATTGAGGCTCAATTGTAGCAGGTGGTTTGCTAGAAATTACATATGAAACCCAAGTCACCTCATCAATCTCATTGGTAATTCTATTGCTAATTTTTTCTAATACTCCATCTGGAAGTCTTGTCCAGTCTGCAGTCATTGCATCAATTGAATCAACAACTCGAACTGTAACAATTCTTCCATACCTTCGTTCATCTCCTACCACCCCTACGGCTTTATCATCACCTACTGCAGCATATGCTTGCCAAACCTTATCATAAACTCCGGCATCCAATAATTCATCCTCAACAATCTTACTCGCTTTTCTACAAATTGATAATTTTGAAGGAGTGATTTCACCAATAATTCTGACTGATAGTCCTGGTCCTGGGAACGGATGTCTTTTCAGTAGTCTTTCTGGGACTCCTAGAATTCTTGCAACATCTCTTACTTCATCCTTATACAATTCTCTTAATGGTTCTAAAATTTCTAGATTTAACCAATCTGGTAATCCTCCAACATTGTGATGAGATTTTATAACTGCAGCAGGACCTTTTGATACTCCGCTCTCAATTACATCTGGATAAAGTGTGCCTTGTGCTAACCATCTAAACGGACCTTTCTCTTTTGCAAAATCAGTGAATACTTGAATAAATTCTTCTCCAACAATCTTTCTCTTCTGCTCAGGATCAGTGACTCCTTTTAATTTTGAAAGAAATTTTTCGCTTGCATCAATTCTATGAAAATTTAATGAAAAATTCTTCTCAAACATATCTTCAATCTCTTCAGATTCCTTTAATCGTAATAATCCATTGTCTACAAAAACGCCCGTTAATCTATCTCCAATTGCCTTATGTATCAATAATGCGGCAACTGTTGAATCAATTCCTCCACTAACACCACACAAAACATTTCCTTCAATTTCTGAAATCTTCTTAACAGTTTTCTCCACAAATCCCTCCATTGTCCACTCTTGTTTTGCTTTACAGACATTCAAAACAAAATTCTTCAAAATATCAGTCCCTCGTTCTGTATGAACCACTTCTGGATGAAATTGAATTCCAAACACAGTACGATTAGTATTTGCTATAGCTGCAGCATGTGAATTTTCTGTATGACCAATAACTTCAAAATCTATTGGAATCTCTTCTGCTTCATCTCCATGACTCATCCATGCACGTATTGACCCGCCAATTCCTTCTAGCAGTCCTGAATTCTTATCCATTGTAAGAAGTGACGAGCCATATTCTTTGTTTGCACGTTTCACTTTACCTCCAAATTTATTTACAATCAATTGATGACCATAACAAATTCCTAGTAATGGTAAATCAAAATTGAATAATTCTTCATCTGGCTTTGGTGCATTTTCACTATAAACACTTGATGGTCCTCCTGAAAAAATAATCCCTTTTGGATTCATCTTCTTTAATTCTTCAGGAGTTATGTCATATGGAACTAATTCTGCATGGACAGAAAATTCTCTAATTCTTCTACAGATTAAATGACTGTATTGGGAACCAAAATCTAAAACAATTATTTTTTCCATTTTCTTATTTTACTGAATTTTCTAGCATTCTTGTTAATGACCATGTTGCTGTATTGATTATTTCATCTAATCTTTCTTTTTGTCTGTAATTTTTAATAATTATTTCTCTTATTGAAGGACCATTTTTGTTTATCACACAATCAATTACTGCACTCTCATCAATCTTTCCATCTTTGACATCTATACTGTCTGTTTTTTTCATCTCACCAATAATCCTCTCAATAAAAAATGATCTAAGCGGTGGTATTTCATCAGTAAGACCAATCCCTTCACTTAAGATTATGGAAACCTGTTCAGGAGTGACAAATGCATTAGCAATAATCTCTCCATCTTTATTCTTCTTAATTGGAATTGACTCTGGTTCATCTTTTGTTTCAATCTTGATCTCTTGTTTTGGTTCTTCTTTTCTTGGTAATGAAGAAGCTTTGGTAAAACTAGAACCTTTTAGAATCACATCAAGTATCTCTAAATTTCTTTCTAGAAAGTCTAATTCTTCTTGATGTTTTGTCATCTTGTCGATGATTGAGTCCTTTAGTTCTATCATCTTTTGAATCTGTTCATCAGTATACTGCATAATTATTAGAAAACTTATTCAGTATTAAAACACATTCTAAAAGTTTTCAATACATTGTAGGTCAACCAATCTAATCATTTTATAACCCTTGATCTTTTTTGTTGAGTACAAATCTGCTTTTGATTTTATTGCAAACCACTCCAGAATTCTTTTTCCAAATTTTAATTTCTTAAGCTTTGTCCTACGATTGATCACTTTATGCTTTGAATATTTTCCAATTTTTTGTCCAAAATCCATTCCAATTAAAACAATTTTATCTGCATTGAAAAATTCTGCAAGAAATACACATCTATCTCCATCTGTGAATCCTCCAAAATTCTTCATCTTCCCAAATTCCTCTGTTTGAGTAGTTCCGACTACATTTGCAAACTCCTTAACAATTTCTAATTTATCATGATTATCGCCATGTGCATGAACTATTATGGGAATCTTCGTCCGCCCAATTTTTCTAATACTATTCAGATCTCCATCAAGATCGGTGACTAAAATATCTGGTTTGATATCTTTTTTAGATAATGCTTCTACAGCTCCATCAGCTACAATTTTTGTAACATTTTTACATTTTTTGATATATGTTAGAGATTTTGATAATGATGGTCCTGCTCCAATAATGAAAACTGTCTTGTCAGTAATCTTTTCTTGTAATTGTTTTTTTGAAAATCTCTTTTCTAATAATGAATTTAATTTCTTTGCAGAAAGAAAATCGTCTTTTTCTCTATATCCAAATTCTTTCCTAATCTCTTTGAATTTTGTTTTCCATCCATACATTGTCATATCACTCAAATAGATTACCTTATCATAAATGATATGACCAAACTAGGTAGTCTTGTAGTAGGAAAAAAAAATAAAATCACCGTTATGGGAATTCTGAATATCAGTCCTGAATCATTTTATAAAAACTCAATAAAAACTACAAAATCTCAAATATCAAAACATGTATCAGAAATGGAAGAAAATGGTGCTGAAATTATTGATATTGGCGGAATGTCTACTGCTCCATATTTACGAACAATTGTTTCTGAAAAAGTTGAATCTGAGAGAGTAACCAAGGCTATCAAAATAATACAAAATTCATCAAACATTCCAATTTCTGTTGATACATGTAGAGCAACAGTTGCAAATACTGCACTTGAATTAGGTATTGATGTAATTAATGATATTTCTGGTTTAAAGTATGATAAGAATATGCCAAAAATTATAGAAAAATACAATCCCTCTTTAATTTTATGCCCTTATAGTAAAAATACTGTAAAAGGTAATCCTATTTCCGAAACAAAAAAACTTTTGAATGAAAGCATAAAGATTGCACTAAATGCTCACATCTCTAAAGAAAAAATCGTAGTTGATCCTGCCATTGGTTTTTTCCGTCGTTCTTCTGATGTTAAAAATAAACTTCCTTACACAAAAATCATTTCTAACTGGGCTGAGCGGGATATTGAAATTATTAAAAAACTGAAATTATTGAAAACTAATTTCCCTATCTTGATCTCGATATCCAATAAATCATTTTTGGGAAAACTACTTGGAAAAGATAATCCTACTGATCGAAATACCGAAACTGCAATAGCTGAAATGTTATCTATAATTAATGGTGCGTCCATCATTCGAACTCACAATCCAAAAGTAACCTCTGATGTTATCAAATTCACAGAATTACTCACAAAAAAATCCAAGAAAGGCTTATAACAGATTTTTTTTCTCTGGTAGGAGGTTCATTTGACAATAAGAGAAGGATTCACTTTTGATGATGTTCTACTTGTTCCCAAATTTTCAGACATCACTAGTCGTTCACAAACTAATCTCTCCACAAACCTTTCCCGAAATATAAAACTCAACATTCCTCTAGTTAGTGCAAATATGGACACTGTAACTGAATCTACTATGGCTATAACGATGGCTAGACAAGGCGGAATTGGAATAATCCACAGATTCTTGACAATAGAAGAAGAAGCAAATCAAGTTCTAAAAGTCAAACGTTCCGGAAGTGTGATGATTGATAATCCATATCAAATTTCTGGTGATAAATCAATTGAAGACGCTATTGATTTGATGAATGAAAAAGAGGTGTCTGGATTACTAGTAGTTGATTCAGATTCTAAACTTGTGGGCATCTTAACTGAACGTGATGTACTTTTTGAGTCCATTAATTCCAAGAAACTTGTCTCTGAATTAATGACCAAAGATGTAATCTCTTCAAATGAAAATACAACATTGGATGACGCAAAAGATATTCTGAAAAGTCACAGAATTGAAAAGTTACCTCTTGTTAATGATAAAAATCAAATTGCCGGCTTGTATACTACACAAGACATACTGAATATAGAAAATTTCCCTAATGCATCAAAAGATAAAAAAGGACGACCTCTTGTTGGCGCTGCGGTTGGAGTAAAAGGGGATTTCCTGGATAGAACCGAGGCATTACTTGCTGCAGGTGTAGATGCAATTGTTGTTGATATTGCACATGGCCATAGCGAAAATGCAATAAACACTATCAAGCATATCAAAAAAGCATTTCCTGATTGTGAATTAATAGCTGGAAATGTAGCAACTGCTCAAGGTACTGAAGATTTGATTAAGGCAGGAGTTGATGCAGTAAAAGTTGGGGTTGGTTCTGGCTCGATTTGTATTACTAGGGTAATCACAGGTTCCGGTGTTCCACAACTGACTGCTGTAATGGATTGCGCTGAAATTGGAAAACAATATGATATTCCAATCATCTCTGATGGTGGAACAAGAACTTCTGGTGACGCTACTAAGGCTTTAGCTGCAGGCTCTTCATCTGTTATGTTAGGAAGTATGTTGGGTGGTACAGACGAGAGTCCAGGTTCAACAATTACAAAAAATGGAAAACGATTCAAGTTTTATAGCGGTATGGCATCTTTGGGTGCTGCTAGAAGAAGAAAATCAAAAGAAAATACACAAAGTGAGATGGATGATGATCTAAATGACTATGTTGCAGAAGGTGTAGAGGCAATGGTTCCATACAAGGGATCTGTAACTGATATTCTTGTACAAATTACTGGCGGAATACGTTCTGGTTTGAGTTATTGTGGTGGTCATAATATTAAACAAATGCAAAATAATGCTGAATTTATTAAAATGTCACGAGCTGGATTTGCAGAAAGTCAACCTCATGACGTTGATGTCGTATAGCTAATCTTTTATTGATTTAAAATCCAGATTTTTCATGTTAAACAAATTCACTATAATTGGTCTTGTAATTGGAAGTATAATCTCGATTCTTGGCGCATCTTCGATTATTGATTCTCTTAGTAATCCAAATGAAATACAAGAGGATTCTGCAACATTTGGAGTTGGCGGTTTGGATAAAATTCAGTTTAATGCGCCGGAAAATTCCTCTCAATCATTAACTGTAACTGGTGACTCATTTGATATCAAAATCACAACTCCTGATCCAAGCAATGACATAAATGAAAGTTTCAAAGGTAAAGCAAGCTTTTCATGGACTTCAATTACTTCTGGTGAAACAATAATCTTAATACAAAATACTGGTGATTCTGAATTTACTGAAGATTACAAATTTGAATTAGATAGTGATCCATTATTCTTTACTTATTCAATTCTAGTAATTATTGCTGGAGTTGTAATAATCGGATTTAGTGCTGGATTTAGTGCAAAAAAACCCAAAGGTTTCTAATCTAAATCTGCAATTGGGTATGAACCAATTATCTTAAGAAATAATACATTCTCAGAGATATTCTTCAATATTGATTGAATTTTATCATTTGAAAAATGTCCTAAAATGTCAACAAAAAAATTATATTCCCAATTTGTATTCTTATTAGGTCTTGACTCAATCTTTGTCAGATTAATATCATTATCATTAAACTCTTTCAGAATCTGATACAAGGCACCTGGTTCATGTTTTACTGAAAAAATTATTGAAGTTTTGTCATTTTCCCCTGCAACAGAATTACCTTTTGAAAATATCAAAAAACGTGTATAATTATTTGAATTATTTTCAATTCCTTGTTTGATGATGGGTACATCATATAGTATTCCTGCATAATTACTTGCTATTGATGCAGAGTGAATGTCTCCCATCTCTTTTATTATTTTGACACTACCTGCTGTATCATATGTAGGCACAGTCTTCAATTTTTTATTTTGAATAAAATCACTACACTGTCCTAGTGCCTGAGGGTGTGAATACACTGTTTCAAGTTCATCAATTTTTCCAGTACCTATTAGGCAATGTTCTACTTTAAAATACACCTCTCCTATTGAATGTAAATCTGTATTTGCAATGACATCAATACTTTGCCCCACGCTACCCTCAATAGAATTTTCTACAGGTAAAATTGAATATTTACTATTATCATTCTCAGTATTTTTTAATGCATCTTCAAATGTCTTAGATGGAACTGCTTCAATTTTTTCTCCAAAAAATTTTCTTGCAGCACTCTCACTATATGCACCATGTTCACCTTGAAAAGATACTTTGTTCATCTTAATCTTGAGTCATGAATTCACTTTTTCCAAAATCTAAGGATAATTTCCTATCATCAATCCATCCACAATCCTTACACTTTACTGCATCTCGCATTTTCACAACTGTACCATAACATTTTCTACATTTTGTGAATAATACTCCTAATTCTGGTGAATCGATAGTTGAATGAATGGTCCCATTGATATGGCTAATTATCTCTACTTTTACCACATCTTTAGCTAATGCAACATTCTTTTTCCTAAGGTGTCTTGTAACACAAATACATTCTAAATCTGAATTTGCTTTTTTACCATTGACAAATTTAATCATTATAGCAATCATTGATGGCAAATTTGCCTCTACAACACCTATGATAATATCGCCTACTTTTGGAACTGTAATTTGCTTCTGTCTTTCTATTGATGCTAATCTTTCAGTAGAATCTAAACGAATTTCTCCAATTGCAGTGGCTCTAATTGAATCCTCATCCTCAAATGTATTTTCACCAGGCAAATATTCTTCAATTAATGCAATCTTCTCACCAGGAATCTTTTGTTTTTCATTCATGTGTAATCCAATAAAATTTTGTTATTAATTGTTTTTAGGGTTCCACATAATTGATAAATCAGCATGATTTTCTCATTCTATGAGTGAGCAAAAATCAAGCAGATTGGTCACATATCTTGTTTTTTTGTTAACACTTGGAGTAATTGGCATTAGTCTTGTCTCAATTTCATTTCCAGCATTGATAATAACTTCCACATATGACTTCCCATTAGAAGTTGATCCTTTTGAAGCCAGTCCATGGTTATCTCCAATAATAATTTCATCTCTAATTTTACTTACAATTGGTTTCCTCTATCTGAGAAAAAAATTACCCACTAGAATTCATAACACAATCGATAATATCTTAAGTTTTGAAATCTCAAAGAAAACTGCCATAATAATTGGTATCATTATCTTATCTATCTACGTTGGACTATCCATCCCTGAACTTCTAATTGATGAGGCTGACCAGTGGGGTGATTATAATATTTTATCTAGTGCATTAGAAATTTGGCCTTCTACTGACAGTTGGAATGTGTATGTCAAAGAACAAAATACTCGATATGTTAGAATGATTTTACTTGATTTCTCACAAGAATTCTTTCAGAACATAAAGATACTTCCATTTGTTGCAAGTATACTAACTGTAATTTTTACTGCATTAATTGCTATTCAAATTGCAAAAAAAAGATTAGCTGGAATTATTGCCATGATTGTTTTACTTCAGAGTGTTACTTTTACAGATTTTGATACTGTTGCAGTATACGAAAACTTTTGGGTTTTATTTTATCTCATATCAATATATTCCATTAATAAAAAATGGTGGCTAGCATCTCCGATTACATTTCTTCTGTCTATCTTTACAAAAGCGTTTACTGCAACATATTTTTGGATGAACTTCTTTTTTATTTATCGTGCAGAAATTCCAACAAAATCAAAACTTGTGCTTTTTGGCTTATACGGCACCGTCATTGGAATTATGTATTGGATCTTTGAAAGTGGAAGAAGTATAATTTATGATGATATAATTCGTTATGACTTTGATGCATTCTTAGATGGATTTACAGGATGGGGAAATTCAATGCAGTTAGATCCACTAATTGTATTGTGCATTTTACCATTGACTGTTGGCTTGTTTATCAAATCCCTAAAGGGGCTAAAACAAGCAGATTCAGTTTTAATAATCCTTGCAGGTTCTATCCTTGCAGGACCTTTAATTTCTTTAATAACTGATTTTTATTTTATTTTACCATACCGTTTCATCCCATTTGTAATATTTGCTGCAATTGGAATAGGAATTATTCTCTCAAAAAAAACTAATCACGAGTAAAAACATCCCAGTATGTTGTGATATCATATCCTGATTTTACTATAAAATTATGATTTAACCCACGAAAAATTGTGTGTTCTACTTCTTCATCTGCTATCATAAATAAAGTTGAAAAAACAGATTGATACCAATCACATTTATCATTAAATCCTGGAACATCAAATAAAATTTCTGAACAATCTGGATTCATATATCCTACAACAATCCTGTAATGACTTACTGCATCTGTTCCAAGCATCCCTTTTTTTATCAAAGTCGCAGTTGGTGCAGTGGTTAAGTATTCATCAATTATTGGATCATCAAGATATCTTGATGCATCTACTTTTACAACACTGATTAATTCTCCTTCAGCATTTCTTACTATAGTTACTCCTGAAGCTTTGTATTTTGATTCTTCAATATCCTTCAAATCGCCTACATGTACATCCACATCTAGTGTTTGTGCATTAACAGTTGAAACTAAAACTGGGATTATTAGAACTGAAAAAATAATAATATAAATTTTTTTCATTTTAATATGTTACAACCAATGTGGTATCTCCAAATAATTATCTAATTTCTCATTTTTTAACATTTTCAGTAATGCATTAGCTTGTGGAGTTGATAGCATTGGTTTGTCGAATTCATTATCTGTGGAAATCCTTGGACATGCAACTTGGATAAAAGCATCAATTCCTGTAAAATTCTTTAATCTATCATTTGTAATATCTGTCAAGGCTAACAACTGTACTTCTTTACCTCTTTCTTCTAATTCCTTTTTAAATTTTAAGGCAGTGATTTTTGCAAATTGACCTTCTTTAAGACCTACAATCACTCCAAAAACCTTTGCTTCCGTCGCTTTGTAAATCTTCAATGTTGCTCTCTTTTCTATTTTTTTTGCAAAATCAGTAACATCTCTAACTTCATTAAAATATGGATCTAAAATGTATGTTCTAATTCTAGTTGATAGTGCTACTCCTGCTGCATGAAAATTACTCTGGCCTAAAAATAAATTTGCGTCAACTTGTTCTCTAGTCTCCATTGCGGGATAGAATTCGCATCCAAAAACCTGTCCATCATTAAGCTGTCCTTTTCCTTTCCCAATCTTTACGATAATGTCGTGTTTTTCTAATTTTTCCTTTACCGTATCAATTTGGTGAAGATGTTGGCTATCTGTAATTAACGAAATTATTTTTCCCTCGAAAATTTCTATTGCTTTTGGTATTACTTGATCAAAAGATATGTCATCAAATGCATCAATCATAATTACATTATCTTGTGTTCCAGGAAATGTTTCAAGTTTATTTGTATGACCAATATTGAATAAAATTTCTGCACCTAACACTTTGGCTCCATTTGAATTAAGATCACATGTTCCCCAAGTAGTATCGGCCAAAACAAATGCCGGAATATCGAATTTCTTTGTAATGTTCATAGCAGTTTGTTGAACCTGAGGTAACATGCCATCCGGTGCATTTAGTGCTACTGTAACTGGTTTTTTTAGAGATATTACATCAAAAATTGCCTTTTCATCAATTACTATCATTTGTTCTAAAATGTGTCATTTTGAATTTAAACCAAACTCTTTAGCAAATCACTAAAATCCCTATATTTCATACATGATACATGCCCAAACAAATACTCCATATTGGTATTGATGATACTGATTCTGCTAAAGGAATGTGTACTACATTTCTTGCCTACAAAATCATCTCTCGATTAAAAAAAGAAAACGTAGATTTTCTTGATTTTCCAAATTTAGTTAGATTTAATCCCAACATACCTTGGAAAACTAGAGGTAATGGAGCAGTTGGATTCAAAATATCCACTTCTCATCCTAAAAAAATTAAAAATCTAGTAAAAAAATTTGTTAAACAATACTCTGATGTAAAAAATGGAGCAAATCCTGGTCTTGTATTCTGTCAAGATGAAAACATTCCTGATGATTTCTCCAAATTTAGTTCAGATGCAATGTGGAAATTAATTAATAGAAATTCTGCTAAAAAAATATTAGTAAAACACAATCTTGATTTCTTTTATCTTGGGAATGGGCAAGGATTAGTTGGTGCTACCAGTGTTATAGGCTACAATTTTGAGGATCAAACATACGAATTATTATCTTATCGAAAATCATCTCACTTTGGCAAAAAACGATCTTTAGATAAATCTAAGGTAAAACAGATGCAAGAAAAAACATATCCAAACACCTTCAACAGTTTTGATTCCAAGAAAAACAAAATCCTTCTAATGCCACATGGTCCGGATCCTGTCTTTTATGGAGTTCGTGGTGAAAATTCAAAGACGTTAATTTCTGCATCAAAAATGATTCAACCAAAAGAAAAACTTGCTGGCCATCTTATATTCAAAACAAATCAAGGAACTGGTGATCATCTAAAAAATGAAATAGATGTAAATAATTTTCTGCCTTACACCTCTGGTACATTACAAGGAATTGTTGATTCAAAACCAATTGTAACTAAAGGCGGTCATGTTTTCTTTTCAATTGTATCAAAGAGTATAACAATTCATTGTGCAGTATACAAACCAACACGAATTACTGACATTGCAAATGAATTGATTATAGGAGATATAATCAAAGTAGGTGGTGGTATTAGAAAAGCAACAAAAACACTTCCAAGAATACTAAATCTAGAGTTTATTAAAATTCTAAAACTTGAGAAAAAATCTAAACTAGTAAATCCTTTTTGCCAAAAGTGCAAAAAACATATGAAATCAAAGGGTAAAAATCAAGGTTTTCAATGTGTACATTGCAAAAACACTTCTTCTCATAAAACTCGTCAATTCATTCCACGTTCACTTAAAAAACAACTTTACATTCCAGATGTTTCTGCTCACCGTCATCTCACAAAACCTATTCAACGAATGAAACAAAAGACCAAAATTGAAAAATTTAATCCACATTCCTTATGGATCTCTAATTTTTAAAATCATAATAGCGGGGAGTAGATTTGAACTACTGATTTTCGGGTTATGAGCCCGACGGGATGACCTGACTTCCCCACCCCGCTGAACAAAAATTCCTTATGAGGTATATACGCGTTTCAAATTCGGAAATGAATAAAAGGATTCTAATTGATTTTTTAATATGCTTAGAAAATTTCAAATTATAGGAATTGTTGGTGCCTTAATATTTTCTGCAGTAATTTTAACCTCTCCTTCAAATCCACCTCCACTTCCTGAACCTATCATCAAAAATGTTTCAACAGAATCTGTAGAAATTGTGGCAACAAATTTTGAAAAACCTTGGTCAATTGCTTTTGCTGATGAAAGAATATTTGTGTCAGAAAAATCTGGAAAAATTCGTGTAGTTACTCCATCTGGCTTACTTGATTCTCCCTTAATCACATTACGTACTCCTGAGATTTTTGGTGGAGGGCTACTTGGAATAACAACACATCCTGATTTTTCAAATAATCATTTTCTTTATGCATATTATACATATGAAGAAAATGATAATCTATGGAATAAGATAATTAGAATCACAGAAGAAGATAACAAGGCTACCGAAATTATTACAATCCTAGATAAAATCCCTGGATCTGCATTTAGTAACGGTGGAGTAATAAAATTTGGACCTGATGGAAAATTATATGTTGGAACAGGTTCTGTATCTGACTCTTCAGATGAACCACAAAACCTTAATTCTCTTATAGGAAAAATTCTTCGGCTAAATGATGATGGCACAATCCCAGTCGATAATCCATTCACAGAATCATACGTATTTTCTTATGGACATCGAAATCCAACTGGACTTGCATGGAACATGCAAGGTATGATGTATGAAACTGAATCTGGTCCAACAAAAAATGATGAGATAAACTTGATAATTCCAGGTTCAAACTATGGCTGGCCTGAAGTTCAATGTTATACCGAAAATGATATTTTTGTAAATCCACTAGAGTGTTTTGATCCTGAACTTGAACCAGGTGGAATTATTTTCTATTCTGGAGATAAATTAGATATTGGAAACAACATGATTCTTGCTTCACAAAAGGCTACTAATCTCTTCAACGTTGAAATTACAGACAATGATGCAAACCTTGAAAGGTTATTGAGTGGAGTAGGTAGGATTAGGGATGTAGCACAAGGTCCTGATGGCTACATATACATCATAACAACAAATACTGATGGAAAAGCATTTCCAGCACCAGATGATGATAAATTACTGAGGATATTGAAATAACATGACTGATTCATCAATCCCAAAATTCTTTGAAAAATCCCATGAGGAAAAACTAGACATAATTTGTAATTTTTCTGACCTAACTTATGATGAGGTAAATCATCTAAAAAATGCAACAGGTGGAATAGACTTTGAACACGCAGATAAAATGATTGAAAATGCAATTGGAACATTTTCCCTTCCACTCGGAATTGCAACAAATTTTAAAATTAATAATAAAGATTATCTTGTCCCTATGGTTATCGAAGAACCATCTGTAATTGCAGCTGCATCAAAAGCTGCAAAAATTGCCAGAGTTCATGGTGGTTTTACTGCAACTGTAGAAGGAAATATCAGTATTGGGCAAGTTCAGGTCTTAGATATAAATATACAAAAATCAATTTCTGCTATAAATTCTAATTCAAATGAAATTATCGAATTAGCAAATTCTGCTAGTAAAACATTACCAAAACTGGGAAAAGGTGCAAAACAAATTCATTGTAAAGAGATCAAGACATCTACATCCTCAATGCTAATTGTAGAATTGATGATTGATGTAGGTGATGCAATGGGTGCAAATGTTACAAATACAATGTGTGAAACTGTAGCCCCATTAATAGAAAAAATCACTGGCGGTAAAACATTATTAAGAATTCTTTCCAACTATTCAACAAAACGAATGGTTTCTGTTTCAGGTATATTTGATAAAGAAGCAGTTGGAGGAGAACAAGTTGTAAATGACATAATTTCTGCGTTTGAATTTGCTGATAATGATGTGTATCGTGCTGTAACTCATAACAAAGGCGTAATGAATGGAACAATTTCAGTTGCAAATGCAACTGGACAAGATAGTAGAGCTATAGAAGCAGCAGCTCACGCATATGCATCACGTACTGGAAAATATCGTTCATTAACTAAATGGGAAAAAGACAATTCAGGAAATCTGGTTGGCAAATTTGAGATTCCGTTATCTGTTGGAATTGTTGGAGGCGTTACAAATAATCATCCTATAGCAAAAATATGTACTAAAATTCTAAAATTAACAAATGTCCAAGATCTAGCTTGTATAATGGCTGCCACTGGTCTGGCACAGAATTTTGCTGCAATGCGTGCTCTGGTTACTGAAGGAATACAAAAGGGACATATGAAATTACACGCTAGGAAGCAGGCAAGTAATTCCTAACAATATACACAAAGAAAATTTTCTACGTGTTTTAACCAGCCATTATATTACGTATAGTTGTTCGTACAGAAATGTCCAAAGTAAAATTCGCAATCCCAAAAGGCAGTCTAGAAGAAGCTACTTTCAAGCTTCTTGAAAACTCGTGGACCAAGGTTAGTAGAAAGAGTAGAACTTATCGAGTTTTTCTAGATGATCCTGAAATTATGGTTAAAATGCTTAGACCACAAGAGATCCCTAATTTGGTTGCTGATGGATTATATGATGTAGGTATTACTGGCAAAGATTGGATTAATGAAACAAAATCAGATGTTGATCCACTACTTGATCTTGAATATGGAAAAATAAAATTAGTAATTGCAATTCCGGACACATTAAGATTCAAAAATTTTGATCAAATGGTTGCGGAATATGCCAAAAAGAAAAAAATTCTTCGTTTATCTTCTGAATATTTAACAAATGCTTCAAAATTTATCAAGAGTTGTAAATCATACAAAAAAGCATTTGGAAATAAAGATCCAATGATCATCACTCCTTGGCTGAGAGTTGGAACCAACAAAAATGTCCAAATTCACTTATCATTTGGTGCTACAGAAGCAAAGCCTCCAGAAGATGTAGATGCAATCATGGATGTTACAGAAACTGGAACAACTCTGAAACAAAATGGACTTAAAATTATAGATACTGTAATGACATCTAGTGCACATTTGATTGCAAACAAACAATCCCTAAAAGATAAGAACAAACGTGAAAAAATCTTTGATATTGTAACTTTGATGAGTGGTGCGGTTCAAGGAAAAAAATATTTACACTTGTATCTTAACATTAAAGAAAATAATTTGAAAAAACTTCTCAAGGAACTTCCTTCACTAAAGAGACCAACTGTTAGTCCTTTAAGTCAAAAAGGTTGGCTGGGTGTAAATACTGTAATCTTAAAAACTGATTTCCACAAGCTAATACCAAAACTTAGAAAGATTGCTCAAGGAATCGTTGTACATGAACCACGGCAAATTCTTCAATTAGAGGAGATAAAACGTGACGAAGAGAATTGATCAAGATATTACAGGTTCGTAACGTCGATACATTCGTAGAATCCAGGCGTCAAAAAACCTCACAAAAAGATAGAAAAATTGTACAAGCAATACTAGATGATGTTAGAAAGAATGGGGATATTGCTGTAAAGAAATATGAACAGAAATTCAATGGAAAAAAAACAACACAGTTGCGTGTAAATAAACAAGAGTCTAAAAATGCAAAAATTACTGATGCAGAATTTTCTGCACTACAATTATCTGCCATAAAACTATCTAAGGCTCAGCAAAATCTCAAAAGGAGATTAATTGAATCAGTCAAGAAAATCCCAAACATTTCTTTTATACCAATTCCTAGTGTAGGTTGTTACATACCTGGAGGTCAGGCTAGGTATCCAAGTTCAGCAATAATGTCTGTAATTACTGCTGCTGAAGCTGGAGTCAAGAGAATTGTAGTTGTTTCACCACCTAGTTCTGATGGAAAAATTGATCCAATGACAATCACCGTTGCACAAAATTGTGGTGCAGAAATTTACAAAGCAGGTGGAGCACAAGCAATTGCTGCACTTGCATATGGAACAAAATCAATACCAAGAGTAGATAAAATTGTTGGACCTGGAGGAAAGTTCGTTAGCATTGCTAAGGCAATTGTAAGTGAAGAAACTTCCATTGATATGATTGCAGGACCAACCGAACTTGGAATTATAGCAGATTCAAGTGCTGATCCTGAATTAATTACATATGATCTTGTATCTCAAGCAGAGCACAGCAATGATACAATGTGTTTTGTTATTACGACATCAAAATCCAAGGCAAAACAAATTCAAAAATCACTTGAAAAATTAATTCCAGATGTAGAGAGAAGTTCTATTGTAAAACAAAGCATATCAAAGAATGGATTCATTGCAGTATGTAAGAATCAAAATGATGTAATTGAATTAGCAAATAAAATTGCACCGGAACACATGGAATTGATGGTGAAAGATGCTAAAACATTATCCAAAAAGATTACTGGTCCTGGTTTAGTTTTAATTGGAAATAATACTCCATCATCTGCTAGTGATTATCTTTTAGGCACAAATCACATACTCCCAACTAATGGATTTGGTAGAACCAGGGGAGGATTATCAGTATTGGACTTTCTAAAATTACAAACTATAGTGAAGGCTAAAAAATCAGATTTAACTGAAATTTCTGATAATTTAAAGACACTTACTGATGCGGAAGGATTACCAAATCACTACAAAGCTGTGGAAAGGAGATTAAAATGAATAAAAAATTTGAAAAGAGATTAAATGAGTTAGGAAAACTTTCTGGATATCAAAAACCAGCTAAAGTTAATGATGTATTGAAACTAGATTCAAACGAAAATCTTGCAATCAAAAAAGAATTCCAAACAGAATTAATTCGTGAAGCTCAAAAACGTTCTGACATTCGAACATATCCTCTTGGTGGAGTTGAGAATTTTATTAATTCACTTGCAAAATATTTGAAAGTACCAAAAAATATGATTTCAGTTGGAAATGGTTCTGATCAAATTCTTGATCTAATTTTAGCAAATCTTTGTACAAAATCAACAAAAATCTTAACATCTGTTCCAACATTTGGATTCTTTGAAGAAAGATGCAAACTTTACTCAATAAATCAAGTTAAAATTCCATTCTCAAAAAATATGGATTTACGTATTGAAGATTTTATCAAAAAAGCAAAGTTTGTTGATATGATCTATCTTGATTCTCCAAATAATCCGACCGGCTTCCAATTTTCTAATAAAGACATGGAAAAATTAATCAAATCTTTCTCAGGCCCTATCATAATCGATGAAGCATATGGAGAATTTTCAAATTCATCTGTTCTTAGTTTAGTAAAAAAATACCCTAACGTAATTTTAGTAAAAACTTTATCCAAAGCATTTGGATTGGCTGGATTACGCGTTGGATATATGATTGCAGATAAAAAATTAACAGAAGTTTTTTCAAATGTTATCCAATACCCATATCCACTAAATACACTCGCTATCGAATGTGGGATTTTGGCTATAGAAAAATCTAAACAAATCATTCCAATCTTTGAAATTATTAAAAAACAAAGAACACGAATTATCCAAAACCTAAAAAAATATGATGCTTTTGATGTCTTTGATTCTAATGCAAATTTTGTATTATTTGATGCTAAAGGTGCTGATACACGTGTGTATAATGCACTAATTGAACAAGGAATATCTATTAGAAAACTTGGAAAATTAGCATCACACAAAGGATGTTTACGTGTAACAATTGGAACTCCTGATATGAACTCGAAATTTTTACTAGCAATACGTGATCTTTTAGAATGAACAAAGAATTTTATATTTCTGATGATATAATTCAGAAAATCCAAAAATTTGATTCAATCATTTTTGATTGTGATGGTGTTTTAGTTGATATAAGACAGTCATATGATAATGCAATTAACAAAACAATCTCTGCAATCATGAAAGAATTATTTGATGATGTGATTAATGATGTTGTAACCTCAAAAATATTACATGGTCTAAAATCTACTGGTGGATTTAATGATGAAGTTGCAGTAGTTTATGCTACTGTAATGACATTAGTTGCATCCAAAAAAGCCAACATTCAATTTGAAAAACTAATCATTAATGTAATTGAAAATGCAAATGAGTCTGGAATAAATTCCGTTGATAATTATTTTAATAACCAAAATATTGATCTGACTGAAATTAAATTAAAATTAGATTATAATAACTCTAGTAAAGAAAGCTACATACGCAGAATTTTTAATCAATTATTTTATGGATCTTCATTGTATGAAGAAATCTTTAATGAAAAATCTCAATATTCTGATAATCCATTAATTGATTTGGATAATGTTATTTTAGATGAAAATCTTATGTCTAAATTAAATGATAGATTCGGAACCAAAATTTCTACAGTTACTGGTCGAGGAAAATTTGCATTCTCCTACTCAATGAAAAATTTTCTAGATAATTTCGATGTAAAAAATTCTGTATTTTTAGAGGATCGTCCTTTGAAACTAGCAAAACCTAATCCTGAATCTCTAATAGAATCAATTTCCGGAATTAATTCCAAATGTTCTTTATACATTGGTGATTCAATGGAGGATTTGATGATGGTTGAAAAATGTAAAGAACGTGGTTTTGATGTATCATTTTGTGCAATTTATGGTTCAAGTGATGAGCCTGAATTAAAATATGAATTATTTCAAAAAAACAATGCCTCTTTCATTCTCAAATCAATTCAAGAACTTCCGAAGGCATTAAATCTGGTATGATGGAAATCAAACAAGTATATCATGAAACCAAGAAAAACCACCCTTAAAAGAGAAACAAAAGAAACCAATGTTTCAGTTATCATCAATCTAGATGGAACTGGAAAAACTACAATCAATACTGGAATCAAATTCTTAGATCATCTAATTGGTTCATTTGGAAAACACTCGATGATTGACTTGACTGTAAAAGCAAAATCAAAAGATGGAATTGAACATCACTTGATTGAAGATGTAGGAATTACTATAGGAAGTGCAATTGACAAGGCTTTGGGAAATAGAAGTGGAATCACAAGATTTAGCTTCTCATCTGTACCTATGGATGAATCTCTAGCTGAAACATCACTTGATCTAGTAAAAAGACAACATCATAAAATAACTCTCTTAACTAAAAGAACTAAGATTGAAGGAATGTCAAAAGAAGATTTAGAACACTTCTTCTTTTCTCTAGCACAAAACCTCAATTGTTGTATTCACGTTACTGTAAAGTATGGAGATAATGACCACCACAAAGTTGAGGCTGCAATAAAATCAATGGCTGTGGCAATACGAATTGCAGCATCAAATGATCCAAAACAAAAAGGAATACCAAGTACCAAAGGCGCAATGTAATGGTAGATGTTGCAATCTTTGATTATGGAGCTGGAAATATCTTTAGTCTAAAGACTTCGCTTGAAAAAAATGGTGCCAATGTTGATATTATCACAAGCTTTGATCAATCAAAAAAATATGATGGTTTGTTGTTGCCAGGTGTAGGAAATTTTGATCCTGCAATTAGAAGTATTAGGGATTATTCGGCATTAGGATTTCATGATTTTGTTAAAGACAAAATACCTGTTTTAGGAATATGTCTTGGAATGGAAATGTTTTTTCAACAAAGTCAAGAAGGAAAAGAAAGTGGTCTTGATGTAATGAGTGGTGAAGTTGTATTACTTCCAAATACTATGAAAATCCCTCATATGGGATGGAATAATCTAGAGATTACTAACGATAGTAAAATTCTAGAAGGTGTTGACAATAATTCATGGGTTTATTTTGTTCACTCTTATCGGGCAAAACCAAATGATGAAAAAATTATCGTAGCAAATGCAGATTATGGAATTAAAGTGCCTGCTGTTGTGGAAAATGGATTGTTTTTTGGGACACAATTTCATCCTGAAAAGTCTGGTAAAGTAGGCTCGATAATGATCAAAAACTTTCTTAGAGTGTGTACTAAATGAAAATTATCCCTGCAATTGATCTGATGGATGGAAATGTAGTTCGTCTCTACAAGGGCGATCCAAAAAATAAAACAATTTACAGTGATAATCCTGTAGAAATTGCAAAAAAATGGGAATCATCTGGAGCTGATATGATACACATTGTTGATCTAGATGCAACTCTAGGGCGTGGTGAAAACATCAAGATAATTGAAGATATTTCTAAAAATATATCTACCCCAATTCAAATTGCTGGTGGATTGAGAAGCGAAGAAAAAATTTCCCAGGTCTTAGATTTTACATCTCGTGCTGTAATTGGTACAATCGCAATGCAATTAAAAGAAAGTGAACAAGAAAACATCCTAAATGATTTCATTAAATCATTTGGAAATGAGCGTATAGTAATCTCAATTGATCATATAGATGGGAAAATAGTAACTCATGGATGGCAAAATAATACTGGTGTGGATCTCTATGAAGCAACAAATGAATTTGTAAAATATGGTTTTACTGAATTTCTTACTACAAATGTATCTAAAGATGGTACTTTACAAGGACCTGATCTTGAATCATTGAAGAAAATTTGTCAAATTAACAATTGTAATGTGATTGCTAGTGGTGGAATATCAAAAATCGAGGATGTTAGTGAAGTAAAAAAAATAAATCCTTTTGGAGTTATTCTGGGAAAGGCACTTTATGAAGGGCTAGTTTCAATAGAGGGGGCAAAAAAAATTGACGCTAACTAAAAGAATCATTCCATGTCTTGATGTTGCAAATGGTCGTGTTGTAAAAGGACTAAATTTTGAATCAATCAAAGATGCAGGTGATCCGGTTCAACTAGCTGAAAAGTATAGTAACGAAGGCGCAGATGAATTAGTTTTTTTAGACATCACTGCTTCATCTGAACAACGCGAGACAATCAAATCTCTTGTAAAAAAAATTGCACAAGTAATTGACATTCCATTTACAGTTGGTGGTGGAGTTAAAACATTGCAGCATGCACGAGATATTCTATTGAATGGTGCTGACAAAGTAGCTATAAACACTGGCGCCGTAAAAAATCCAGAAGTTATAACTGAATTAATGGAATTATTTGGAAAACAATGTGTAGTTGTTGCGATTGATTCCAGACGTAATTACAACATAGAAAAAGGAAAAAATATCTTTTCTGAAAAAGGAAAAAAATTTTGGTTTGAAGTTTTCATATATGGTGGAAAAAAAGAAACTGGATTAGATGTAGTTGATTGGGCAAAAAAAATTGAAGAATTGGGGGCTGGTGAAATATTACTTACCAGTATTGATAGAGATGGAACAAAGGATGGCTATGATATCTTGTTAACAAATGAAATTGTTAAAGGAGTTGGGATACCTGTTATTGCATCAGGTGGTTGTGGAAAACCTGAAGACATGATTGATGTTTTCCAAAACACTCAAGTCAGTGCTGCACTTGCTGCATCAATCTTTCATTATGAAACACATTCAGTATATCGTGTAAAACAAATGATCAAAGAAAATGGAATTCAGGTTAGATACTAGCTAATTTCTATGGTGTAGGATCAGTCATTATTGGCATTTCCAATGCTATTTCATTACATGTAACATAATATTCTTCATAACCAGGTAATATCTCATTTGTTACTTGAAAATGTAATTTCTCATTAGGTAATCCTGCAAACAAAACAGTCCATTCTCCAACAAGTTGTTCTACATCACAAATATTCAATCTTTTATTCAATGATGGCTTCCAGTAATGTTTGAAATTAGTTTTTTCGTTTCCATCAAATGGATATTGTATAAACAAAATTCCTTCTGGTGTGTAGAAACTAACTGCATCTTTCAATCCCATTGGAATGCCTTGCACACTGAAAAAAATCTTCTCCCCAACAAGATACTTGTCTTTGTTAATTTTTAATCCATGTAAAAATTGTGGATTCTCTTGATAAACCACATTCTTTATGCCCACTTGATCTTTATGAAATTCTTCTACAGTACTTTTCTGATATGTTGTATCATAAATCTGAAAACCTATCACTCCGATAATTATTACAATTCCAACTGCTATGGCAATTCCAACACTTTTATTCATATTTTTTCAATTTTTCTTAATTCTATAAAACTTTCTTAGCTTTGCATTTTTCAAATATTCTTTATAATTTTGCATTATTTTTTTGATTCTGCTTTGAATCTTCATATTTTACATTTTTTTCCCAAAAAATTACATAATTTTGCTGAGGAAATCATTCTAATTTTGGATAACAAAATTAAGTATTACTTAATTTAATATTAGGACATTTTATGAACAAACGACATTCAGATCATGAATATGGGGAAAAATCACCTTCAGTGTAGGGAATGTAAGAAAGAATACGAGCCTACTTTCAAGTATATTTGTGACGAGTGCTTTGGTCCTCTAGACGTAAAGTATGATTTTCCCTCTGTAAACAAAGATACCTTCAAAGACCGTGAAAACACATACTGGCGTTATTTTGAATTACTTCCTATAGTTGACAAAAATAATATTGTAAGCATTGAGGCAGGAATGACTCCTCTTATCAAAGCCGAAAAATTGGGAAAGGAATTGGGACTAAACAATCTTTACATAAAAAATGATTCTGTCAATCCAACGTTTTCTTTCAAGGATAGACCTGCAGGAGTTGCAATCTCAAAGGCAAAAGAATTTGGATTAAAGTCAGTTGGTTGTGCATCAACTGGAAATCTAGCATCTGCAACAGCTGCACATGCAGCAAAAGCAAGTTTACCTTGTTACATTTTTGCACCAAGTGATATTGAAACTGCAAAAATTGCACAAGCACTGTCTTATGGTGCGGAATACATTTCAGTTGACGGTACATATGATGAAGCAAATAGAATTGCAGCACAGATTGGTGACAGAAAAGGTGTTGGTATAGTTAACATTAACATGCGATCATATTATGTTGAAGGTTCCAAAACCTTGGGCTACGAAGTTGCAGAACAACTAGACTGGAACACTCCAAATCATCTTATAGTTCCCACTGGAAGCGGTGCTATGTTGAATGCAATTTGTAAAGGCTTTGAAGAATTACAAACTGTTTCTTTACTTGATGATCTATCTTCAATGCATATGCATTGTGCACAACCACATGGATGTGCACCAATAGTTGATGCATTTAAGAAAAATTCTGATAAAGTAATTCCTGTAGAGCAACCAGAAACTGTTGCAAAGAGTTTGGCAATTGGTGATCCTGGTGATGGTCGTTATGTTTTAAAAAGACTGAAACAATATGACGGATTTGCAGAAGAGACAAATGACAAAGAAATTTTAGACGCAATTTTACTTTTAGCAAAAACAGAAGGAATCTTCACAGAACCTGCCGGCGGTGTATCTGTTTCTGTATTGAAAAAAATGGTTGAAGAAGGAAAGATTGACAAGGATGAAACTACTGTTTGTTATGTAACTGGTAATGGTCTCAAAGCCACTGAATCAATAATGAGCGTACTCACAAAACCACAAGTAATGCAGGCTGATGTTGCAAAAATCTCAGCAGTAATAGGATGATTAGATAAAATGACAAAAATTACCTTCACAATTCCATCTGTACTTAATGCTGGTGGTGGTGAGAAAAAAACAGAACTAGACGCATCCACCCTCAAAGAATCCTTTGAAAAAATTTCTGAAATTATGGGTGATGACTTTAAGAGAAAAGTTTTGGAAGCAGACGGTTCACCACGTTCTCTAATTAACATTTACATCAATGGAAAAAATGCAGCGTTTGATAATGGTCTTGACACTCCGCTAAATGAAAATGACGAAGTTTACATTTTGCCTGCTGTTGCTGGCGGTTCAGACCTGTCTGAAAAAGAATTAGATCAATATTCACGTCAAGTAATGTTGGAACAAATTGGTTACGACGGACAATTAAAATTAAAAAACTCCAAAGCTTGTGTTGTTGGTGTTGGCGGTTTAGGTAATCCAATAACAACTAGACTTGCAGCAATGGGTGTTGGGAAACTAAGAATTGTTGATAGAGATGTAATTGAATTATCTAATTTACATAGACAAACAATGTTTAACGAAGATGATGTTGGACAAGTTAAAGTTGAAGTTGCAGAAAAAAAATTAAAAAAATTAAACCCTAATGTAGAAATTGAAGCATTACCTGTTTCTATAAATGATTACAATGCTGCTGACATCATTGATGGATGTGACGTTGTAATTGATGCACTTGACAGTGTTAATGCACGCTACTCATTAAACAAAGCATGTGTTGAAAAAAACATTCCGTTTGTTACAGGTGCTGCAGTTGGTGTTACAGGTCAAGTCTTTACAGTTTTACCAAATGAAACTGCATGTTATCATTGCATGTTTCCTGCATTGGATGAAGATGCAATGCCAACTTGTAGTATACAAGGTGTACATCCTTCAATACTTTCTATTGTTGGTGGAATAGAAGTGTACGAAGCAGTTGATGTTTTAATTGGAAAAAAACCAAAGTCCTCAGAAAAATTTCTATCTATTGACTTGGAGAATTTAGAATTTTCATCTGTTAAAACCTTCAGACAAGAAGAATGTTCTGTTTGTGGGTCTGGCAAAAAGATAGATACTCCAAAACAGGAATTAATCTTAGAAGAATTATGTGGCAGAAACATGGGAAAAAGAACCTTTTCAATCACTCCTACATATGAGGTGAATCTTGATGTTGCAGATGTTACTACAATAGCAAAAGAGAGGGGATTTAAAGTGGAAAATCAGGGGGACTTGGGATTATCCATGCGTACAAATGATCTCTCAGTCAGTTTCATGAAGAAGGGCTCGGCTGTAGTCGTGGGTCCTAGTAATGAAGAGGATGCCATCTCTCTATACAAGAGTCTCCTAGGCACAAAATCAATCAGTGCTTAGGCACGAATTGAAATAATTACAACTTTTGATCTAATAATTACAATAGATCAGAAGAGATCATCAAAGGATCATAAAGTTTTGTAGAAAACTGTACGATTCGTCCATTAAGGTTAAATAGTAAAAATTGGAAAAAATGCTAATCACATGAATAAAGAATTAGGACGAAAAATAACTAGTCTAACCTTAATGACTATAATGCTAACATGGTCAGCTGCCATGGGCTTCTCAAGCACATTTATGCCAGAGGCCGAGGCAGCTAACGAGCATTTGTATGTCTCAGCGGAAGCTGAAGGATCATTCACTAAAGCACAAGTTATCGAAGTTGTAGTATCAGAAGGATCTATTGCAGATCTTGATACTGCTTACGGTATGCCGGACGTATCCATTAATGGATCATCCATCCTCATGGCGCAAGCCGTAGATGGAGCATGGTATGCATACGTTGCAGACGCAGACTCTGCCAATGCCCTCGACGCTTACTACACGCAGGAATCTGCAGGTGGTTCAAGTGGTGGAGACTTTGGTAAATTATGTGGTCCAGCAACTGACCTCACTTACAAGAATGACGATGAAGCAGTCTCCGGACTTGCTGCATCAGAAACACAAGGTGTTTTCATTCCAAACGACCACGGTAGTGTAACAGACGCAGAAGGTACATCAGCTTACTCACAAGGTGACGTAACAACAGCATGTACAATCACTGCAGCTAACCACACCATCAACATAAGTGCAGGACAAAATAGTACCAGCAACCAGATAATGAACGTCGTAAGAGAACCACCAGCTTTGTCTAATGGTACAAGTATCAACGAGTATGGTAATATCAAACTCGGTGCAAACTTGTGGCCTATGATTCAACTCTTGGATTTCTCAGGTGACGGAAACGTCGATATTGTATATAACAGAGCAGGTGCAGATGAAACTGTATCACTCGTTTATACTGACGGTGCAGAAGGATTATCCTTTGATAAGGACATTTACGGACTTAAACACGAAGTAGGTATGACACTCAATGCTTGGAATGCAAACATTGATCCAACCGACGAAGACGTTTGGACCTTTGGAACACTTCCAACAAATCAAACTGCTTACTATCAATTATACGATGAAAACGGTGCTGCTGATGCATCCACCCAAGGTACCTCAGGTGCCGGTGGTAATGCATTCGCATTCACAACTGCAACAATAGGAGATATTCTCCCAGCAGGTACATTGTCAATTGATAGAAACGGTGATACAGTTACATCCGACGCAACAACTGATGCAGTAGTTAACTTCCAAGATAATGCTGATACAATATGTACAGCAGCATCTGGATTATGTCCAACTGCTGATATCAATGCTGCAGATCAACCAATTACACTCACAGAAGCCGGTGCAAACACTGGTGTGTTCGTCAATTGGGATGAAGGTTTAACCGCCAACATGTTAATCAATACTGACGCCAAAAGAGGCTCACAAGCAGTATTCGAATTTGATGAGGTTAAATACGGTGTATTGCATATGCCACAGTTTGCAACAATCGAGTATCTTACAGATGACATAGGTGCAGAATGGAATTCTGGTGAAGTAGTCTCAATAGAGATATTTGACCCAGACATGAACTTTGATAATAGATCAGAGGATGTCATGACAGTTGCATCAACATCATCTATTGTACCAGCAATCAAGATCGGATCTCCAATTACATTGAAAACACTAACAACATTGCAATCTACAGGTAACGAGGCTATTGTTACATGGGATAGTGATTTAGAAAATCAATGTAGTTCAGATTACGCATCAAGTACTGCTACATCATATACATCGTGTTATGAGAAATATAGTGAACGATCAATTATCACAGTAGCAGCAGAACCAGCAGCATTCGCTGCATCTGACAAGCTAATATTCACCCACTCTTCTGATACAACCGTTAGCACACTAACTGACTTGATCAGTAATGCAAACGGAACTGCTGCATATACATATGTGCAGTATGACTTCAGAGGATTAAACGGTGGAAGTGATAACTTATCTTTCAAGATGAACTTTACAATTGGTGACTCATCATTCGCAGGTGGTGCTATTGGCGACGTAGGACTCTACGGCACAACCTCTGGCACTATCGGCACAGCAGCTAACTCTCATGTAGGAATTGCCTACACTGAAGGCTTAGTTGGTAATGCATTGTTGAACCATCCATTGTACAAACTTGCAGGAACAAGTTCACTAACCGGCGGAGACGCCCTACGTGTAATAGCAACCTTTTTGGCAGTTGACTCCACTGTAAATAAAGCAGTTGGTGACGCAACTCCATTATCGCTTGATATTGTAACATGGGGTCAATCAGAAGACGGCGTAAATTCCTCAGACAGACACAATAACGCAATCTACCGATTAGAAGTAGAAGAAGATTCACCAAATGGATCTGGCAACGACAGTGGTTTGTTCGATGCTAATGTTGAATACGTAATGTTAAACCAACTTAACGTAAACAACACTAACACATACAACTCCACAGTTGCATACGGTGACCAGGTCGTCATGATTGTCCACAATGACAGTACTGACGAAGATGAGATCCGTGTATCTTACCTCGACCTCGGCGCAGATGGCGTAGAAACACAAATATCAGATCAATTAGCAGCTCCAACACACTCAGGTGTTGTAGAGTTTGACAACGACAGTTACAAAGAAGCAGACACTGTAACAGTTACATTAACTGACTCAGATCTTAACACAGAACCAGAACTCATTAACATTTACACTGTTGTAAATGATTTGGGAGATCCAGCACATGACCAAGTAGGTAAAGACGGTTACGGACAAAACTCCGTAGGCGCAAACAACGGTCGAATGCTAGACATCACAATTGATGATGAGCTATGGCTAGATTCAGATAGTACTACCGACGGCAATGCCGCATGTAGTAGCAATTTGGATTCTGGTGTGACTGATGGTCTGTACAATTCCGGATTTACTCTAGTAGAAACTGGAGTAGACACTGGTGTATTCACTGGTGACTTCCAAATACCATCACAGTATGGTGCAAGAAGTAGCGGAACATGTACAGTAACATCAACACTAGGTAAAGATCTCGAAGTTAACTATGTAGATTACAGAGACGCATCTGGCGAAATCATCGAAGTAGGTGACGGCGCAGGCATCAGAGCAAACACTGGTTCAGTCTCACTAGACAGAACTGTTTACCCTGTACCATTTGGACAAATTAGTGATTTCACAGCAGAAACCTCTAAGAAAAATCCAAACGGTAGATCCGTATTCCCAATCCACGCGACTGGAATTAGCGGATCATATCTTGACGCAGCATCTGAAACACTTGGTAATGGTGACTTAACCATTCACATACGTGTAGATGACCCAGATTATGATGTATCAGCAACAGGTGAAGATCAAATTGCAGAGAACACTACTTCATCCTCAAACCGTGGACCTCTAAAGATCTACGTTTCCAGAGGAAGTGAAGCAGTAGTACTCGCAACAGCCGGTGCAGATAATACCAAAAATGGTGTTATCACAGCAACTACAACCGTAGTTGACGGTGGTGTGTCTAACGGCACACGTGAACTTGGTCCAATCTCAGAGACTGCTCCAGATTCTGGAGTATTCGAACTGGACATGACAGTCAAATATACTGACGGTCCTGACAGCGCAGATTGCCCATCTAAGACTTCATCATATACTGCTACTGACGGATCAACTGGAACAGGATCAGGAAACAGATTTGCATCAACAGCAAGTTCACAATATCATTGTATCTTGCAAGGTGATGTAATCACTGTAGAATATACTGACCAGAACGATGCATCAGGTAACACAGGCGTAGCATTCGACTCAGCAACATTTGACATGAGAAACGGCGTATTACAAACAGACAAGTCTGTTTACATCATTGGAAGTGATATTATCATGACCTTGATTGAACCAGACCTTAATTTGGAATCTGACGAATCAGAAACCTGGGACCTCGATCTAATCGAGTGGGACTCAGATGCAAAGACCACAGCAATGGGTAATTCCGGCGATGCTGGTACTTCATACGCATCTACCTTCGACCCAGAACCATCTGACTTTAGAGAAACAGGTGACAGCACTGGAATCTTCCAGATTGTTATCGAAGTACCATCAACACTTGCTGGTACTGCTCTAGACAGAGGTGAACAAATCGATCTAGAATACGTTGACTATTCTCCAAGTGGAGCTAAATATGTTGGTGAAGAATCATCAGACATTGGCGTAACCGTATACACATCAAACTTTGGTGCAACCATTGAACTAGACCAAAAGGTCTACACATGGACAGATAAAGTATACATCACAATAGTCGCCCCAGATCACAACTTTGACAGCGGACTCGTTGACAAGATTGGTGATACTGACGACGACCCATTAATCGTACAAACCAGAACACAGAAACTCACTGGATACACTCTAGCAGAGACTGGATCAGATACTGGAATCTTTAGCGGCGAAGTTATCCTCAAAGGATACAACTACGACGCTGATGGTGACCCAGACACTGGTGATTCAAGCGGTTATGATGTAACTTCAATCTCCTCTGCCTCTGGCACTGGACCAACAGATGGTGCGATTAAATCAACTGACGACGACGGACTTACAGTCTCATACGAGTTTAACGAGGATGAGGTAATTGTAGGATCTGCATTAGTCAGATGGAATATCGGTGAAGCACAATGGCTAGAATCTTCATATCCAGCAGGATCTAGCGGAGTCATAAGAGTAGTTGACCCAGATATGAACTGGGATCCAGAAAATGTAGACAATTTCAACGTTGACGTATGGTCATCATCCGATCAAGGTGGTGTTTCTGTAACAATTACTGAGACAAATGAGGCAACCGGAACATTCGAAGGCACTGTAACCTTTACAGTTGACGACGAATCATCTGGTCACAGACTCAGAGTCGCAGAAGGTGACACAATCACTGTCGAGTACGATGATAACACACTTCCAGGACCAGACTACACATCAGGTGATAGTCTTTCAATCACTGGCACATCCATTATCGGCACAGTCGTACCTCCTCTTGAGCGCGCTCCAGCAGCAAACGCAAGAGTAGTTGATTCATTTGGTAACTCATTAAGTGAGGTATCAGTTGACCAACAAGTACAGATTGAAGCAGATTTGGTAAACGGTCAGGATAAAGATCAATCATTTGCTTACTTAGTACAGGTTCAGGATGGCAACGGAGTAACTGTTTCACTAGCATGGATTACAGGTCAACTGGCTGCCGGACAATCATTCAGTCCAGCATTGTCATGGATACCATCTTCAGCAGGAACATATGAGGCAACTGTCTTTGTATGGGAGAGCGTAGATAATCCAACTGCTCTATCTGATACTGTTTCAACAAGTATCCGAGTCGTATAAGGTAATTAGACATCAAACTTTCCCTTTTTTTCTTTTTTTTGAACACCTCTTAACGAAAGTTATAGACAATTTTCTCAAACAAAATTTTCATAATTGATATCTACCAGATAATCAAAAAATAAATGATGAGACTATTTGCGATAATTCCTTTGTTCTTAGTATTATTCTTAGCGCCTACATCGTTTGTAAACGCTGAGGTTTTTGATGGAGATATAATAGGAACTTTGGATGTTTATACAAATCAATTGGTATATGCTCCTGGTGATCCAATATTTGTTCACGGAAAAGCTATTCAAAAAGAACCAATAATAATTCGACTCTTTACTCCTGATGGCACTATAGCAGAGTTTGAACAGTTGATGACTAACAATGATGGTTCTTTTCAACATTTTCTAATGGAGTGGGATAAACCAACAACTAATCTTCCATATGGAACTTACATCCTAGAGGTAATTTCTAATCAACAAGGTGGAATATCAAAAAAACTTGAATTAAAATTTTCTTCAACTTCTGATTTTATAAAAATTCCAATTGAAAGAGTTGTAAACACTAAAGTTTTTGCTCCTGAAACTGGTGCGGTGGGTAGAGACTTCCGAGTCTTTGTTCAAACTTCTAGTGATGGTCTTTTAATTGGAAATGATCCTAATACAATTTTGGGAACCTCTCATGTACATCTGCCAAATGGTCAATTAGTAAGTCTAGGAGATGATCTTAAAACAATACATCAGGGACTATACTACGTAGACTTTTTACCTGCACTTGAAGGAATCTATGTTTTTCATATGGTAGCTTTTGATGAAGGAAATATTTCTCATGGTTCTGCTGCAACAAATGTTTTAACACAAGATATTCGAGGAATTTCTGCACAAATTTTAGAATTAAATACAATTTTAGAAGAGACAAAAAATGAACTCTCAACTCTAAAACAAGAAACATCTAATTTTGATACTACATTAGAAGATGCAAGTTCAAATCTTGAGGGAAGTGTTAATCTAATCTCCAGTTCTATTGCAAATATAGAGGAAGGTTCATCTCAACTAAACGCATTACTATTTCCAATTGTTGCATCAATCGCAATAATTCTGGCATTACAAATAGTAATTATTGCTAGACGAAGATAGCTATAATTATTCAGAATACATTTTTTCTAATCATGATTAAATCAATACTTATACTGGCATTTTTAATCACAGTTCCTGCGCTAGTTTCCGAGTCATTCTCTTTTTTAAATGGTGATATGATTGATCAAAACTTTGAAAATTATTCTCATGTTTCACCAAGCCATGAATCTCAAATTATAAAATTTAATGAATCACCAAACGAACAACAACTAAAGCGTTATCTCATTTTTGGAAAAGGTTCCTCATCTGAACTTGGAAATATAAAAACAGATTATTCTATATCTTCATCAAATGGATTTTTTTCAATAGTTGTTATTCCTGAAAACACCATCTCCATTTTCCAGTCTAAAGGATTCCATGTTATGGAAGATTTTCAGTTAGATTTTCATTCAAAGTACATCTCAAAAGATAATATTAGTCAGATTTCTACTATTGGAAACATTGCAAATTCAGAACGTGTACATTCACTTTACAATGTTACAGGAAAGAATGTAAAAATTGCTATCATTGACACTGGTGTTGATTTCTCAAATCTAGATATACAACATTCAGTTGCACGTGATGAGCAAAATATCCCTATAATGTTAGACCCCGATGGGCAAGGATTGATTTTAACCAATGCAACCTTTGCAGCAAATATTGATCAATATGGAACAATTAAAAATTTTACAAAATCTGCAAAACATGAAACAACTTCTGATGTTTATGTAAAATCTAGAGATGGTGGTGTTTTTTTGAATATAGCACAAAATGGTGATGAAACTAGTTTGTTAGTTTACAATTCAATGTTTCCAATGTATGGAAACACTCCGTTACTTAATGGAACACTAAGTGAAGATATGAAAATTGGAAAAGACAAGCATGACTATATTGAATCAAAAAGTGGTGTTTACCATCTGGGTGTAATGTTTCAAGGAACTCCAAGACAACCACAGGTGGTTCCTGTTTTAGTCGTTGATTCAAAAATATCTGGTATTTATGATACAATTATCCCTGACATGTCAACTTCTTGGCAAGACTTTACAAATACATCTGACAACGAAAAACCTGAATTTGATTTTGATTTCACTGATGATGTTTTACATGTTATAGGAGATGGAAATGAGTTTCTCGTTTATGATTATGATGATGATGGTAAATTTGATTATAGCGCAGGCACACTTGGTGCTCAAGTATTAGACATCTATGGTGCAATCAACAAAAAATCAAACATTGATAAAAATTTTGGTGCAATCAATGGTACTTTACTTCCTCCAATTGACCAAAGTGGACAATTTTTTGGTGTAATGACTGATGTATTGGGTCATGGTACTGCTAGTGCAGGAACAATTGTTTCTAAAGGATTACAGGAATACGATATATACAATAACACAAAAAAATTTCACATTAAAGGTATTGCACCTGATGCAAAAATAATTCCTGTTAAGGCATTATGGTTTGGTGATATTTTATATGCATGGCTATGGTCTGCAGGATTTGATAATGACGATGTAGAATGGAACTTTTCTGGAAGTACTAGAGCAGATATAATTTCTAACAGTTGGGGTGTTTCAACATTTCCTAATTTTGAATATGCACCTGGCTTTGATCTATTGTCTCTAGTAATGACAACTCTTAGTCTACCTGGTTCTTTTAATGAAGATTATCCTGGGGTCTTAATGGTATCTAGTGCTGGAAACTCAGGTCATGGTTATGGAACAATTGGTTTGCCAAATGCATCTCCAACAGGAATTAGTGTTGGTGCCACTACAAATAACATTTTTGTAGGATTTGGACCTTTCAAAGATGAACCAAGATTTGGAAACTCTACAAAACATTCTGATCATGTAGTTGATTTTTCAAGCCGAGGTCCAACCATAATTGGTGATCCAAAACCTGACTTGATGAGTGTTGGTGCATACAGCTTCACTCCATCTTCTGTTACTAAACCATCAGAGGATTACAAACAAGATCCATTTGGAATGTTTGGAGGAACTAGCATGTCTGCTCCAATTGTATCTGGAACAGCTGCATTAGTAATCCAAAGTCTTAATGATAACTCAAAGCAATTTTCTCCTTTTGATATAAAAAATATCTTAATGTCAACTGCAAAAGATATGCAAAATGATCCTTTTACACAAGGTTCTGGAATGGTTGATTCTCTAGATGCTGTTAGATTTGTTCATGGAGAAGGAGGTGTCTTTCAAGTCTATAACGATGCATCATCTAAAAACCTCAATTCCATATTGGAAGCACCCCTCAAAAATCTGAATTACACTGCTTTTGGAATGTCACATCCTTCAATTTCCTTAGATAAGATTAATCAAACTAGTTGGTTTGCTGGTAGATTGAATTCTGGAGATGATTCGAAGGCAACTTTCAAAATTGAGAATCCTACAAATAAAACACTAAGTATCAAAATTACTCCTCAAAAATTAGAGTTAATTGAAAAATTCACATATGATGGATTTACTGAACCACGTTTACAGGATTCATATTTCAATGAAACTGACACATACAGACCAAATTACGTCTCTCTTGGAAATATGACAATTTCTGGGAACAATGTATCTAATTCTAACATGGACGTTCCTGACAATTCGACATTACTTGTGTTAAATGCAAATTTTTCTTTTGATCAATTCATGAATCAAACAAACCCAATCTATGCAGATGATCTAAAAATCTCATCTTTGTATATCTATGATTGGAATGATAAAGATGATAATTCTGAAATATCCAGCGATGAATTGTCACTTGTTAACAGAGGTGGTTCATGGGGAACTAACCAAGAATTACGTATTACCAAACCCACAAATCAATTTGAAAATGAGATGGTCGTAGGTATCTATCCTGTTCCTGAAAGATATTCGTATTGGGGTGGTTCAATTAATCAAAATTCAACATCAATGAATTATACATTATCTGCTAGTTATTTTGAAAAAAATAATTGGAATGATGTAACCGTTGAAAAACAAGTTGTTACAATTCCTCCAAAACAAATTGTAGAGATAGATGCAAAAATATCAACAACCGATGAACAGAAGACAGGAATTTATGATGGGTTCTTAACATTTGAAGGTGAGCATCACACGGCAAATGTCCCTGTTTCATATGTTATTGTAGAAAAAATCCAAAAGGACATTCCGTTTACATTTGTTGGAAGTGATGATGATGTTAACTTTGGTAATGAATATGTCAAAGGCGCTTTTGATATGTCAAATCGATACATGGCTGGTGATTGGAGACAATTTTATCTTGATGTAGAAGACAACACAATTAACACTGCATCATTTGAACTTTCATGGGAAAATGATCATACAAATTTTTCAGCTTTTGTTTTAGATCCTCACGGTAAAATCATTGGAACTAATATGCCAACCGGCGTATTTGGTCACTTTATGAATTGGGCATCTCTAGACTGGCTTGGAAATTCTCCGTTTAGTCAAGGTGGAGGATTCTTTCCAGTAAAAAATAAAGACACTACTTCTACACTAATCTTTGCACCAATTAATCAAACAGGAACTCATTCTTTACTTGTTCATTCAACCTTATTTGATGGACAAGATATTACTGAACCACTTACACTGGTTGCAAAATTTTCTACACTGACTGCAGATCAATCACCTCCTCAAATCATACTTGAGATAAATAAATTCATAAAGTCTGATGATGTGATAATTCCTGAAATTATTGAAGATAATCCATCTAGTACAGTGTACATGTTAAATGGAAATCAAATTCAAATAGATGATTCTGGCATTGATGTATCAACACTAGAAGATGGTTCACATACTCTAATCATAAATGCAATTGACAAATTTGGACTGCAAAGTTCACAGACATTTGATTTTGTTGTAGACACTAAATCTCCTATCATTGAATTACTATCACAGAATAATACTGCAGTTTCAAATCGTCTAGACATACAATTATCTGTGGATGATCAAAATCTCCCAAAATCTGATTATCTTTCACTTCTTTTGCCTAACGGAGAACGTATTGTTGATCAAAAATCATATTCATTTGATACAAGTGACTTGGAAGAAGGAGAATTTTCAATTGGTATCTTTGCACAAGATGAGGCTAAAAATAGCATATCTTCAAAAATTATGTTTGAAATTGATCATTCAATAATTGATTCCGCAAAACCTTTGATCTCCACTACGTCATCTCAAATTGCAGAAAGTAGTGCTAATTATCTACTGATAATTGTTATTGGAATAATTGTCATTGCGATCGTTTCTGTTTTAGTTGTTTTAAAACAAAAATCAAAAATTCCTCAAAAAAATTGAAATAAGGTTTATAACCAATCCGTCAAGATTTGAACTTAAGTTGTCGGCATCATCTGAAAAAAAATCTTTATCCAGACGTGATTTTCTTAAATTAATGGGTGCTACAGGTACTGGTCTTGCCTTTGCACCATTTGTTCCTTGGGGAACTTTTCTCCCAAATCCATCTTCTTCTGCTGCTGAAAGAGTACCGGTAATTTTACCAGACGGTTCTCAAGCAAACACTTTCACTTTTCCTGTTAATCATGCTGAAATCATTACTTATCCCGAAACAGGTGATGCCGTACTTGACGAAGAAGCATTTCGAAAATGGCAATTCATTAGATTACCTAAAAAATTTGGAGGAGACAAAAATAATATTTCATCATTTAGAGCTTACAGTATGATTTGTCTTCATCTTTGGTGTGTATGGAAATACTGGCCACAAGAGGGACGTATGCGTGGTGAATGTCCATGTCATGGAAGTATGTATGATCCTGTTACTGGTACTGCATTTGCAGGACCTGCATCATTACAAGCACCACCATCTAACACTTTACCGGAATTAAATTTTGAATCTGATGCTGAAGGTTATCTATTTGTCACACCGCCAACATGGGGACCAAACAAAAATGGAGTTGTAGGATATGGCCGTTTCCCTAAATAGACGCAACGGCACTCTTGCCTTAATCTATTGGATTTGGGATGGTCTTGATAGAACTATCTTTACTGCAATAAAGTTCTCGTTCCCTGCAAGATTTGTAAGTCCATTTGGATTTTTGGGAATGCTCACGTTCATCACATTCATTATTCTTGGAGTGTCAGGTGCATTACTCATGTTCTATTATGAGCCAATTCTTGATAGAGCGTGGGATAGTGTAGAGTTTATCAATAATGAGGTTCCATTTGGATTCCATATTCGTAACATACACTATCATGGTTCAAATGCAATGGTAATGCTTGCATTACTTCACATGTATTATCAATACTTTAGTGGACGTTATAAAATTAGAAATGAAATTTTATGGATTACTGGAGTCATTTTAGGAACTGTAACAATTCTTGAAGCATTTACAGGTTATGATATTATTTTTAGTGAGCGTGCAGAACTTGCAATTAGTATTGCGGCGTCACTTACAAATTCAATACCGGTAGCAGGGCCGACGATTCGTGATATGGCGTTTGGAAGTGGATTCCATGACTTTGTATTGAGATTCTACACACAACACGTGTTTATTCTACCAATCGTCATGCTCGGATTAATGGCAGTTCACTTCCCAAGATTCTTAGTATTTGATGTACCAATGGTGATGGCAATTTCAGGTGCAATTCTAATTACGGGTGGTGTGTTTCCGGTTGATTTGGGATTCAAGTTCCAACCTACAGTACCGCCTGGTATTACAGTGCCTGAATGGTATCTGACTGGACTTTACGCATTTCTGCGGACACAATATGATAAATTTGTCACTGGTGTATTGTGGCCTGGGCTTTTCATAGCCGCGATTGCGCTTGTTCCGTTCTTAGATAGATACAAGAAATTCTCATGGAAAGACAGACCTTGGGTTACATCATTTGGAATTGTTGGACTTGCACAAATATTGGTTACAACATACTGGGGATTCTATATTTCACCAGACTCTACTATGCCATTAGTTGAGAGGTTAGTAATAGATCCAATCAATCTCTATCTGGTGATGATCTTGCTTATTCCACTAGGAATTGGATTTAGTTACATGATGATCCACTTGGCTAAAGAGGCTGAAAGAAAAGCCAAACTAGCAAAAGACAAGGGACCAAAGAATGTAGCAAAAATTCAATTTTCTGAAAAATGGATAAATTGGATTATTGTAGCGCTAATTGCATTTCAGGTGTTCTTAAACTTGGCAGCATACAATGCTGCACTAAGTGGCATGAATAATATGTCACTATTCTTTGCAGGATTAATTTTGATAGTCTTTGCAGGAATGTTCCATGTCTATAGATATGCCATGGGTCAAGTAAAGCCTGTTCCTCCACCTCCATCAGGTGCAAAAATCAGAGTAACTAAATCCATGATTGGCTCACAGAAAGAACTTCCATCTGGTGACGGTGAAACTTCCTCTGATGGTGATGTAAATGTAAATGTAGATGCTAAAGAAGAACTAACAGAAAAAATTGAAGAAAAAATAAAATCTACTGAAAACTCAACTCCTAAACCAGATGCACCTGAAATCAAGGCAAATACTGCTGACTTGGATTTAAAAAAAGACACCAATTCTGGCATGTCGGATCTAAAAAAACCACAATAAACTAAATAAGCTTTATAAGACTTCCAAAAACCAAGCTAGCTATTGAGTACCACTGAAACTTCATCCAGTCATGGTTACGGAATCGGAATTCTAGTGGTCATTGTAGCACTTGGCGTCACTATTAGTTGGTATACAATGTATTGGTTACCTGAAGAAAATCAAAAAGTTTTCGTAGATGAGCATATCCTACATCCAAATGGGGAAACAATTGTAAACATTATTGACGGTTCATCAAGTCCTGATCAAAAAGACAATTACATGCCAAAACTGATTCAAGTACAATTAACGATTGATAATCTTGTCATATGGAAGAATATTGATACTACGCCGCATACGGTTACTCCTGACAGTCATGATAGAGATGAAATAACTGATCCTTATAGTGGAGAATTTGGTTCTACTGGAGTAATTATGCCAGGTGAAGATTATGAATTTCTATTTACTGATGCACCACCAAACGGAGCCAAAGTAATTCCATACCACTGTGATCCACATCCATGGATGGTAGGAACTGTTGAAATTACTAAATCAAGATTCTAGGCTGAATAATTAACAAAGAGTTGAGCATTTTCTACTTCTTTATGTTGTTGAATTATTGATGCACGAAATTTCACATCATGTTCTTCATTTGGTTCAAACTCAATTGTTGCAGTAAAGTCCACTTTATTATCTGGCATTACATCCTTGTTTACAAATAATCTTGAAACATTTTGTGTAATCTTCTTTCCGTTGTATTCACGCCATACAACTAATTCATTTGAACCAAGAATCTGTGTGTTTATGACAACGCCATCATATAATCCTGAATAATTTACTGTAATGTGACCTGTTATTTCTTCATGTGGTTTGATTTTCATGTTATCTATTTTTATCTCAATATCTTTCAATAATTGTTAAACAATTCATTGAAAATAAAAACTTTAGAGCGCGCGGGGAGGGCTTCGATCCCTCGACCATCGGATTAGAAGTCCGACACTCTATCCATGCTGAGCTACCCGCACAAAAACTTGCCAGTAGATTGCAATATTAATCGTTATCCTAACCACTTTTTCTCAAAGCTATCTCTTTCATTCTTAAACAAAAATTGTTGTCCATATCCTGCATATTTTCCAAAATGTTCAACTATTTTGTCATGTAAATTATCATACGTGTTATCTGTTATTGTTTTGGTTGTAATTTGAAATTCCTTTGAATAATATTTTTGTAAAATACGTAACACCCATCTATCTAATGGAACTGCTTCTAATTTATCAAGTGAAAATAACAATATACAATCTGCAACCTTTTTACCTATTCCAAAAACCTGACATAAAGTATCTCTTGCATCTTGATAATCTAGTTTTTTTAGAGAATGAAAGTCTATAATTCCTTTATCTACCGCAATCGCAGCCTCTTTTACATATTTTGATCTATATCCTAAACCACACTTTGCAATGTTTTCAATAGATGCATCAGCTAATATTTTTGGTTCAGGAAACAAGAAAAATTCCTTATCTTGTATCATCTTCTTTTCACCAAATGTATGACATAATTTTTCAAGTCGGGTCTGAATGCTTGGAATATTTGAATTTGATGAGACAATAAATGAAATATAGCATTGAAATGGGTCTTGTCTCAAAATTCGCATTCCAGGAAATTTTTCAATTGCATCTTTAACTACATTATCTTTAGATAATTGATTCTTGATCTTTTGAAAATTATCATCAAATCTAAAAAAATTATGAATATATTTATTGTTTTTATCTAATTTCTCTTCTAAAATGAGGACTTTTTTACCATTTACTCCATACCATTTTGAATCAAATTCTTTCCATAAAAAAACTTGACCACTATTTATTGTATCACTGAGATTTGTTTCAAAATTATTTTTCAATTTAGATGGTAATTTTTTCATCTAACTTAGCAGCATGTGCATCAAATCCAAATTTTTCATGTATCTCTTCAGCAAATCTTGTACATGATTCATCATCACCATGTACGGTCATGATCTTTGGATCTCCTTTTAGATTTTTAATCATTTCAAAAAGACTATCTCTGTCTGCATGACCTGAAAATTGAAATTGTTTTACTTCTGCTGTAACATTTAGATCTCTTCCACGTGTCTCAACTTTCCCTGTATCTAGCAATTTTTTTCCAGGAGTTCCTTCTCCTTGATACGATACTAACGCAATTCCATTTTTATCATTAAATGCTAATTGTTGTAAATAGTATACCGCATTTCCTCCAACTAACATTCCTGCAGGTGAGATTACAACACATGGTTCTGCTAATGCCCGTTTTCTTTCTTTATGATCATTTATGGCTACAACTCTGTCGATAACATCTTTAAAAATCTCTGGATTTCTCAAATATTCTGGATATCTGAGAAGTATTTCATTTACCTTCAATGCCATTCCATCCATGATTATTTTGTGCTTAAATCCTGAACTAATCAGTACACTGGCTACTTCCTGTGAACGTTCTACTGAGAATGATGGAATGAAAAGTATACCTTTTCTATCCATGACCTCATTTGCAAAGTCAATCAATCCTTTTTCAGATTCTTTTCTTGGCATCTGATTCTCTTGTGAATATGTACTTTCTGTGATCACCATATCCATTTCACCTATATCCAAATCTGCAGAAGGTAATAACCTTGAACCTCTCAAATTGATGTCTCCTGTGTAGAATAATCTTTTATTTTCTGATTCCACCACTACGGTGCTTCCGCCCACAACATGTCCTGATGAACGTAGTTCAAATGTTGCATTCCCTCTGGTGATTTTTTCTTTGAATCCTATTATCTTTGATTTCTGCATCATATTCTCAATCTCAGGAACTCCAAAAGAATGAGAATTTTTTTCAATCTTTATCATATCTTGGATTAGCAATTTACTGAGATCAAATGTTGGTGCTGTTGCATACACATTACAATTACCACTGACAAACAATGACGGAACACATCCCGAATGGTCCAAGTGTGCATGAGTAATTATCACTGAATCAATATCTCGTGGTTTTACATGAAGTGGGTATGTAGGTGGTGCACCCCTCGGTTTTCCAAACATTACTCCATAATCTAACAAAAAATTTGTTCCATTACAATTAACTTGAAAAGCTGATCGCCCTACCTCACCAGCTGCACCTAAAACTTTAATATCCATTCATGAAGTTTTTGATCTCTGGTTTATAGTCTTATCATTTCTAATATTCCTCAGTACATACAATAGACAATAGCTTTAATTAGTGGAACCTAACTTTTGATCAATTATGGGAAGAACCTATGCAGAATGGGAAGCCACACAAGACTCAGCTATGGTTGCAAAAGTACGCGCAGGCGACGAAGCAAACAAAGTCCTATTAAATCAAATTAACTGGATGTGGGTAGCAAATCTTATGGCAAAAAAACCAGAACTTAATCCTTCATCCGCAGAACTATTGGATTGGGTAACATCTGGCCAAATCGATGCAATGAGAAAGTAATTTTTCATTAATCGTTTTCTTTTGTTTTTATTTTATCGATCTAATTCATAACGGTGTTAACGATCTACTTCATGGTTTAAATAGTGAAATACTCTAAACAGAATGAAAGAAAATGCCAATAGCAATACTTCCAGACATTGACGAACAAAGATGTATCGGATGTGCACTGTGTGTAGAAATCTGTACAACTCTTGGTCCGGATGTACTCCGTGTAAAACCTGTTGAAGGTTGGAAACGTGGTAAAGCATTTGTCTTCTATCCTGAAAGATGCATCTCAGACGGTGCATGTATTGGAGTTTGTCCAACAAAATCCATTTTCTGGATGAGACCAATGAATTACACAGCTGGTCAACCAGTTCCACTTCACAAGAATGGAGTATTCATCAAGGGCTGGGCTGAAGACGCCGCCTTATAGGTACGTTTTCACAAAACCTCTTTTTCTTATTTTATTTTAATTTAATTACCAGATTCTAAGATCACACACATGCAAAAGACAAGAACAACAATCTCAAAAATCACTTTTTTAATCACACTTGTTGTTGTATTAATGACGCTGGCTGCAATTATTTTTCCAGCACTATATCATCACTCATTTGGAAACTACCCCGATAAACCTGAATCACAATTTGAGATTGGTCACCAAGCTTATCTTATAATATGTGGTAATATTGTAATCTTTGCAATTGGTTTTGCATACTACAAAAACAAAATTCCATTTATTGGTACCAAAATTGACCAAATAAGGCAATTTGAAATTTCCAAAAAAATCTCAGTAATAATTTTAATAATAATACTAGGAACGTATGTGGGGTTTAGTACTCCTGAACTATTCTTGGATGAAAGAGAACAGTGGGCTGACTATATCATATTGGAAGAAGCGTTAGAATATTGGCCTGATGGAGAAAGTAAAATCCCTAATCCGTATATTGATGAACAATTAGATCGTCATGTCCGCCTGGCATTATTGGATGCATCCGTGAAAATTTTCCAAAATATCAAAATCTTGCCATTTCTTGCTAGCATTTTAGTTGTTTTTTTCACATATCTACTAACTGTACAATTAACGGGTAAAAGATTCGCTGGAATAATTTCCATGTTAGTTCTCTTGCAAAGTCACATCTTCTTGACTTTTGATACTATTGCTGTCTATGAAAATTTCTGGGTATTATTTTACATAATCTCTCTTTATGCAGTTAGAAAGAAATGGATATTCTCCCCATTTTTCTACATCTTATCTGTATTTACTAAAGCATACGTTGCCCCATTTTTCCTTATGACATTATATTTTACTTATCGCAGTGAAATTAAAACTAAGAAAAAATACTTTGTATTTGCGTCCTATCTGGGCATAATACTAATTGTATTCTTAATAATATTTTTCGGTAAATCTGTTTATACTGATGTTATTGAAATTGAATACTCACGATTTTTCCTTGGATTTGCAGATACTGCAATGCAATTTAGATATGACATTTTATTTACAATTATGCTATTACCAGTAACTGTTGGGTTGTACATTTTATCTAAGAATAATCCTAATACTGATGTCATCCATTCACTCTTGGCAGGAACAATAATCTTTAGTCCTATTTTGATTATGTTTACATACTTTTACGAAATTCTTCCTTATCGATTTGTCCCGACACTAGTATTTTTCTCCATAGGCGTTGCGATGTTTTTCTCAAAAAAACCTAAGTAATCTTTTTTAAAATAGTCCATTCTATTATTGCGACATCATCTTTTTCAATAATTATCATTGGTGTGAATGCCTGAAAAATATCTATAAGGTAACCATCTAATGTTGTTGTTATACTAAACATTCCAGTTCTATCCTCCACTGTTACTCCACTTTCAAATTTTTTCACTCTTTCATACAATGTTCCCTCAATCATCACTGTATCTATCATATCGAAACCTTTTGCAAATACTTCATCAGTAATCTCATATGGTAAATATCTTGTATTAGTTGATTCTGAAACTGATATCAAAGATCCAGATGAATCTTTCACAGTAATTCTTAATTTAATTTCATAAACTGAATCATGTGCAGATATTGTAGGTACCCCACTCAAAAAATTTGCTTTTTCACCTTTAACAATTTCATTATCTGGATCAAGCAATAATGCCTTTTCAATCATAACTAATGCATCTTCGTATTCCTGTAAATATGCAAATGCAATCCCTTTGTTTGCTAATGCTTTTGCATTATTTGGATTGATTTCTAAAATTTTATCATAATATTTGATAGCTTCTTCATATCTCTCTAAATCTTTCAACACTGAACCTTTGTTTAATAATGCCTTTTGATCATCTGGATTGATTTCTAAAATATGATCATAATATTTGATAGCTTCTTCATATCTTCCATTTGAAATCAATGCTGCAGCAATTGCATGCCAATCTTTAACATTCTCTCCTT